>JALGTR010000091.1:0-11847 GCA_029821265.1 Candidatus Zipacnadia bacterium
AGGACATCGAAATGGCCCGGGCCGGGCTTGCCGAAGTACGCGAGGAGATGCTCGCGGGCCGCTGGGACGTGGTGGTGCTTGACGAGGCGAACATCGCGACGCATTTCGGCCTGTTCTCGGTTGAAGAGCTGCTGGCGGTGATCGAAGAGAAGCCGGAGGGCGTGGAGCTTATCATCACCGGGCGCCGAGCCGACCCGCGCGTTATCGAGGCCGCCGATCTCGTGACCGAGATGCGCGAGGTCAAGCACTACTATGCCGAGGGTGTGAGGGCCCGCACCGGGATAGAGTGCTGACCGCGAGCGCGATGCGTTACGGATATGCAAGGACGGCCGCCCGGGGCACTTCGAGGGCGCGCCAGAGTGTCTCGTTGCGCTGCCACGGGAAGAGGAAGTAGCGCTTGTGCGCCCCGGGGATCACCACCAGCGAGGCGTCGCGTTCCATCGCCGCGGAATGGACGGCCTCGTGCGGCAGCGTCAGCGAGACATCGGTCTCGAACTCCACGCGGTAGCCGCGCAGAAACTTCTCGGCGCGCTCCATGGTATCGTGCGCGTCGCTACGGCGTCTCTCGCAGACGATCACGCGCAGCTCGGCGTTGAGCGCCTCGCACATCCCCGCCGCGAATGACAAAGCGCGCCCGCCTGAGACCGACCACTTGTAGGGGATCAGCACAGACCGGACCTCGATCGGCTGGCGGGCGCAGACCAGCGTGGGTGTGACAAGCTCGCTGAGCAGGAATGTTGTGTTCGGCCCGAGCACGCCGGGTCTGCGCTCATCGCCGCGGCCGATGACAAGCAGCTCGGCGAGCCAGCTGCGGCGCAGAAGGCGCGCGCCTGCGTGTCTGCCGAAGAGCCGCTCCTCGCTGCAGGCGACGTTCACCTGGTGGCAGCGCTCCTGAATGTCGTCGATCCCACGGATCTCCGCCGGCCCGCCCTCCATCTCGTCGGCCTGCTCGCCGGGAGGCCGTGGCGCCATCGCCATCTCCGCGATATCCGTCTCGCCCTCAATGGCCGTGGTCTCGAGATCCGCGTCGCTGACGGGGGCGACCGTCGCAATGTAGAGCCGTCCCGCGAACGCCTCGGCGAACAGCAGGGCCTGCTCAACGGCGACCCTGGAGGAGCGAGAACCATCGTAGCCGACGACGATGTTGCGCAGCATAGCATTCAGCCTCCCCGCCTCGCGATCTCAGCCGGCGCTCCTGTCCGTCTCCTCGTCAGACTCGGCATCCGGCGTTGCATCGGCATCCTCGACTCCGGCGCCGCCCTCTTCCGCGGCCTCTTCATCCCCACCCGCCACCTCGGCCGCCTCCTCCGCTGCACGCTCCTCCTCCGCCTCCATCTGCGCCGCCTCCAGCTCCTCGCGGCTGGTCCCGACGTCCTCCAGCCCGACGAGTTCGCCCTCGAACTCATCGAGGAACTCCTTCGGAATCAGGAAGCCAACCATCCCACGTTTGCCGAGCGTCCGGAGGTACTCCGTCAGCGAGGCCTCCACCTCCCGGCGCGACAGCCGGTACTCCTCGCACAACACCCGGATGATCTGATCGACGGTGTTCTCCCCGTTACACAGATGCCACACCCGGGTCCCGACCTCGTCGAGGATCACCGGACGGCTCTCGGGCACGAAGAAGAGAAAACCCATCGCGCGGCTGAAGAGGTCTTTGCCCCGCGGGATAACGACCTCGACGTTCTCCTCCTCGTTGAGCCGCCACTTGAGCCTGGGATTTCGCACGGGACGGGCCTCGAAGGCCTGATCGCGCGAGAGCGGCATCTGGGAGGGCTTCTTCAGGCCGACTCGCTCCAACAGGTTCGTCACGCTTCTGAATATCCTCACGACGGTGCCTCCTCGAATACCTCACGGCTCCGGCCCTCTCTTCTGACCGGGACCTCCGTTGCTTCGGTCTCGGTGCCCTGACGCAGCGTCAGCACGGCGACCTCGGGCGGACAGCGGAAACGCGCCCGCGTTGCAGAGGCAATGCCGCGACTAACGTAGGCCAGCGGTCCCCCCGCTCGCAGCAGGCCCGACGCCCGCCTGCGATCGCGCCAAACGGGCGCCCACGGCGAGCCAATCCGCGGAAGCTGTATCTGCCCCCCATGGGTGTGCCCGCACAGTATCAGATCCGCGTGAACGACGGCCGGATCGTCGAGAATATCGGGCGTGTGCGCGAGTAGAACAACAAGGTCAGCCGGCTCGGTATTCCTCAGCGCAAGCGCCACATCGTCCCGCCCGAATGCCATCTCGTCCACGCCGGCGATCGCAAGCGTGGCATCCTCGACCCGAAGATGCCGATTCTCGTTCATGAGGAGTTCGATTCCCAGCCGTGCCAGCGTCTCTCTGAGCGCGCTAATCTCCTCGAAAGGGGCCTCGCGGCAGGCGAACGGATCGAGATGCGCGAGATCGTGGTTCCCGGGAACCGCATAGACCCCGAGCGGAGCGCTCAGCCCGGCAAGCTGCTCCCCACACTCCTGCGCCATGCCGCAGTTCTCGAACATGTCCCCGGAGATGGCGATCAGATCCGGCTTCTGCTCCATCGCGAGCCTGATCGCCTCGCGACTGCTCCACTCGATGGCCGCATCGTGGTGGCAATGGAAGTCCGAGAGATGCGCGATCCGCAGCCCCTCGAGAGCCTCCGGCAGGTGCTCGAACCGCACATCGGTCCGGGTGACCTCGATTCGCGTCGGCTCAACGTACCGCGTGTAGAAGACGAAGGCGAACGCCGCCAGCACAAGCGCCCACAGCACCACAGCGATCGCGATCACCGCGCCTCGCCCCCATCCGCCGGGCGCACCTTCAGCTCATCGGTGTCGCGCTCGAGCAGGCGCCTGACTGCCGCGATTGAGACCACGTAGAGCGCGGCCATGGCGGCGAGTACGATGCCGAGCAGCACCATCTCCGACGTGCTGAGCTGGCGCGAGACGACGCGAGGGTCTCCGATCAGCTCAACGTCGAAGAGCGCCCCACCCCAGTGGATGTCCAGCAGCCAGCCCATGCCGATTGTCAGGCCCACTGCGCCCCACAAGAGCGCGGCCACCCGGATGATCTGCGAGCGTGGCCGGCCGCGATCCAGCGCCTGAATCACGAGCATGAGCGTGACCAGCGCCATCACGGCCGCGGCCACAACCGCGAGGTCCAGCCAGCTCTTTCCTCCGATCATCCGATCTCCTCCGCACCCACCACGCCCAGGACAAGTTGCCGCGATGGCGGCTGCTCATCCCCAATCGTAACGGCCTCGCGAAGCTCTCGCACGGCATCGTCGAGATGCCGATCGGAGGAGGCGCCCACCTCGGCGATCACGTCGCCGGAGGCGACCTCGTCGCCCTCCTTCCGTAGCAGGCGCAGACCTGCCGCAGGATCGACGCTATCGCCCTTGCGCCGACGCCCGGCCCCGCTCGCCAGCGCAGCGTAACCGACCTTCCGTGCGTCAAGCCGGGTGATGACACCGGAGCGCCGGACTTCGAACTCACCGCGCGCCGTCGGCCGGTGACCAAGCAGCGGCCTGTCGAGCGCTCCGACATCGCCCCCCTGTGCTTCGACCATGGAGCGCAGCGACTCCAGGGCGCCACCACCATCGATAGCCGCGTCCACCGTCTCCCTGGCGCCGGCGATGCTACGTTCCACACCTGACATCACCAGCATCCACGCAGCGACCGCGGTCGCAACCTCACGGGTGTCCGCCGGCCCCCCGCCACCGAGCACCGCGACGGCCTCCTCGACCTCAATGGCGTTGCCGACCGCCCGTCCGAGGGGCTCGTTCATATCCGTGAGCAGCGCGACGGTCCTGCGTCCCGCGCGCTCGCCGATCCCCACCATCAGTTCCGCCAACGCCCGCGCCTCATCCTGGTGCTCCATGAAGGCCCCGCTGCCGACGGTGACGTCGAGGATGATGGCCGCCGCGCCGGCCGCGATCTTCTTGCTCATAATGCTCGACGCGATCAATGGCCGGCTGTCCACGGTGCCTGTCGCGTCGCGCAGTGCGTAGATCTTCCCGTCGGCCGGCGCCAGGCGATCGCTCTGAGCGGCCACAACCAGCCCGATCTCCTCGGCCTGGCGCATGAAGCGCTGGGGCTCGATTGCCGTCTGCAGGCCCGGGATGGCCTCAAGCTTGTCGATCGTCCCGCCGGTGTGCCCGAGGCCGCGCCCGCTCATCTTCGCAACGCACGCCCCGCAGGCCGCGGCAATCGGCGCGGCGACAAGCGTAACTTTGTCGCCAACCCCGCCGGTTGAGTGCTTGTCAACCGTCGGGCGAGACAGCCCTGAGAGGTCGAGAAGCTCGCCCGAGCGGGCCATCGCATCGGTCAGGACCCACGTCTCCGCATCGGTCATCCCGGCACAGCACACGGCCATCAACCACGCGGCCATCGGGGCATCGTCGATCTCACCGGCGGTGTAGGCCTCGACAATCCAGCGCAGCTCGTCCTCGCTCAGTTCCTCACCATTCCGCTTGCGGACGCTCAGCCGCCGAATATCGCGGCTCATGGCCCTTCCCTCACGATCTCAGCCGCGAAGCTCTCGCCCGCATCCGGCACCGCGGCGCCATAAAGTTCGCAGATCGTCGCGCCGAGATCGGCGTACGTCTCACGGGTGCCGAGGTCCACGCCAGAGCGCAGCGCGCGGCCATACACAAGCAGCGGAACGCGTTCGCGCGAATGATCGGTGCTCTCCGTGGTCGGGTCTGTACCGTGATCGGCGGTGAGCACGAGCACATCGCGCCTCCCGAGCGCGTCGAGAAGCTCCGGCACGAAGGCGTCGAACTCCATCAGCGCCTGCGCGTAGCCCTCACAGTTGTTGCGGTGGCCGAATTTCGTGTCAAAATCGTTGAGATTGGCGAATATCAGGCCCTCGCGGTCGCTGCGGAGCAGGTTGACGATTGTGCGGCAACCGTCGGCGTTGTCGTGGGTATGCGTCACATAGTCGATGCCGCAGCCGGAGAATATGTCATCGATCTTGCCGACGGCGGTTACGGTGACGCCCGCGTCCTGAAGCAGGTTCAGCGCGGTCGGCTCAGGCGGAGGGAGGGCGAAATCCCTCCGCTCATCGGTACGCCTCAGCGAGCCGGGCTCGCCGACGAACGGGCGAGCGATCACACGCGCCACCTCGTGCTCACCGGTGAGCATCTCCCTGGCGATCCGGCAGTCCTCATACAGCTCATCCAGCGGGACGATGTCCGTGTGCGCCGCAACCTGGAAGACGCTGTCGGCGGAGGTGTAGACGATCAGCGCGCCCGTCTCGAGATGCTCGTCGATCAGCTCCTCGATGATGACCGTGCCGGAGGCCGGTCGGTTGCCGATGACGGGCCGGCCGGTCTCCCGCTCAAAGCGCTCGATCAGCTCGTCAGGAAACCCGTCCGGATAGGTCGGGAACGGGCGCTCGCGGATGATGCCCATCATCTCCCAGTGGCCGGTCAGGGTGTCCTTCCCCGCCGCCTGCTCGGTCATCCGACCGAAAGAGGCCAGCGGCTCAGACGCGGGAGGCACCCCGTCGATGCGGTGGATGTTCCCCAGTCCGAGAGCGGCGAGATCCGGGAGGGTCAGGCCGCCGACCGCGCGGGCGAGGTTGCCGAGCGTATCGCTGCCGGCATCACCGAATTCGCCGGCATCTGGTGCGTCACCGATGCCGACGCTGTCGAGCACGATCAACGTAATACGATCAGAGTGCCGCAGTGTCCGTGACCCCGTTCATTCGGTCCAGACGGCGGCGTCAAAGCCCTGTTCGCGCAGACGGTTCTTCACGCGCTCGGCCGACTCGCGCTCGTCGAACACGCCCACGTTGACGCGCCGGTAGGTAATGCCGTTCTTCTCGACCGTCGTGATGTACGGCTGATATCCGCGCTCAGCGAGACGCGAGGCCTGGCGCTGCGCGTTCTGCTCGTCGGCGAAGGCCCCGGCGGTCACCACGAAGCTCTCTCCATCGGCCGGAGCCTCCTCCGCGTCAACAGGCGGCTCAGACTCGGCTTCGGGCGCGTCTTCGGCTTCCTCCGGCCGCTCTTCCGACGCGACCTCCTCGGCCGCATGCAGTTGCGCGCCATCCTGAGGCTGTTGCAGCTCGCGGCGCACCCGCCACTCCTCCCGCGTCGTGGGCTCGCGCTCCTGCATGACGACCACCGGCTCGACAGGTGGGCGCTCGTCATCGCCTCCCGCCGTGACGGGGCGAGAGGTCTGCGGCAGGATCTCCGGCGCCCGCTGGGTGACCTCCATCTCGTGGAGGTGCTCGCCGACGTAGTTGCGCCCGACGTGATACGCGCCGACCCCCACGATCACGCACAGAACCGCGACGACGGTCCAGAACTTGAGGCTCTCCACAATGCGGTCGCGCAGGGTCCGCTTGCGCGTGGCCATGATCGTCTCCTCGGACATACGGGCTGCCGTGCTGGTTGCAGTGAAGTGCCGCATCTATGCTGTACAGTCGATTCTACCACGAACAGAGGGCCTCAGACAAGCCAGGCGCTGACGCGCCGCGGGGGAGGATCGCGGCTCCGAAACCTCCAGCGGCGGCCGGTCACGCGACGGGCCTGGCAGGGGGAGGGCGCGGGGTAGCTACAGCTGTTGCATGTAGGGGTTCTCGCGCAGTTCGGTGGCCATTGTCGATGGGCCTCGGTGTCCGGGATACACCGCCGCCTCGGCGGGCACCTCGTCGCGCAGGCGCCGCAGCGACTGCTGCAACTGCGCCATGCTGCCGCCGGGCAGGTCTGTTCGGCCGATGCTCGACGCAAAGAGCGTATCGCCGGTGAAGATCGCGTCCCCGATGCGCAGGCATACGCAGCCCGGGCTGTGCCCCGGCGTGTGTATCACCTGAACTGTCATCTCCCCGACCGTGAACTCGTCGCCGTCGGCCATCGTAAGATCGGGTGACGATGGCTCCACACCACCCACGAGGGATGACCAGAAGCTGTGCGGCTTCTCGATCATCTCGCGATCCGCCTCGTGAATGATCAGCTCCGCGCCGGTGGCCTCCTTCACCTCGGCATTCGCCGCGACGTGGTCAACGTGCCCGTGCGTGTTGAAGATGTAGCGAATGTCGAGGTCGGCGTCCTCGAGGGCCGCCAGAATGCGCGGGGCATCTCCGCCCGGGTCGATAATCAACGCCTCGCGGCTGGTCTCCGCTCCGACGATGTAGCAGTTCGCCTCCAGGGGGCCGACCACAAGCGTCCTCAGTGTCATCCGACAGCTCCTCAGACGGGCGTCTCGACGGCCGCGATCAGCACCAGCTTCTCGTCCTCGCGAAGCTGTCCTGCGCGGGTCTTGACGCGCCGCACGTAGTCTCGTTCGTACTGGTCCAGGCGTCCCGCCCGCCGAAGCTGAGCGCTGCCCGCCGCGAGGTCGCCGCCGAGGATCAGCAGCTCGCCGAGCAGATAGCGATATGCGCGGTTGTCCGGAGCGATCCTGACAGCACGCCGCAGGACGCGGATCGCGGCATCACGGCGCCTGAGACGGATCAGCGCAACTGCCAGTCGGACATGGTAGAAGTCATCGAGAGGCGCGCATCGGGTTGCCTGCAGGTAGGCCTCGGCCGCCGCCATCCACGACTCGGCCCTGCAGTGCAGCTCGCCAAGCTTGTACCGGTAAAGGGCTTCGTCCGGGTCAATGGCGATCGCCGTCAGCAGCGCCTCTTCGGCCATCGCGTCGTCGCCTGAGCGCACATACAACTCCGCGAGCCGATAGACGTAGTACGCACGCCCTGGATCGCAATCCACCGCGATCTCCAGCTCCTCCACGGCCTCCTGCAGCCGTCCGGCCCGCTGCAGCAGGTCCGCCATCGCAAAGTGCGCCTCCGCGTTCCTCGGGTTCTTCTTCAGCGCGCGCGAGTAGGCCCGATAGGCCTCGTCATCGCGATCCGCCAGTACATACGCGTCCCCCATTCCCACATGCGCCCGGGCACTGCTGTCGTCCAGCTGAGTCGCCCGGCGATACGACGCGATGGCGCCATTGACATCATCCTGAAGTGCCTGGATGTCGCCGGCGTCGCAATAGCGACCGGATAACCGCTTGCGGACCCGCCCCTTCTTTCTCCGTCCTGTGGTTGCCATCTTTGTTCCCAACCCGCCTGGACGGCGGGAATCTATGCCGTCTCACTCGGCCGTGGCGTCTCCGTGTCCTCCGGATAACTGATAGTTCACGCGCTCAGAATGTTCGATCACTGCTCAGCAGCAGGGTGACCGGCCCGTCGTTTTCCAGCGAAACAGCCATCTTTGCGCCGAACACTCCGCGCTCGCAGGTCACTCCGGCCGCGGCGATATGATCCGCGAAGTCCTCGAACAGCCGGTTTGCAGTGTCCGGGTCGCAGGCGGACGTGAAGCTCGGCCTGCGCCCCTTGCGGCAATCTCCGTAGAGCGTGAAGTTCGGCACCGCCAGCACGCCACCGTCGATGTCGCGGACCGAGAGGTTCATCTTCCCATCGTCGTCCTCGAAGATCCGGAGGTTGACGATCTTGTCGGCGAGCGACCGCGCGTCCTCGGCCGTGTCCCCCTCGCCGCAGCCGAGCAGCACCATCAGGCCCTGCGCAATCTCTCCGACGATCTCCCCCTCCACCCGCACTGACGCCTCTGCAACGCGCTGCACGACGACCCTCACGATCTCACGCTCCCTGTTCTCGTCCAATGTCGCCACCATTTTCTCCGCGGACCGTTCCCATACCTGCACGCCAGGCGTCGCGGTCGGCGTGGGGATTACTCGCCTCCTCCTTGACTTCATCCTACTACTTGTTATAGTATCAACTACAGGCGATAGTAATCAGGCAGGAGGTGTCCACCGTGACCGTCAAACAGCTTATGGTCGGCCTCAGCACCATGGCCATCGCGCTGCTCCTGTTGTCCGGATGCGGGGGCGACTGGTGTGACGACGAGTGGTGCGAGGACGACTATCCCTCGCCGCAGAAGACGATGTTCCTCTATCTTAACGTGGCGGATGAGGATGGCAACCCCCTGCCGAATGTCACCGTCTGGATAGCGGGCAGCCAGCAGGACGAAAAGACCGGCGACGAGTACAGCCGGCTCGGCACGCAGTTCCCCCCCGAGTGGCAGGGTTGGGAGTACAACTGGTCGGGCGGCCCCTACTGGATCGATGTGCGCGACTGCGCCGGAGATCGCTGCGAGATAGAGATTCTGGTGACGCGAAGCGGCTACGTGAGCCAGCGGACGTACATCCCGCTCGACGCATGGGATCCCGACGAGGTCTACGTGCGCCACACGTTCGTGATGGAGCCGCGCATCGACGCCTCGCCCCTGGAGGTTGTTGAGACGCCCACACAACCTGAAAAGACCGCGCTGGTGACAGCGGACCGCTGACTGTGCGCAGCGGGAGGTATCCCCGCCCCTCCGGTGAAAATGCGGTCCATCGCAGACCACCGAACCGGACGGGCGGGGTGATCCTCTGTGCATCGCGCATCCATCGCTGTCGCAGTGCTCGTCACCTCGATCGCCATCGCGGAGCCTCAGCTGCCCTTTGCTGAGGATTTCGAGCGATCCCGGACCGAGCTTGAGGCGCGCGGATGGCGACTCGCGCCCAATATGACGCTCACCGAAGACGCATTCGCCGGAGAGCGCTCTCTGCGCGTCGAGGTCGCAGAGGGTGATCCGAAGTACGCCGAGATCTTCCTGCCGGTCGAGGCGGGTAAGTTCTACCGCGGCCACGTGATGATGCGCTGCGAGGACGTTGAGCGGAACCCGCGCAATAGCCAGCATCGCGGTGCGGTCATCTTCCTGCAGTGGGCCGACCACGACAGGGGCCACGTCCCGGGAGGCAGCTTCCCCGACGGGCTTTTTGGCAGCCATGACTGGCAGCGACGCGAGGTGTCCTGGACCCGGCAGATTCCCGCGAACGTCGGCTACCTTCACGTGCTTCTGGGCATTGAGGGGCTCGGCACCGCGTGGTTCGACGACCTGGTCGTCGAGCAGATCACCGACTGGCCGGGACCTGAGATCATCTCTCCGCAGGAGGGGGAGACCGTCACCACGCAGCGTCCGCAGCTGCAATGGCAGGAGATGGAGCCGCGCGGACTGGTGCAGCACGTGAGCCTCTCCCCCTCCCCCGACTTTCCTCCGAACGCGACGATCACCGGCATCGCTTCCGCCACCACCTGGCGGCCCGGCGAGTGGCTCGAGCCCGGTGAGTGGTACTGGCGCCTGCAGCCGCAGGGATCCACCGGCGATCTTCTGCCGCCCGCCCGGGCACACCGCTTCGTGGTGGCCGCCGACGCCGAACGCTGGCCGGTGGATATCGTGCCGACGTGGCAGTGGACCGGGGCGCTGCGGCCAACGCTGGAGGCGCGGATCGTGCCTCCACGCGAGGACATCGCGGTCAGTGCAACCATAGCGGGGCAGGATGCGGACGTGACGCTGGAGCGCGGCGGCCTCGTGCGCCTCATGCCGCGCAATGACCTGTGGGCCGGACTGCACGAGGTGCACGTCGAGGCGGTGGCGGGCGAGCGCACTGTGATGCTCGACAGCGTGTTCAGCAATGAGACGCCCGGCAGCCGGGTGACCTTCCGTGAGGACGGAATAGCGCTGATCGATGGCGAGCCGTTCTTTCCCCTTGGCGCGTATCGTGACCCGAGCGACGAGCTGCATGTCTTCAGCGGACTCGAGGAGGCGGGCTTTAACGTCACCCACTCGTACGCGTTCGAGGCCCGATCCCCGCAGACGGTCGAAAGCGCCGAGGCGTACCTGCGGGACTGCCATGATCACGGCCTGCGGGTATTCCTCGGCCTGAACCGGGACTGGGTCTATGGCGGCGATCTGGAGAGCATCCGCCGCTGGACGGGCGAGCTCATGGACGAGCCGGGGCTGCTCTGCTGGTATCTGATGGACGAACCGGCCGCGCGAGGCCTAACCGTTCGCGAGATGCGCGCCGTCCACGACGCCGTGGCGGGCACCGATCCGTTCCATCCGACCGTGCAGGTGATCTGCCGGCCGGGGGCCTACGACGCCTATGCCCCCGCCGCCGACCTCCTCTGGCCCGATCCCTACCCGTTGCCCTCCCAGCCGTTGACGATGGTCGAGGACCGCATCAGGATGGTGCTCGACGCCACTGGCGACGAGCCCCTGTGGGTGGTGTTGCAGGCCCATGACGGGCGCTATCTGCATGACGCGCAGGAGCGGATCGCCGAGCTCGGCCCGCCCGATCAGCCGACGTACGAGCAGACGCGCTGCATGGCGTTCATGTCGCTTGCGGCCGGCGCGGATGGCCTGATCTGGTACTGGCTGCCGAACTCGCGCTATCACATCGTGGAGGACTCGCCGACCGTGTGGGCGGGGCTGGTCGCAACCGTGCAGGAGTTGCGCGGGCTGATGCCGTGGCTTGTGGCCGAGCCAAGGCCGCGCGACAGCATCGAGGTGGCTGATCCGTTCCGCACCTGGAGCCGCGTCGCCGATGGCACCCGGGTGCTCGCGGTCGTGAACGTCTCGCCCACGCCGGCGCGTCTCGATCTCGACCTCTCGCGGTTCGACGTCGGCGAGATCGCGCTCAGAGGTGGCGCCGCGCTTGAGCTCGAGGACGGGCGTCTGCGCTGCGAATTTCGGGCGTACGAGGTCCGCGTCTACGAGTGGGCCGAGGGGGAATAGGACACGCCTCAGATCAGCCGGCCGATGACATCCGTGCCCTCCCGGCCAATCACCTGCACCGCGACGAGCTCGCCACACAGGCTCTCCGGGCCCTCGAGGCGCACGCGGAGGTAGTTGTCCGCGATGCCGTTCAGCCACCCTGCGCGATCGGCCCGTGTCTCGACGACCACCTCGAGCTCCTGGCCGAAGTGCGCCGCCGCAAAGCATT
The DNA here is from genome assembly GCA_029821265.1 of Candidatus Zipacnadia bacterium. Taxonomy (GTDB): domain Bacteria; phylum Armatimonadota; class Zipacnadia; order Zipacnadales; family UBA5352; genus JALGTR01. Next base: position 11,757 of record JALGTR010000091.1, read on the forward strand.
CGGACTTCTTGCGAGAGAGCGCCCGCAGCGCGTTGGTGCGTTGCTTGCGGATCTCCGGATCGACCTGCCCGGCCATCTCCGCAGCGGCGGT
>JALGTR010000091.1:11856-26602 GCA_029821265.1 Candidatus Zipacnadia bacterium
GACTCCACCAGCGCGATCGTCTCGTCGAACTCCTCCTCCGTCTCGCCCGGGAACCCCGCGAGCACATCCGACCCGATGCAGATCCGACCCTCGCGGGCCGCGATTCGCCGCACCAGATCGGCGTACTCCCGCGACGTGTATGGCCGCCGCATGCGCTGGAGGGTGGCGTCACAGCCGCTCTGCATCGGAATGTGCAGGTGGCGGCAGAGTTTGCCCGAGCACGGCGCGTCTGGTGCCGGCCGCAGTGCCCTCCCCCCCTCTGCGACCATCTCGATCAACGCGTCCGAGATCTCCATCGGCTCGATGCTGCTCAGCCGCAGACGCCGGATCGCGTCCACCGCACACATCCTCCGCACCAGCTCGTCCAGGTTCAGCCCCGGCTCCTCGAGATCATTGCCGTAAACGCCGAGGTGTATGCCAACCAGAACGATCTCCGGGTGCCCGTTCTCTGCCAGCATCTTCGCCTGCTCAATGGCGATTTCCGGTGGAACACTGCGTGACGGTCCGCGCGCATGGCGGATCGTGCAGTACGCGCAGTTGGCGTCACAGCCGGTCTGCACCTTGACGAATGCGCGCGTGTTCTCGGGGAAACGGCGCACGAGGCGATGCGCGTCCTCCGGCTGGTCGACCTGCTCACAGGCGATGCCCCGCTGCCCGAGCCACTCCGCTGCCGCCCGGGCAAGCTCGCCCTTGCGGTCATTCGGCGCGACGAGGTCCACCACGCCCAGGTCCTCGAGCACCTCCGGCTGCAGTTCGGCGTAGCAGCCGGTGACGATTACCATCGACCCCGGGCTGCGCCTGCGCGCCTGCCGCGAGAGCCTGCGGGCATCGCGATCGGTTCGATGTGTGACGGTGCAGGAGTTAATGACGTACACCTCGGCCTCGTCGCTGAAATCAACGCTCTCGAACCCGAGGGCCTCGAAGTCTTCGCGGATCTGCTCGCTCTCATACTGGTTGAGCTTGCAGCCGAGGGTCTTAATTGCCACGCGTGGGCGTTCAGGCACGGTTTGCCGCTCCCGTGGCGCAGCCCGCCCGAACGGTCCCGCGCGGTTGCGCAGCCTCGAGTCGCTGTGCTATAATCTCGATGTCGCGAAGCCCCATCAGAGCACCCTGGAAACGGCAAACGGCCGGGGGATCACCCCGACCGCTCATGAAAGCTCGGAAATCACCAGCTCAGCCGCGAGCGGCCTTCTTCACCTTGCCGGCCTTCAGACACGAGGTGCAGACCTTGATCCGCCTCGGGGAGCCGTCCACGATTGCGCGAACACGCTGCAGGTTCGGCTTCCAGGTCCGCTTCGTGCGCCGCTGCGAGTTGCTCACATTGTGCCCGGTGCTGGGCTTCTTGTTGCAGATGTAGCACTTTGCCATCTCGGCGCATCCCTTTCGAAAGCGGGCGACGTGCAGTCCGCCCGCGAGCATTGCCGTGGATATGTATCATATCATAACAGGCCACTAACCCGCAACCCTGAACGCGCTTTGAGGCGATCGCGATACTCCGCAACGCTTCTGAGAATATCTACCCGGACTGGATGCAGCCCGCACTCCCGAACATCGGCCCTCCGCGTATCAGCGGAACGGCCATGCCCGGGGGCGTCTTCGTGTCCACCGGCAACGCCCGCTCGGCGGGCGACGGCTGGCTGATTCTGACCGGGCTGTCCATCGCCGCTCTCGGATCGGCCGGAATGGTCCTGACCTACGTCGTCTCGTGGCTGCTTCAGCAGATCTACGCCATTCCCCTCACACCGGTCCTGCTGCTTGCGCCCAGTCCTGAGCTGACCGCCGAGAACTGGCCGTGGATGCAGATGGCGGTCAACCTGATTACGCTGCTGTCATTCCTGGTGCTGATGCGCCTCTCGCCGCTGTCGGGCTATCACGCTGCCGAGCACAAGGTCATCGCCGCGATCGAGCATTTCGGAGGCGAGCCGACGGCCGAGCAGGCCCGGATGATGCCACGGGCGCATCGCCGCTGCGGCTCAAACCTGCTCGCCGGCATCCTGCCGGTGCTGCTCTTCGCCGAGCCGCTCTTCCGCATCAGCCCCATCGCCGGCACCGCGATCATCATCCTCGGCTGGATGTTCCGCTTCCACACCGGCTACCTCATCCAGGCGATCTTCGCCACCAAAGAGCCGACGGAGCGCCAGCTCAAGGCCGGTCTGGAGGCCGGGCGGACGGTGCTGAAGCGCTGGCGCGAGGCCGCCGGCGAGCGCGTCCCGCCCCTCGTGAGCTTCTGGCGCCGCGGACTCATCCAGATGTTCATCGGCATGTTCATTGGCATCACGATCGCCAATCTCGTCTACTCCCACCTTCACATTTGGCTGGACTTCTGAGAGACGTCCGACTGCCCCCGGAGGACTGAACTGATGGCTGACGCACAGATTGTCGACCTGCTGAACGCCGCCCTCGAGGCCGCCTGCGAGTGCGGCGATCTGCCTAAATGCGATGTCGAGATCCAGCTCGAGCAGCCCCCTCGGCCGGAGATGGGCGACTTCTCCTGCAACCTCGCCCTGCGGATGGCGAAGCCCGCCGGCAGACCCCCGCGCGAGGTCGCGCAGTGCCTTGTGCAACATCTGCCCGAATCCGCTGTCGTCGACCGGGTGGAGATCGCCGGGCCGGGCTTTATCAACTTCTATCTCCGCCCCACCTGGCTCCAGGACGTGGTCGCGCAGGTCCTGCTGATGGGCGAGGACTACGGACGCTCTGACGTCGGCGCCGGCAAGAGGGTGCAGGTCGAGTTCATCTCCGCGAACCCCGTGGGCCCCCTGCACATCGGTAACGCGCGGGGCGGACCGTATGGTGATGCACTGGCGAACCTGCTTGATGCCGTCGGATACGATGTCGAGCGCGAGTATCTGCTCAACGACGGGCCTGACAACACGCAGTTTCGGCTGTTCGGGGCTTCATTACAGGCCCGCGTGCGAGAGCTGCTGGATCTCGACCACGAGATGCCCGAGGATGGCTACAGGGGCGACTACATCGTGGATTACGCCCGCGAGCTGATCAACCGCCACGGGCGGGAGAGGCTCGCCGGCGTTCCGCAGGATGATGACGGGCACTACGAGATGGCGATCCTCGGTGAGGAGATCGTCGTCGAGCAGATCGCCGAAACCTGTCGTATGCTGGGGGTGGAGTTCGACAGCTGGTTCTCGGAGCGTAAACTGTTCGAGGAGGGCGCGGTTGACAGGAAGATCGAGGAGCTGCGCGATCGCGGCGTCGTCTATGAGAAGGACGGCGCGCTGTGGCTGCGCACCACCGACTTCGGCGATGAGGAAGACCGCGTGCTGGTGCGTTCCAACGGCGCGAAGACCTACCTGATGACCGACCTCGCCTACGTCGATGACAAGCTTGAGCGCGGCTTCGATCACTGCATCTACGTCTGGGGGCCCGATCACGCCGCCCAGGTGCCTTCGGTGCGGGCCGGGATGGCCGCCGCGGGCGTTGATCCGAACGTGACCGAGTTCATCATCCATCAGATCGTGCGCCTCACGGAGGGCGGCGAGATCGTCCGCATGTCCAAGCGTGCGGGCAAGATCGTCAGCCTCCGAGACCTCATCGAGGACGTTGGTCGGGATGTCACGCGCTTCTTCCTGCTCTCCCGCTCGGTCGATTCGCACCTCGACTTCGACCTGCAGCTCGCCCGGGAGCAGAGCGAGGAGAACCCGGTGTACTATGTGCAGTACGCCCACGCGCGCATCTGCAGCATCCTGCGCGAAGCCCGTGAGCGCGGCTTCGCAACCGATGACGTCACCGAAGCCGACCTCTCGCTTCTGCAGCACGAGGACGAACGTCGCCTGATGCGCTGGCTGGCCGACTACCCCGGCGAGGTCACCGACGCCGCCGAGCAGCGCGCACCACACCGGCTGGCCCATCTCTCGCGCGATCTCGCGGCCACATTCCACCAGTTCTACGGCACCTGCCGCGTGATCGACGAGGAGCAGCCCGAGTTGTCCCGCGCCCGCCTGGCTCTTGTGAGCGCAACCGGCCAGGTCCTGCGCAATCTCCTCGGCCTCCTCGGCGTCAGCGCGCCGGAGCGGATGTGATGACCCGCTTCGCGGCGATCGCCGGGCTTCTTCTCGCCGTCAGCACATGCGCGTTGTGCGCACAGACGCCGACGGTAGCGGTCATCCGCGGAGACTTCCTCGGCGGCGCCGGCCCGGAGACCGCCGAGATCAGCCAGGCGCGCTATCGGGCCACCCTCGCGGCCCTCGAAGCGGCGGGCATTCCATACCACGAGACCGCCGACAGCACGGTCGAACGCTGGGGACTGCCGGACGTCCCTGTCGCGATAATGCCCTACAGTCGCGCGGTCAGCGATGACGAGCTGACCCATCTCCGCGCATTCCTGAGACGCCCCGGGCAGTTGATCGTCTTCTACACGACGCGCCCGGATCTCGCGGAGGAGATCGGGGTCGAACTCGGACCGGTCATCCGCGAGCAGTTCGCTGGCCAGTTCCTGAGCGTCAGCTTCGGGCAGCCTCGCCCCATCGGCCTGCCGGATCGCATGACACTCGATGCGCGGATCGTCCGACGGCTCAGGCCGCGCGACGGCGCCAGCGTCATCGGGCGGTGGGCCGCCGGCCACGCCCGTGGCCAGCCAGCGGTCATCACCTCCGCGAAGGGCGCGTTCGTCGCCGCGCCCCCGACCCTGGAGCGCAAGGCCGAGTTCGCAGCGCTTCTGCGTGCGCTTATCGGCCATTTCGCGCCAGAGATGTGGAACGCCATGATCATCCGCGACCCCGCGCAGATCGGACCGGTGGGGCACTGCGATTCGCTCGCGCAGTTTGCGGCTGCGCTGCGGGAGCGCGACGAGCACTACCTCGCGGGCGCGAAGGCGGACGTGCGCGAGGCGCTGACACTCCTCGGTGATATACCCTACCTGCTCGCAGACGGTCGCCAGCGCGAGGCGATCGAGGCCTCCAGGCGCGCTGAGATGCTCGCGGACCGCGCGTGGTGGCGGTCCTACCCGTCCCGATCGCCCGAGATCCGCGGTGTCTGGGCCTCACCGACCGTCGATGGTGGCTGGGACGAGGCCCTGCGGAATCTCGCCGAGGCGAACTTCAACATCTGCTTCCCGTATATGGCCTCAGGCGCCGCCGCCTACTACCCGAGCCGCGTGCTGCCAACCACCGCGAACTGCAGCGGCGACCCGCTCGCCGAGGCCATACGCTACGGCCGGGAGCACGGCGTCGAGGTCCATCCGCGCATCCTCGGACTCTTCACGATGGGCGCGCCCCCTGAGCTCAAGCAGCGTCTGAAGGCCGAGGGCCGCATCGCGCAGAGCCCGTCGGGCGACGACATGAACTGGCTCTGCCCGTCGAACCACCTCAACCGCCTGCAGATCGTCCAGACCGCGGTGGAGATGGTCAGCACCTGGGGCGCCGATGGCGTGCAACTCGACTACCTGCGCTACTCGTGGAAGGACCGCTGCATCTGCGAGAACTGCCGGGAACGCTTCGAGGCCGACACCGGCGTCACGGTCGCCAACTGGCCCGCGGATGTCCTGACGGGCCCGCACTCCGAACGCTTCCTCGAATGGCGACGCGAGATCATCACCTCGCTGCTGCGCACGATCCGTCAGAAGCTCCGTGCGGCCAACCCTGACGCCACGCTCTCAGCGGCGGTCTTCATCAACTGGGAGAGCCATCGGGACACCTTTGGGCAGGACTGGAAACGCTGGATCGACGAAGGGCTTATCGACTTCGTCTCACCCATGACCTACGTTGCGGACATGGACGAGTTCCAGGACTGGGTGCGCAAGCAGGAGAGCTGGGCGGGCGGCAGGGTGCCGGTCGCGATGGGCATCGGCCCCTTCGCCGACATCGATCCGCAGATCACCCCACAGGGCGTGCTCGATCAGATTCAGGCCGCGCGCAGGCTCGGCTGTGAGGGCTTCGTGCTCTTCAACTACCAGCAGCGCCTGGCCGACGAGTATCTGCCGCGGCTGGTCCTCGGCGCGACCAGCACGCCCGCGACGATCCCCACGGAGGCCCGATAATGGCCCGCGCATTGTTCGCCATTCTGGCGTTGCTGACTGCTGCCACGGCCCTCGCGCAGGCGGGCGAGCCCGCTCCGCCAACCTCCGATCCGGTCTCATTCCCGGCCGCTGGCGAGGGTCCCCCGACGCTTCGGGGCGAGCTGTCGGTTCCCCTGCGGCCGTCCGACGAGGCCACGGTGCCCGGCGTCGTTATCTGTCACCCGAACCCCCTGTACGGCGGCACGATGGACAACCCCGTCGTGCTGGAGATCCGCGATCGACTCCTCGAGCGCGGAATCGCGGTGCTGCGCTTCAACTTCCGCGGAGTCGGCGAGTCCACCGGCAAGCACGATTATGGCCGCGGCGAGGTCGATGACGTCCTCGGTGCGCTGGCCTTCCTTCGCACGCGGTCCGCGGTGGATCCCAAGCTTTGCGCGGTCGCCGGCTACTCATTCGGCTCCCAGGTGGCGCTGCAGGCCTGCGCCCGCGATCGGAAGGTTCGCGCTGCCGCCTGCATCGGCTATCCGACCGGCCTCGAGGAGATCACCCTGGCCGACTTCGAGCACCTCTCGCGAGTCAGGCAGCCCCTCATCTTCATCAGCGGCACGCAGGATCAGTACAGCTCACTGCGCAATCTGTTCGCCCTCATCGACCACTACGATCTGCAGGCCAGCGTGGTGCCATTCGAGGGCGTCGATCACTTCTTCACCGACGCGGGCCGACGCCGGATGATGGGCGTGCAGGCCGCGCAGTTCCTCGCATCGAAGCTCCTCGGCGAGATCTGACACCTCGCCCCTTCTTCGTCGCGTGGGCTCTCTGACAGCGGCGGCGCTTCAAAGCGCCCCGTGAAGGGAGCCGCCCGGCTCACGTCGAACTGCCTCCTGCCATTGTGAACCTCACACAGCCGTGATTCGAGATCGGGAGGACTACCATGAAGGTTGGAGTTAGTGGGATTATCACGCCCGGGGACTGGACGTACGAGGAGACGCTCGACAACATCAAGCAGGCCGGCTACGAAGCGTTCGAGATTGCGTTCCGCGAGGACCGCGACACGGCCTTCTCGAGCCTCACTGACGAGAAGATCAACGACATGGTCAGGATGGCCGAGGATCGCGAGATCGAGCTGGCCGCTGCCGTCGGCTCAGGCGAGCCGCGTCCGGACATTATGACCTGCGACGAGAACCGCCGCAGAGAGAGCGTTGACGAGATCAAGCGCATCCTCGAGACCGTCGCGAAGTTCGGAATCGACACCTGGCTGCTGGTGCCCGGGCGCGTCAGCGAGGAGTGCCCATATGACGCCGCCTACTACAATGCCCGGGAGGCGCTCATAGACCTCGCCGACTTCGCCGAGGAGGTCGGCGTCGTCATCGGCGTGGAGTACGTCTGGAATCGCTTCCTTCTCTCCCCCATGGAGTTCGATCGATTCCTCAGTGAGATCGGATCGCCGTTCGTCGGCCTCTACTTCGACACCGGCAACATGGTCATCCAGAGCTACCCCGAGCAGTGGGTGCGGATCATCGGCGACGGTGTCGTGAAGGTCCACTTCAAGGACTTCAAGCGCGACGGCTACCAGTGGACGCCGCTGCTCGAGGGCGACGTGAACTTCCCGGCGGTGATGAAGGAGCTGCGCGCGATTGGCTATGACGACGCCCTGATCTCGGAGGTCTCGCCGAACATCGAGTCGCTGGAGGCCACCGCGGAGAAGATCCGCCAGATCATGGCGATGTGACCAGATGCGATCGCCACCGGGCGGCGAATTCGTCGCAGCGCCCGGTGATCGCCGTGATACCGTCGAGATCATCGCTCGGACAGTGGCTCAGGCCCCTGACGAGCATGCTGTCACGCGGGCCCGCGAGCGCCTCGAAGAGGACCTGCATCTCCTCCCGAGGCGCCGCGCGGTCGGCCGTTCCGGCAATCACAAGCGTCGGCACATGGATGCGAGCCGCGAAGCTTCGCGGCTCCATGTAGGCCAAACCGGCGCGCGCGGCCGCGGAGATACCGCCCAGCGCATCGGCGACCGCGGCAGAGCGCGTGGCGATGCCATCCGCAAGGTAGAAGGCCGGTCGTGGCTGGTGGCAGATCACGAACGCCACGCGATCGGGCAGCAGGGCGGCCGCGGCCAGCGCGATCCCGGCGCCGAACCCGTCGCCGATGATCGCAACGCGCTCCGCCCGCAGGCCCTGCGCCGATGATAGCAGATCGACGGCCTGGCACGCGGCGAGGACGGACAACACGCGCGGATTCTGTCGACCCGTCGCGCCGAGCCAGCCGGCGAGCGAGATCCGGTCGTCGGTCCAGTGCAGATAGAGATGGCTTCGCTTTGAATCTGGCGGATCAGGGCGCCTGGGGCCCTCGACGATGTGCACGACCGGCGTCGCAGATGGGTCCGAGCCCGCGAACCAGTGTGCCTCGGTCGAGTGCCGATCGGTCACCTGGAACTCGACCGTGCCGCTCTCATCCATGGGCAGAGCGCCCGGCGGCAGAGGCATGCGGAGGGCCATCGCGTCGCGCCAGTATCCGTCGAAGTCCGGCGGTTCTGCCGACGCATGCGCCGGCAGTAGCGCGACAATCAGCGCGGCCGTCACGGTCAGGGCAGTGGGCTGGCGAGCCATCGCTTGATCGCTCCAGTAGCGACATTCCAATGCCCTTGCACTATCGGCAGACGCGTCGTCAGGCTTGAGTCACGCCGCATCTGGAGGCTGGCCATGATCTCTCGCACCCGCATCGCTGCTGTTGTTTCGGTCATACTTCTCGCCACGTGCGCCCTCGGGGCGACAGTCCACCTGCGGCTCGCGGACGGAAGCTGGGTGGAGCTCGACGCCACCGAGCAGGATGGCACCGTCAGCTTCTCGCTCGGGCCCGATCAGGCGACCGGGGGACGCGCCCTGGTGGTCATCAATAGGCCCGACTGGATGGTCCTCGAGGATGAGACGCCGCCCCGAGTGACCGGCTACTCCATCGGGGACCTGTCGCGGGAGCTGGACGGTGTTTCCGAACTCACTCTCGGCGCACTCGGTGACGCCGACTGGAACCGCCGCGTGGTCATCCGTGTCGCGGACAACGCGAATCCGATCGACGTCGATTCACTGCGGCTGGACATGCCCGGTGTCTTCGACGTCCCGGTGGCTCTCGTTCGCGAGGACCGTGAGGCGCACTTCGCGGAGATCGAGCTGGATCTGAGCGGCGCCGGCCCGGGCGCATACAGCGGCACGCTCGAGATCTCCGACCTCGCGCCGACGCATAACACGATAGACGTCCCGATCAGCTTCTCGATCGCCGGCGTCGAGATCGCGCAGGACATGCGGACCATCAGGCTGTCGGCGGCCGGCGCGTCATTCACCGCTGCTGGAGACGGACGCGCGAACATTGGAGTGGATGGGTCGGGCGCGAAGGCATACATCACGCTACAGGCCGGCGCCGCCTACTACTACCTTGGCGAGTTCACGCGGGTCCAGAAGGTGGACGGCGTCGCTGGCTGGCAGGTCGTGGAGGCGGATGCGTCGCTGGAGACCGTCGATGGCGACCCGGTGCCGAACGAGGATGCGGGCATCTCGCTCAGCTACCGGTTCGCGATCCATCCCGACCACCCGCTCGTGCTGGTGCAGAGCGAGGCGACGAATCTGGCGGATACGGAGCGCAATATATACATGTTCTGGGGTTGGCTGCCCGGTGAGGGCTACGTGACCGAGGACGGCGAGCATGAGTGGTCGATGGCATATAAGGAGATCGGTCATCCCGGCTGGGTCTACCTGCCGGCGACCGGCGCAGGCCACGGGACCGGTTGGATCTCCGAGGCCCTCTTCGGTGAATCGCGCTTCGGCACGATGCTCCTCTACACCGACCCGAAGGACGTAGCGGTCGCGCCGGGCGAGACGGTCAGTCAGCTCTTCGCGCTGATGCCAGCGGACGAGCCGGATGAGGTCGCTGAACAGGCGCGTTGGCTGCTCGAGCAGGGAGTCCTCTCCGACCGGTAGCCGCTGCACCGAAGCTCCCCGAAAAGAGAGGCGGCCCGGCATAGCGCCGGGCCGCCTTCGTTACTGCCTCCTGCATATCGCGTCAGGCGACTTCGCCTTCGCCAACGCGCTCCTGCACCTCGACCTCACCTCTGCCGCTGCGCTTCGCGATGATTATCGCGATGGCCACGACTGCGGTCAAGATGATCCCCACGACCCACATCGTCGGCGAGGTCTGCGAGGCCATCGGCTCGGTGTTCGGAAGGATGAGCACCGGCACAACCAGCAGGCCGACCAGGTTCATGACCTTGATCAGCGGGTTGAGCGCCGGACCGGCGGTGTCCTTGAACGGATCACCGACGGTGTCACCCACGACCGCGGCCGCGTGGGCATCCGAGCCCCTGCCGCCGTGCGCGCCGTCCTCGATGACCTTCTTCGTGTTGTCCCATGCGCCACCGGCTTCAGACAGCAGCACTGCCATCAGCTGCCCGGTGACGATGATCCCGGCCAAGAAGCCGCCCAGGCCGAGCCAGCCGAACCACGTGCCGACGATGATCGGCGCGAGGACAGCCAGCAGACCGGGGGCGATCAGCTCCTTGATGGCCGACGCGGTGCAGATATCGACGACCTTCGCCGACTCCGGCATCGCCTTGCCCTCCATCAGGCCCGGGATCTCGCGGAACTGGCGGCGCACCTCGTTGATGATGAAGAAGGCGGCGCGCCCAACCGCGCGGATCGTCATCGAGCTGAACAGGAAGGGCATCGCGCCACCGATCAGCAGACCGATGAACACGCGCGGGTCGTCCAGCGGAATCGAGTAGTTCTCGAGTGCCGCCGCGCTGACCGCCTCGCCGGCAGCGGTGCCCGCGTAGGCAGCAGCGACCTTCGAGAGATAGGAGCCGAACAGCGCGATCGCGGCGATAACCGCCGACGCAATCGCAAGCCCCTTCGTCGCGGCCTTGGTGGTGTTGCCCACCGCGTCGAGCACCTCCACCGTCTCCATCGCCTCGGGAACGTCAGCCATCTCGCAGATGCCCTGCGCGTTGTCCGCAACCGGGCCGTATGTGTCCATCGAGATGACAACGCCGGTGGTCGTGAGCATGCCCAGACCAACCAGGGACACCCCGTAGAGGATCGCCAGCGCGCCCTCTCCACCGAAGATGATGATCGAGAAGAACAGACACGCACAGATCACCAGAAGCGCCCAGACCGAGCCCTCCAGACCCACGCCGAAGCCCGCCAGCAGGTTCGTGGCCGAACCCGTCTGCGATGCCTCCGCGATCTCCTGAACCGGCGGATACGCGCTCGAGGTGTAGTACTCGGTCAGCTTGTAGATCCCGACCGCGAGCACCAGCCCCGCAAAAGTCGCCCAGAAGAGCCTCCAGTCATTTGCGTAGAAGTGCGCAACTGCCGCGAATCCGATGGCCGACAAGATCGCGGCCCACACGAAGCCGCGGGTGATCGGCTTCATCGGATGCTCGCTCTCGTCGCGCAGCTGCACGATCGACGTCCCGATGATCGAGGTGATAACGCCAATACCTCGAACGATCAGCGGAAAGATGATCCAGATGCGCGCCGTCGCCGGATCGTGATGCGCCAGCGCGAGGATCATCGAGGCGACCAGGGTGACCTCGTACGATTCGAAGATGTCCGCAGCCATGCCGGCGCAGTCACCGACGTTGTCGCCGACGTTATCGGCGATGACCGCTGCGTTGCGGGGGTCGTCTTCGGGGATCCCGGCCTCAACCTTACCGACCAGGTCCGCCCCGACGTCCGCGGCCTTCGTGTAGATGCCGCCGCCCACACGCATAAACAAAGCCAGCAGCGAGCCACCGAAACCGAAGCCGAGCAGGACCTCGGTCGCGTGCTGCTTGTAGATCATGAAGATGATCGTTGCGCCAACAAGACCCATCGCGACCGTGAACATGCCCGCCACGGCACCGGAGCGGAACGCCACTGCCAGCGCCTCCTTGACGGAGGTCCGCGCGGCGGCCGCGCAGCGAACGTTGCCGCGAACCGCCAGGTTCATGCCGACGAAACCGGTCAGACCGGACGCGAAACAGCCGAGCAGGAACGATATGCCCCTGCCCAGACCAAGCGCCATGGGCGAGATCTCCTCGCCGCCGGCCATCCAGCCGGTCACTGTCAGAGCAACGAAGAGAATGACGACCAGACCAGCGATCGTCTTGAACTGCCGATGCAGGTAGGCTGAAGCGCCCTCCTGGATCTGTCCGGCGATCTGCTGCATCTTCTCAGTGCCGGGATCCTTGGCGAGGATCTCACTGCGGAGCATTAGGCCGTAGATGATACCGATTACGGCCGTGCCGAGCGTGCCCCACAGGGCCCACCATTCAAACGTTGTGAACTGCCCGATATCCACTTGTAATTCCTCCCAGGACTACAGCCTGCCCGGGCGGACAGACTGCTTTGGGTACGCAGTACGGCTCTCTGAGATGCAACGTGCTATCAGAGCAAGGTGCTGAGTTGCGTCGGTGACGGCTGATTGGAGGGGACTGCGAAGGTCCCACAACAAACGGTGGCCCGTCATGGGTAATACCCGCCACATTGTAACCGCCAACGCCTCCCGTGGCAAGAGCATCTGCCCGGGAGAGCAAAAAGTTTAGATCACATTCGACAGATCGGCCACGATCGCCAGCAGGCCCACGAGATAACAGTAGGCCGCAAACCACTTGAGGTTCCGCGACTGTACGGCCCCGATCACCAGCCGGATCGCGATGTAACCGGTGACCGCTGCCACCAGCCCGCACAGAGCGTTCAGCCCCAGGTTCCCCGAGGCCCCCTGGTCCAGAAGGTCCCGCAGCTTGAAGATCGTACCCCCGAGGATCGCCGGAATCGACATCAGGAACGCAAAGCGCGCTGCCCACTCGCGCTTGAAGCCCACTCCGAGACCAGCCGCGATCGTCGAGCCCGAGCGAGAGATGCCCGGCACAATCGCCGCCGCCTGCGCCATCCCCACAAGCAGCGCGTCAAGCGCCGTCGTCTCGCGATCCTCACGCGTCCGCCTTCCCAGCCGCTCGGAGAGAAACAACGCCGTGCCGGTCACAAGCAGTGCAACCCCGACGGCCCACGGGAGGTTCAGCAGCGCCTCTACCTGCTCATCAAAGACCACTCCGATCACCGCCGGCAGCGTCGCGATCACGAGCAGGATCAGCAGCCGCCTGCCCCAGCCGCACACCTCACCTCCTCGTGCTTCGCGCCGGGGCCGAAACACATCGCGCACGATCTCAGCAAGGTCCGACCAGTAGTGCACCACCACTGCCAGCAGCGTCCCGAAGTGCACCCAGATCACGAACTCCAGCGGCAGCGCGGCGCCATCGCCGCCCAGCCCGAAAAGCCAGTGCCCGAGGGCCAGGTGGCCGGAGCTTGAGACGGGCAGAAACTCGGTCAGCCCCTGAACCACCGCGAGCACCAGCGCCTCAACCACCGTCATCGTCGGTCTCGTCTCCGTCCTCTGCTGCGACGTTCGCTTCGTCGTCTGCTGCTTCCGTCTCGACCTCAAGCGTCTGCCGGCGTGGCTGCTCGGGCGGCGGTTCCTCACCGTCGCAGCGCTCCGGTCTGGGCCGGCCGAGTAGCTCCTCAAGCTCCCGGGCGTGTCCCTCATCCGAGATGTACGCCCAGTAGTGTACCCATGCCACCCGCAGCACCGCCAGCATGGGAACCGCGATCAACACCCCAATCATCCCAAGGAACTCGGCGCCCACAAGCAGCGCGATGATCACCGCAACCGGATGCAGTTGCGCGCCCTCGCCCATCAGCTTCGGGGCGATGATCCGATCGGTCACCATCTGGATGGCTCCGTAGACCAGCAGGATGATCGCAGTCTTCCCAATACTGACGGTCAACAGCGAGATCCCGCCGATCATCACCACCGCGACGATCCCGCCCACCACAGGCACCATGTTCGCGACGCCCGCGAGGATCCCGAATGTCAGCCAGACGGGCACCCCGGTGAAGTAAAGCGTCAGCGCGGTCGCCACGCCGGTGATCAGCGAGATCACCATCACAGTGTGCACGTAGCCCTGGATCACACGGTCCATGTCGTGGACCATGCGATGGTACCGCTGGCGAGCCTCGCGTGGCACATGCATCGCCACGCCCCGGCGGATCGCCGTTGCGTCCGTCAGGAAGTAGTAGGCGAAGACCGGCACGATCAGCAGCGCGAAGAGGTAGCCGCCGCTGGTGAGGACCGTCGAAAGCAGATTCAGGTGCCACTGGAGGATCGCGCCGCCCCACTCGGTGATGCGCGCGCCCAGCGTCTCCGCCAGCGTGTCGCCCCGCAGTTGCGACCGCAGCTGCTCAAGCTGATCGGCTGCCTGCGACCGATACGGCTCAGGGAGGCTCGTGAGGAGCTGGTCGAAAAACTCGTTCAACTGCTGCGCCAGGTCCTGCGATGCCCAGTTGCTGACCTCCCGGAGCAGGATCCCAAGCTGCTCGGCCAGCGGCGTGACCACCACCGCCACAAGCGCGACAAGCGCCACGGTGAAGACGAAGATCGCCAGCAGGCTCGCAAGCATCCGCCGCGTGCTCTCCGACTTCGGCCACGGCAGGCGCATCAGCGTGTCCACCAGTGGCAGCAGGAAGTACGCGAGCGCGACTGACAGGATCAGCAGAACAAGCGTACTCCGCGCGCGATCGAGCACATAGCTGACGTTCGCCGGCAGTCGGAAGATGGCGTAGAAGATCAGCGCAACGACCACCGCGAGGAAGATTATCCGGCGATTCGGCCAGCGATCCACCGGCTCGTGGACCTGCTTGGTCGCCGCCGCGCGTTCACTCTCCTCGGCCATGGTCGTCCTTCCCT
>JALGTR010000092.1 GCA_029821265.1 Candidatus Zipacnadia bacterium
GATGATACTGCGAAGCACCGTTTTGGCCGGAAGCGCGTCGTCGAAGAACACACTGAATGGGACGCTCTCGCCCGATGGCATCTGCACGAGCTTGCCCTGCGTGGCCCGCGAGACCGTGGACTCGTGCAGCCCGGTGATCTCGGCGATCCGCTTGTGCGTCAGCGGGCGGTGTGCCAGCGGCCCGTCAAGGATGAAGTCGCGCTGCTCGCTTACGATCGCACGCGCGATCCGGTAGAGGCTTCGCTCCCGTTGCTGCAGCGACCAGATGATTCGTCGCGCCGACCGCACCTGCGCTCGCGCCGCCGCAGTCGGGTCGTCCTCGGCGCGCAGGTTCATCCGCCGCATGCGTTCGTCCAGCCGGCGATACGCCTCGGCAACCCGCGCCCGGAGCATCCGCGACGTGGTCAGCTCGACCGCGATCGCGTCGCCTTCGATCGTCAGCGTCACATCCGGGCGTCGCGCCTGCAGATTGTCCGGCAGCAGATGCTGCCAGCTCGTGCGAAATGCCTCGCCGGGGTAGGGGCGGAGCTTGCGGCGGATGAATGTCAGTGCGTCCTCCAGCTGCGCGCGACTGAGGCCGAGCGCCCTGCGCAGTCCGTCCGGCCCGTCACCCTCGAGGAGCTGCTCGCAATGCTCTGCCACCTGCCTGACGTGCGGTGGCACATCGCCGAGCGCGTCAAGCTGCAGCGTGAGGCATTCGCGCAGATTCCGCGCGCCCACCCCCGGCGGCGCGATCCGCTGGATCGCATCCAGCGCCTGCTCCACCTCATCGGGATCGAGGCCCAGCTCGAAGGCGGCCTCAAGCGTGCTGACGGTGAGCCATCCGCGCGCGTCGATATTCTCGATCAGCCACGCAGCAGGCTCGCGCAGCCTCGCCGGCACCGCCCAGCCCACGCGCCGGTGCAGCTCGTCGCGCAGCGTGAAATGATCCGGGGCGCGCATGGTGGGGTCGGTCCAGTCCCCGCTGGGGGGCCGGCCATCGCCGGACCGTACCGTCGTTGTGGGCAGCTCCAGCGGCGCGTCATACTCGAGCTCGAGGGCGGGGTTCTCCTCCGCCTCCTCCTGCAGCCGTTGCATCAGCTCGAGGCAGGGCAGCTCCAGTAGTTCGCTGCGGACGATGAGCTGGCAGTTCACGGCCGGGACCTGGTCGGGGGCGGCGATCAGATCGCTGCGTAACTCAAGCACCTGGGAACTTCCTTTCGCGGATGCGTGTATATCGGTCGCATGTACTACGTCATCCGCGCGAAAAACTTGAGTCGCGACACGATCGCGCGCCAACGACGCCATCCGGCGCTCAGCCCGACGCGCCCCGGAGCCCTGTGGCCAACCCGGCTTACGTCTTCCTCTCCCCGATAGGCCCGATCACCCGCGCCGCAAGCCGGCCGTCCATCACTCCCGTCTCCGCGAGGAACTTCCGCCGCCCGCGCACCGCCACGGTCATCGGCTCGCCCACCGGCTTGCCCAGTGGGATCACGTCCCCCGGTCCGAGCTTCATGACCTCGCTCATGGGCATCTTCATCTCGTGCACGCGCACCGACACGGGCACGACGATCCGTTCGCCGGCGGTTCGCAGTCGCCGATCATCCACCTGGCTGCGCGATGGTCCATCATCGCCTTCTGCCACGAGATGCTGCACCACGCTCACCGGCAGACAGATGTTCATCTCGCCGCTCACGCCAGCGATCTCCGCCGCCATAGCCACGCGTACCGTCTCGCCCTCACGGACCTTCCCCTGAAGCTGGGCGGCATCAGTCAGCATCTCCGCCACCACCGGCTGCCGCCGTGCCAGCCGCTCCCAGGTTGTCGCCCAGATGTCCAGCATCTCCTGCGTGAAGCGCTTTAGCAGAGCCGCCTCGAGCGGCGTCGCCGGGCGATCGACCGTCTCTGGCGGACCACCCAGCATACGCCCCACGATGGGCCCCACCAGCTCCCTACCGATCTGCCAGACCACCTGCGGGAGCGCCGGCGCCACCTGCACCAGGCCCAGCACGCTCCCCATGTCGAGATCCGCGAGGAAGTCCTCCAGCGTTTGCCCGCCCGCCGCCGTGACCTCAAACCGCGACGCGCTGTCGAGGTACGCGGTCACGATCCGGCCCAGCGCCGTCGCAAGGCGGTCGCAGTGCAGTCTTAGCTGCGACAGCGCCTCGCGTGAGAGCTCGCTGCCGGTGCGGAAGTCGTATGTTCGGGCGTTGGCCGGATCGACGCGCGGAGCGTCAAAGCCTTCCGGCATCCCCATCTCTCGCGCTGCCTGTGCCATCTCGACCCCCGTCGTCGGTCACCTCACGTACTGCGAATCATCGGTGGTGAGCGTGATCTCTCCTGCCTGCTCCAGCTCCAGCGCGGCCGTGACGAACTCCTTCTGCGCCGCCTCGACCTCCCGCACAAGCACCGGGCCGAGCAGCTCGATCTCCTGTTCAAGGATCTCGCGCCCGCGCTCGGACACGTTCGCGAAGATCCGGTCACGCACTGAATCCTCCACGCCCTTCAGCGCCCGCGCGATCGTCGCATGCTCCAGACTGCGTAGCACCACCTGCAGATCGCTGTCGGAAAGCTGCACCACATTCTCGAAGGTGAACAGCCGATCCTCGACCTCGTCCGCAAGCTCCGCGTCTCGCTCTCGCAGCTCAGCCAATAGTCGCTTGCTTGCCCCCCGGTCCATGTCCTCGAGCAGATGAACCACGAACTCGAGGCCCTGATCCGCGCGTCCCTCGGCGTCGACACGATACGCCTGCCTGCCCAGCTCCTCGCCGATCGCCTCGATCGCCCCTGGCGCCAGCCGTTCCATCCGCGCCACGCGCAACGCCAGCTCCGAGCGCACCTCCGACGGCCACTGGTGAAGCACCTGCGCCGCCTTCTGCGGGCTGAGCTGGCTCACGATCACGGCCACCATCTGTGGCGTCTCCTCCGCCAGCATACGCCGGATGCTCGCCGCGTCGGCGTTGTTTAGAGCGCGGATCCGCTCCAGCGCAGCGCGCCGCCGCTCGTCGGAATCCGCCAGATCCTCGCGCCCCAGCACCGCGGCCATCAGCCGCTCCGCGTGCTCGGCTGCGCGCACGCCACCGGGCTGCGCCACATAGCCGTGAAACTCCTCCAGCGTTGCGCGCTGCTCCTCGGGATCGACCGGACCAAGCTGCGACATCTCGGTGATCAGCTGCTCGGCCTCAAGCTCTGGCAGATGCCGACAGATGCTGATCGCGGCATCCACGTCGATGCTCGCCAGTACAATCGCGGCCTTCCGCAGTTCGGCAGTGTTCAGCACCGATCATTGCTCCCCTCGGCATGCAGGCCCGGCCCACGCTCACCGGGCAGAATCCTCCCGGCGTGTTTGATGCAACTCCCGTGCCAGCCGACGCCCGGCGACGCCGTCACTTCGTCAGACCGCGACCGTCCGTACACGAAAACGGGGCCCCGTCGTCGGGGCCCCGGTGATAGCCGTTCTCAGTGCACCCTAAAAGTTGATCATCGTCCGGAACTGCAGCAGGTTGCTCTCCGGATCAGTTTCGCCATTCACGGGCTCCTGATGCGCCCACGTGAGGCTGCACTCGACGTCGTCGGTGAGCTGATGCCGCACACGTGCTCCGTAGAGCTTGTCGTAGAAGATGCCATCCAGCACCGAATCGTCCCACCACTGGCTGTTGCTGCTCACCGAGTAGTAGAAGAAGTCTATCGGCAGCTTTCGGCTGATCGCCCTCAGGGTGCCGTAGCCGCCCAGCACCTCGAGGTTCGTCATGGTCAACGGGCGCCGCAGCCAGCGCTCATAGGGGAAGATCCTCGTCCCGCCCTCGCACAAAAGCTCGTGGTAGGGATGCAGCGACGAGTAGACGATGTCATACTCGGCCTCCACGTCCGACAGCACGCCCGTCAGGAGCAGATCGTCGTCGTCCCACAGCTCCAGGATGACCATCAGAGCCTCGGGATTGGTGTTGCCATCCCGCCGGTAGATCTTCTTGTTCGCGTGGCCGACCTGGTAGGCGTACTCCACAAACAGATCGCGGTCGCCCGACCAGTTCCACCACAGGTCCACGCCATAGGCTTCCTCGTCGAAGTGCTCCCCGAGCCGTGTGTCGACAGAATAGCCGTTGATCAGGTAGGGGAAGCCCAGCGACCAGTTCGGCTGCACGTACTCGAGATAAGCCGAACCATACCCGTCATTGTTCGACGACCAGGGGTTCGAGCCGAAATCGTAGTTCGCGCCACCGAAGAAGGCCTCCAGCCGCAGGTCATCCACGAAGAGCCGATCCAGCTCGCAATGCACGCCCTGCTGCGACAGCCGCTCGTTGTTGACCACCAGACCAAGACCGTACGCCTGGAACTGCCGCCCGACCGTCCAGCGCGCGTCGAAGGGCCAACTCGAGTCGAACGCGACCCACGCCTCGTCGATGTAGATATCGTTCGGCTCGTAACCAAGCTCCTTGTCCGGGGAATCGTAGGGTGGGGCGTAGGGTCGGCCCTCCTCGCCTAGCTCGATCCCCAGCGCGGCCATCGGCTGGCGGTTGTCGGCCATCTGCAGCGAGATGCGGCCGTAGGTATCCCCGTCGTCGAGGTAGCCCTCCAGCCCCAGCTTCACCGTGATGGCGTCGAACTCGTTGTCGAAGTCGACCTCGTCGCCACAGGCGGAGCCGATGCGGTAGTCGACGAAGCCCACGGGCTGCGGGAAGCGCGGGCGTGTCTCGAACTCCCTGACGCGATCGTCGAGATCCCCCACGCGCTCGCTGAGGTCATCGACGTCATCCCGCAACTGATCAAGCTCGTTGGCGAACTCGTGAACCAGGCCCTCCACGATCTCCTCGATCTGATCGTCCGAGGGGCCGGGGCCCTGTGGCCCCCTCGGTCCCGGCGGTCCGGTCGGCCCCGCCGGTCCCTGTGCACCCGGCTCACCCTGCGGGCCCTGGGGCCCGGGCTCGCCGCGAGGACCGGGCGCAGCGGCCGGAACCTCGACTTCGATTCGGTCGAGAAGCCGCGAGACGGCCATCGCGAACTCGTAGCGCGTCAGAGCGCGATCGCCCTTGAAGGTCCCGTCAGGGTACCCAATGATGATCCCCTGATCCACCAGTTGCTGTACCGCGTCATAGGCCCAGTGGTCGAACGGGACGGTCTCAAGCGGAGACAACACATCTCCCGACGCAGAACCGGCCACGACCGCGGCCTCAAGCGCTCCGGGCGCCTGAACCAGCCGCAGACCGTCCTCGGCCACCGCCGGCGATTGGGTGTCGGAGGTAATCTGCGAAGCCGTTGCGCCCCCCTCACCGAAGACCGGTCCCGCCGCCAGACCCAACACAAGTAGCCCTACCACAAAGCATGCTGCGTAGCGCACGGCTCACACCCCTCCACGTTCGCCGGACAGGGGTTCAGAATTCAGCCCAAGATGGTATACGGATGGCCCGCAAAAGTCAACCTGTCGCAGTATCTTAGCGGTTTGCACGCAAGCAGCACGCCTGCGACACTCGCCCTCCCCGCCCGCGAATCCGCGACGAGAGCGGCGTGCACGCCACCACCTCAGCACGCTCGAGAGCGATGGCGACATCGTCTTCGCGGCGGATGTTGATCCTTCTTCGCCCGCGGAAGGACCGGCGACGGCCTCCGCCGAAACCCTCACTCGCAGCAAGTGATGACGAGGAGGGTTGGCATGGAGCTTCGACAGATCGGTACGTCACAACTGCAGAGCACGCCCATCGTCTTCGGCGCGTGGGCCATCGGTGGCTGGATGTGGGGTGGCACCGATGACGAGCAGGCCATTGAGGGCATCAACGCGGCCATCGACGCCGGGATCAACGCGATCGATACCGCGCCCGTCTACGGCTTCGGGCATTCCGAGCACGTCGTCGGTGAGGCCATCAGGGGCCGGCGCGACGAGGTCCTCGTCTACACGAAGTGCGGTCTGCGCTGGAACCATGAGGACGGCCAGCATCACTACGACACCACCGACCCCGAGGGCAAGCCGGTGACGATCCGTCGCGATCTCACGCGTGACAGCATTCTCTGGGAGTGCGAGCAGTCGCTCGAGCGCCTCGGCATCGACAGCATCGACCTCTACCAGTGCCACTGGCCCGATAACACCACGCCGCTGCGGGAGACCATGGCGGCCCTGACCGAACTGCTCGACCAGGGCATGATCCGCGCGATCGGTGTAAGCAACTTCACCCCCGAGATGATCGAGGAGTGCCTCGCCTACGGGCCCGTGCACAGCTCGCAGCCGAAGTTCAGCCTGCTCTCGCGCGAGAACTACGACGGTGTCATCTCGTGGTGTCACGACCATGACATCGCGTCGATTGTCTACAGCCCGCTCGAGCAGGGTCTGCTGACGGGCAAGATCACGCCCGGCTACGAGTTCGCCGAGGGCGATCAGCGCAATGAGCGCCCGTGGTTCACCGAGGACAACGTTAGACGGGTGAACGCGGTCATCGACGAGGTGCTGCGCCCGATTGCGCAGGCTCACGATGCCACGGTGGCACAGATCACACTTGCGTGGACGATAGCCGCCCCGCCGATCACCTGCGCACTTGCAGGCGCCCGTAACGCCGATCAGGCGAGGGAGAACGCGGCTGCAATGCAGATCGAGCTTTCGGACGAGGATTTCGAGACGATTCGCGACGCCTTTTGGGCCATCGAAGGGCCATAAGGTCGCGAACGTCCGGCGGTTGGTGGCCGCGGAGAGGTCATCTGGGGGATTCGCGATCGGCGTCCGAGATTCGCCGGAGAAGACCTTGATTCGGGCTCAGGAATGTGCTACACTACTAATCCAATTCGCGCGGAGAGGTGGCCGAGTGGCTGAAGGCAGTCGCCTGCTAAGCGATTAAGGGGGTATTAAGCCTCCTTCGAGGGTTCGAATCCCTCCCTCTCCGCCAGGCGGCAGCAACAGAAGTAATGAGAGCGACGGCGGCAAAGAACGAGTGGCTGGCGTCGCCGGCACGGCTCTGAGCGCCGTGAGCCGTGACCTCTGTTGCAGCCGTTGCTTACGATGTCGCCGTGCGCCCGTAGCTCAGTGGATAGAGCACTGGCCTCCGGAGCCAGGGGTCTCGCGTTCGAATCGCGACGGGCGTACCATTAGGTTTTCCGCGCCGTCGGGGAGACCCGACGGGACGATGAGCCGGAGGCTGTCCGATTGGGCGCCTCGCTGGCCAAATGCGCGCCGGTAGCTCAGGGGATAGAGCGCCGCCCTGCGGAGGCGGAGGTCCCGCGTTCAAATCGCGGCCGGCGTGCCAGATTTTTCCAGCAGCGGCTCCGCGCACCGTGCGGGGCCGCTGCAGCGAAGGCCGGGCCCCGACGGTTCTGCACACGGCACGGCATTGGGCTGCATCCTGTCGCGACGGACAAGTATCGGGCGATACGAGTATTCCGGCGCCCCCGTAGCTCAGGTGGATAGAGCAGCAACCTCCTAAGTTGAAGGTCGCCCGTTCGACTCGGGCCGGGGGCGCCAGAACGAACCTTCGGGTGCGCCCCGGACGGCGCCCCGCAGGGATCGCTGGTCGCGCAGGTGGCTGGCACGTTTTGCGGCGGTGAGGTGGCAGAGTCCGGTCGAATGCGCTCGCCTCGAAAGCGAGTAGACCCGCAAGGGTCTCGTGGGTTCGAATCCCACCCTCACCGCCATGAGAAAGTGACGCAAGAGACGAAATCGACAGAGCTGACGGCAGCGGCAGGGACAGGCCGCGCGAAGTCGATCGACCAGCCGCACGCTTCGCGCTCAGGCGGTTCGCACCTTGACAGCCTGAGACGTCTTCCGCAGATCGTGTTTCTGTACCGTCGAGGGCCTCTTGATTGCTGCGCGTCCCGCGTAGCTGAGGGGCGCTTTCAGGTGAGGCGGAGAGGTGACCGAGTGGCCGAAGGTGCTCGCCTGGAGAGCGGGTAGACCCGGAAGGGTCTCGAGGGTTCGAATCCCTCCCTCTCCGCCATAAGAGAGCAACGGCGGAAACCGCAGCAGCGGCAGGTACGGCGGCTGTCGGCCGTGGCGATCCCCGACGAACATCGCGGGGACAACCGGCCGATCAGTCAGTTACATGTTCATCGCCGTTGCCCGCAGATCTCTGCACGAGTTGCAGGCGGTCATCTCCGAGACCCCTGATAGCTGAACGAAGGCCACGCGAAGAGCGTCATGAAACTCGGGGATGAGGCCAACCGGATGCCGGATGCTCTGAGCGCCGGTTGTCGCCGTCGTGGAGATCCCTGACTGCGTGTCCGACCCGGATGCCCGGCTCCACTGGTGGAGCTGCTGCCGTTGCATATTCGATTGCCGTCTCTGTGGTCAGTTCGGTCGCTTTCTTTACTCGCTTTTTCGGTTGTGCTAGGCGGGGGACTGGCGGTACCCTGCACCCACAATCCGCCATAGTGGGGCTGAATTCCCGCCCGAGGCTTCGTCGTTTGGCGTCTGACCCTCGTAAGTAGTGATGAAGGTTGGGTCCTGCGCAAGGAGACAGCTGCTGAACCCCGTCAGGCCCGGAAGGGAGCAGCGGTAGGCAGCATGTCGACTGTGCCGCAGATCACCTGACCGGAGCTGGCTGCGAGGGTAACGGTCGGGCGGCGTTGTCGACGGCAGGTGCACAACCGATCTACCTCGAATGCCACCCGTGAGGTCGGGGCTGGTCAGAGCCGCCGATCTCACCGATGGGTGTTCCACCCACTCCGGCCTGGTGGCCGGAGGCTTCGTGCGTGTGTGCGTCGCCGAGGACGCGGGCGCTCACACCGAGCCAGGCCGAACGGAAGGGCCCTCCATGGCGTACCAGACCTTCGCGCTTAAATACAGGCCGCAGACATTCGACGATATCGTCGGCCAGGATCACGTTGCCATCACCCTCAAGAACGCCGTCCGCGAGGGCCGCGTGGCCCATGGCTACCTGTTCGCCGGCCCGCGCGGCACCGGCAAGACCTCCACCGCCCGCGTGCTCGCCAAAGCACTCTCCTGCGAGCGGGGGCCTACCGACACCCCCTGCTGCCAGTGTCCGATGTGTGAGGCCATCGGCTCCGGCCGTGCGATGGACCTCATCGAGATCGACGCAGCCAGCAACCGCCGCATCGATGACATCCGTGAGCTCATCGACGGCATCGCCTACGCGCCCACGCAGGCCCGCTGCAAGTTCTACATCCTCGACGAGGCCCACATGCTCACAACCGAAGCCGCCAACGCCCTCCTCAAGACCCTCGAGGAGCCGCCTGCGCACGCGTACTTCGTCCTCGCCACCACCGAGCCGCACAACATCCTGCCCACCATCCGCTCCCGCTGCCAGAGCTTCGAGTTCCGCCCGATACCGCTCGTGGAGATCGTCGGCGCGCTGCGCGCCATCGCGGAGAACGAGGGCGTGCAGGTCGATGATGCCGCGCTCGGTGCCATCGCGCGCGCGGCAGGCGGCGCCATGCGCGACGCTGAGAGCATCTTCGACCAGGTGATCGCCTACGGCCGTGGCGAGGTCACCCTCGAGATAGTCAACTCCATCCTCGGCGTGACCGACGTCGAGCTTCTCAGCGAGATCGCCGAGGCGCTGGCGTCCGCGGACACCGAGGCCGTCTTCCACGCTGTGGACGATGTCGTCGCCTCCGGCAAGGATATCAGCCAGCTTCTCGAGGACCTCGGTCTCTACTTCCGGGATCTGCTGCGCCTGTCGCTGGGGGTCACCCCGCCGGCGTGGATGCAGACCCCCTCGGCCGGACAGGAGCAGATGCAGCAACAGGCGCAGGCCCTCGGGCCCGGCCGCCTGGCGGAGATCATCCAGACGCTTGCCGAGACCGCCCAGCGCCTGCGCTCGAGCAGTCAGCAGCCGCTCCTGCTCGAAGTCACGCTCGCCAACCTCGCCGCGAGCGCACCCGGAGTCGAGCCGCCCGCACAGCCCGCGCAGCAGGCGCAGACCGAGGACACGCAGCAGACCGCAACAGAGCCCGAAGCATCTGAGAATGCCCCCGAAGCCGCCGGCAAGCAGGCCGACGATCGGTCCCAGGCCGATGTCGGGCCGGTGCTCGCGGCCGAGGACGAACTCACGGTCGAGATCGTGCGCCGGCACTGGAACGAGATCGGCGAACGCCTTCTCGCCGCCGGCCACGCATCTGTGCTCGCGGTCATCTCCGAGGCTATCCCGACCGGCGTTGAGGGCGACACCATCATGATCACATTTCCCGAGGACTGCACCTGGCAGTGTGAGCAGGCCGAGGGGCGATACCGCCAGGCGATCGAGCAGGCGGCCGGATCCGTGTTCGGACGCGAGATCAACATCCGGTGCGGCTGCGCCACCTCGGCGCGCGTCGAGCCGCGCCCAGAGAATGAGCCGGCCGCCGATGCGCAGCAGTCGGCCGACAACCGGCAGGAAAAGTTGGTCGAGGCGCTGAAGCTGAACTTCGACGGGGAGATCGAAGACAGGAGATAGAGTTCCGGCAAGGTCCGCGGGCCTCCCGCGTGGAACTGCCAGCAAGTTCCCGGGCTTGAGGAGACATCGACCAGCGATGCTAAATCCGTTCCAGAAGATGATTGAAAGCCAGCTCGAAGGCGTGCAGCGGAAGATGAGCCGTGCCGCCGATGAGCTGCGCGGCATGCAGATTACGGGCAGCGCCGGAGGCGGTGCTGTCGAGGTTACGGTGAGCGGCCTCGGTGAGGTACTCGAGGTCATCATCGACCCGGACGTAATCTGCGAGGGCGACTGTGAGCTGATTCAGGATCTCGTGTGCGCCGGGATCCGCGAGGCACTCCGGAAGGCCTCCGAGATCAAGCGTTCCAAGCTCGCAGACGCCCTGCCGCTCGCCGGCATGGGGATGGAACTGCCCGAGATCCTCTAACGCCGGCGATGCAGAGATGATCTCGTCGCGAGACGCCCGCAGTGTCTCGCGCTGTGGGAACTTTGAGGACATCGTCCATGCTCAGCTATGCCAGGCCCATCCGTGAACTCATCGAACAGCTCGAGAGGCTCCCCGGCATTGGTCCCAGGAGCGCGCAGCGACTGGCCTTCCATCTGCTTGGCGCGGGTCCCGAACGTGCTGAGAATCTCGCGCAGGCGCTGCAGAGCCTGCACAGGCAGATTCGAGTGTGCGAGGAATGCGGCAATTGGTCAGTCGAGGCGCTCTGTCCGGTCTGCGCCAGCGATGAGCGCGATCGTGGGACGCTGTGCATCGTTGCCGATGCCAAAGACCTCGTCGCCCTTGAACGCGCGGGTGAGTATTCCGGGCTTTATCACGTCCTCGGAGGCGTGCTCTCACCCGTTGAGGGTGTGGGGCCCGATGAGCTGCGTGTGGCCGAGCTGATGGACCGCCTTGAGCGGCTGGATGTCCGTGAGGTGATCCTCGCCACGCCGCCCACGGTGGAGGGGGACGCGACTGCGGAGTTTCTGCGCGAGATCCTCGGGCAGTTCGAGGGCCTGCGCATGACCCGACTGGCGCTCGGGCTGCCGGTCGGTGCCGATCTGGATTACGCCGACCAGGTCACCGTTGCCCGTGCGCTTCGTGGTCGTACAGAGATGTCGGACTGACCGGCCGGGCTTCGCCCCGCCGGAGGCGCACCGTACTGACCCGCGAGTAGAGGAACCAGCCACAGGCTGACGTTTCGTGAAGATCGAGGAGGGTAGTTCATGGCACAGTTGACGGAGATCCGCTTCCATGGCCGGGGCGGGCAGGGCGCGAAGACCGCCGGCTATATCCTGGCCGTGGCCGCCGCCGAGGAGGGCTGGAATATCAACGCCTTCCCGGAGTACGGGGCCGAGCG
This sequence comes from Candidatus Zipacnadia bacterium, assembly GCA_029821265.1. Lineage (GTDB taxonomy): Bacteria > Armatimonadota > Zipacnadia > Zipacnadales > UBA5352 > JALGTR01. Next base: position 11,672 of record JALGTR010000092.1, read on the forward strand.
CCGCGGCGCGCCGATGCGCTCGTACGTTCGCATCAGCGACGCCCCGATCCGCCTACGTTCCAGTGTCAAGCACCCCGACATCGTCGCGGTGCTCGACGATTCGCTGCTGGCGGTCGAGAACGTGACCGAGGGCATGGACGACGACGACATCCTGATCGTCAACACCGACAAAAGCCCCGACGAGATCCGAAAGCAGCTCGCCAATCCGAACGTGAAGCTCTACGTTGTGGACGCCACGCAGGTGGCGATGGACACCATCGGACGGCCCATACCCAACACCCCGATGCTCGGGGCCATGGCGAAAGCCGCCGGCATGCCGCAGCTTCAGTCGCTCAAGGACGCGGTCGATGTGCGCCTTGGCGGCAAGCTCTCTCAGGCTGCCATCGAATCCAACTACGCTGCGCTTGAGCGGGCGTATGAGGAGGTCACGCAATGAGCAAGGTCTATCCCCCGGACGCGAAATGGTACGAAATGGCGCGCGGTGGGATCATTCCGCAGGCGGGCAACGCAGCGGAGTACTCCGTCGGCGGCTGGCGCAACGAGCACCCCGTCCGCGATGACGAATGCTGCATCGACTGTCTGTTCTGCTGGGTCTACTGCCCCGACGAGGCAGTGCGCGTCAAAGACGAATCGGTCAAATACCAGGGCTTCTCGCCGGACCACTGCAAGGGCTGCCATATCTGTGCTCATGTCTGCCCGAAGGACTGCATTACGATGGTCCCCGGTCCGGACTTCCAGCCCGATGAGCCCGGCCAGTCGGAGGAGGAGTAAGCATGTCAGAAGTGGCCGAGGTCAGGGGCAATCGTGTCGCGCTTGAGGGGAACGAGGCGGTCGCCGAGGCGATGCGCCAGATCAACCCCGACGTGGTGGCCGCCTACCCGATCACCCCATCCACCGAGATCGTTCAGACCTTCGCCCAGTTCGTCGCAGACGGCGAGGTCGACACCAACTTCGTCGCCGTTGAATCCGAGCACTCCGCCATGAGCGCCTGCCTCGCGGCAGCCGTCGCCGGTGGTCGCGTGATGAACGCCACCTCCGCCAATGGCCTGGCGCTGATGTGGGAGATCCTCTACATCGTCTCGTCGCTTCGCCAGCCCGTCATCCTCACCGTCGTCAACCGCGCCCTGTCGGGTAACATCAACATCCACTGCGACCACTCCGACACGATGGGCGCCCGCGACGCCGGCTGGGTGCAGCTGTACGCCGAGGACGTGCAGGAGGCCTACGACAACCTCATTCAGGCCGTCTGCATCGGTGAGAACATGGATGTGCGACTGCCTGTGATGAGCTGTCTCGATGGCTTCATCCTCTCGCACTCCTACGAACTGCTGACCGTCGAGCCGGACGAGGAAGTCCAGGAGTTCGTCGGGCCCTACAAGCCCGACAACCCGATGCTGGACATCGAGAACCCGAAGACCTTCGGGCCGCTCGACCTCTACGACTACTACTTCGAGCACAAGCGCTCCCAGATGGAGGCCTATCCGGCTGCCAAGCAGGCCATCATCGACGAGGGCAAGCGCTTCGGCGAGGCCTTCGGTCGCGAGTACGGGCTGCTTGAGGAGTTCATGCTCGACGATGCGGAGTTCGCCGTCGTCGCGATGGGCTCGACCTGCGGCATGATCCGCGACGTCGTGGAGGACCTGCGCGAGAAGGGCGTCAAGGCCGGCATGCTCAAGCTCCGCGCCTTCCGACCCTTCCCGGCCGAGGAGGTTGCCGCCGCCCTCGACGGCTGTGGCGCCATCGCTGTGCTTGACCGCGCGGCGTCCTTCGGCGCACACGCCGGCCCGCTCTACGCGGAGGTCACCTCCGCGCTGTATTCGTACGGCAAGCAGATCCCCGTAAACAACTACATCTACGGTCTGGGCGGCCGCGAGATCCTTCCGGATCACCTGCAGCAGGTCTACGGCGACCTGCAGCAGCTGGCGGACGCGGGCCAGCCGGCCGAACCGGTCAGCTTCCTGGGTCTGCGGGAGTAGGAGGAGATACGACAATGGCGAACCTCAAGCAACTCTCACATCGAGAGCCCAAGCTCACCGGTGGGCACCGACTCTGCCCCGGCTGCGGCGAACCAATCGCAGTCCGGCAGGTCCTCATGTCCACCGAGGACCCGGTGCTGGTCACGAACGCCACCGGCTGCCTTGAAGTCTCAACAACCATCTTCCCGTACTCGGCCTGGAACATTCCGTGGCTGCACATCGCCTTCGAGAACGCCGCCGCGGCCGCTTCCGGTGTCGAGGCCATGTACCAGTCGCTCAAGAAGCAGGGGAAGATTGATCCGGACGCCAACTACAGGTTCGTCGCCTTCGGCGGCGACGGCGGCACCTACGACATCGGTCTGCAGGCCCTGTCCGGCGCCGTCGAGCGCAACCACGACTTCCTGTACGTCTGCCTCAACAACGAGGCGTACATGAATACCGGCGTCCAGCGCTCGTCCGCAACGCTCAAGGGCGCGCACACCACAACCAGTCCGGCCGGCGAGGTCATCCCAGGTAAGACCCAGAACCGCAAGGACCTCACCGAGATCATGGTCGCGCACGACATCCCATACGTCGCGCAGACCATCCCCGGCCGCTGGAATGACATCACCCGCAAGGCCGAGAAGGCTTTCTCGATCGAGGGTCCGAAGTTCATGAACGTCCTCACCCCCTGCCCCCTCGGCTGGGGCCACGAGGGCGGCCTGACCCCCGAGATCTCCCAACTCGCCGCCGACACCTGCATCTGGCCTCTCTACGAGGTCGAGTATGGCGAGTACAAGATCAACTACAAGCCAAAGGAGAAGAAGCCCATCGAGGCCTTCCTTGAGCCGCAGGCCCGATTCCGCCACCTCTTCCGCTCCGACGAGGGCGCAGAGGTCCGCAAGGCGGTGCAGGAGTGGGTCGACTGGAAGTGGGAGACCCTCCTGAAGAAGGCCGGCGAGTAACGCCGCGCCGATCACGGCCAGCAACATCCAGGCCCCCTCCACCGCGGAGGGGGCCTGTTTCGCGCTCTGGTGTGCCGGGAGGCTATCGCTGAGCGGGGCGGCAGAGGATTTCG
>JALGTR010000093.1 GCA_029821265.1 Candidatus Zipacnadia bacterium
CTGCTTAGAACGCCGAGTTGTAGACTGCGCCCAGACCGACGTCGCCGTCGATGACACCGATTTCGGTGATGGCCCAGTCGCTCCACCAGTAGCGCAGCGTTGCGTTGACGTTCTCGCCATCATGCTCGACATGCGCCCGGGTGAACTCGAACGGGGAGAAATCGACGCCGGCGAAGAGGCCATCCAGCGGCGCTCCCGAGATCTCAGTGCCTCCGTAGCCGACCGTGAGTGCAAACTTGGTCTCAGGCTCCTCGGTGGCCATGAAATCCTTGGTGAGGGCCACGTAGAAGGTCTGGTTCGCGTCGTCATTGAGGTCCCGCGCGCCGATCGCCACCATCGGGAAATCCTCGTCGAGTCTCAGGAACTTCTGCAGATTGACCTGGTACTTCAGGTTGTAGACCAGTTCCGAATCCTCCGGGCCAGGTGTGTAGGCGCCATCCAGCAGCGTCACGCCCGCCTCAAGCCCGGGGAACGGGCTGACGTTCGCGCCCCAGACGTACTGCCACCCGTCCATCTCCGTGTCGATAGCGTGGTACTGCACCTGGAGACCCTGGTAGTCCAGCACTTCGGCGGTCGGGATGACAACCAGACCGGTCGTCCCAAACCAGCTCGGCACGGACGCCTCACGCACGTCCTCGGCGCCCCACAGATCCACCGGGTCCCATCCCTGCGCCCAGCCCATGCTGGCACACACGACAAGCAATGCTGCGATCGCTACTCCGATCCGATGAGCGCGCACGCCCAACACCTCCAAACAGGCTCCCTGCGACGGCTTGACCGAATTCTGAACGCAGTATACAGAAGCCTTCGAACAGCGTCAAGCGTTGGAACAGGTCTGCGCGGGTGGGTGGGCAGACCCACCCCGGCAACGAGCCGCCCATTTGGTCTTTCGCGGGCGAGGACCCAGCACTGCGCACCGAGTGGTGACCGTCCCGGACGAGGCCGCAATGTGCCCGCGCAGCAAGCGAAATCCGTATGCCTGCAGGATCGGTCAGACCCAGCGGCTCTGCGCACTCACCATGGTGGCTCGACGGCCTCTGTGCATCCGTGCTGGGCGTCTGCCATCAACGCAGGAATCTGGCTACGAGCGCAGAAACCTCAACCTCGTGAGCCACCCGGCCACTCCCGCACATAGCAGGAGGTCGCATCATGGCAGTCAGAGTCGGTCTCATAGGCCTCAAGGGGCACCTGGGCGTTATCCTCAATGGAGTGCAGCAGATGCCGGACGCCACACTGGTGGCAGTCTGCGATGACGACGAGGAGGCGCTCGCCGGAGTCCCGGAGTGGCCGTCGGCGAGTGATGAGACCGTGACGTTCACCGACCCCGAGGAGATGCTTGACAGCGTCGAACTCGACATCTGCGGCGTCTGCGGTACCGATCTCGATCGGGCCCCGACCATCCTCGCGTGCGCGCGCCGCGACATACACGTGCTGGCAGAGAAGCCGCTTGCGATGACGCTTGATGAGCTTCGTCAGCTTCGCGAGGCCGTCGGCGCTGCGGGCATTCACCTTTCCATGTTGCTGACGATGCGCTTCGACCCGCCGTACGCCACCATGAGGCGCCTGATCGCGGAGGGGGCCGTCGGTGAGGTCTGCCTCGCGACGATGCAGAAGTCATATCGTCTCGGGAACCGTCCGCAGTGGCAGCGCGATCCCAATACATTCTCGGGGATCATTCCGTTCGTCGGAATCCACGCGCTCGATCTCATCTCCTGGACGACCGGACGTGGCTTCGTCCGTGGCGCCGCGTTCTGCGCCAACACCGGTCATCCCGAGATGGGCGCCCTCGAGGACAACGCGTCCGTTGCGGTGCAGCTCGATAACGGCGGCTCCGCGACCGTACGTCTCGATTACTGCCGACCCGCCGCGGCTCCAACCCATGGAGATGACCGCCTGCGCGTGGCCGGCAGCGAGGGGGTCCTGGAGTACATCTACACCCGCGATGAACTGACGCTGATCACGAACGATGAGGGACCACGCACGATCGACCTTGATGAGACCGGCGACCAGTTCGCGAACTTCGTGGCAAGCATCGCCGGCGAGGAGCAGTGTGCCGTTCCGGCCGAGGACTGCTTCCGCATGACAGAGGTGACGCTGAAGCTGCGTGAAGCCGCCAAAGCCGGCCGCCTCGTTGACCTGACCTGACGCCGGCACTACTGATGAGAGGAAGACCGACCAGCAGATGAGAGAGATCGACGTTGCGCGGATCACTGATGCCGTGGCCGAGATGGCCATGCGCTCCAATGTCGAGCTGCCCGGGGACGTCGTCGAGGCCCTGCGCGCCGCACGTGAGCGGGAGAGCTCAGAGATCGCTCGCGAGGTTCTGGACCAGCTCCTGCTCAACGCCGGGCGCGCCAGGGAGACCCGGCTGCCGCTGTGTCAGGACACAGGCGTGGCGGTGGTCTTCATCGATCTCGGGCGAGATGTGCATCTCACCGGGGGCCCGCTGCAGGAGGCCGTTGACGAGGGGGTGCGGCGCGGCTACGAAGAGGGCTACCTCCGCAAGTCGGTGGTCCGCGATCCGCTTGATCGTTCGACCAACACTGGCGACAACACGCCCGCTGTTGTGCACACGCGCCTGGTTGAGGGCGATAGATGCACTATTCATTTCGCCCCGAAGGGCGGTGGCAGCGAGAACATGAGCGCGCTGTGGATGCTCACACCGGCCCAGGGGCGCGAAGGAGTCGTCGATGCGATCGCGGCGCAGATCGGCGCAGCTGCGGGCATGCCGTGCCCACCGCTTGTGCTCGGCGTCGGGCTCGGGGGAACATTCGAGCTCTCGGCGCTTCTCGCAAAACGCGCGCTGCTGCGCCCGCTGGGCGAGCCGTCGGAGATCGAGCAGGTCGCCGAGCTCGAGCGGGAGATACTGGAGGCCGTCAATGAGACGGGCGTCGGTCCGATGGGGCTGGGCGGGCAGACGACCGCACTTGCAGTGCACGTCGAGCGCCACCCGTGTCATATCGCCAGCCTCCCTCTCGCGCTGAACGTCCAGTGTCACGCCGCGCGCCACATGAGCGTTGCTCTGTAGCGTGCGCACAGGACGTCGTCGCGATCCGGACGCACGACCCACGGACGGCAAACGCCAGGAGACGGGACGAATGCACATGGCTGCTCCACGGGAGATGCGCGGCCGAGTGGCCGCCCGGGCCCTGCTGCTGATGCTTTCTCCGGCCCTCGCCGCTGCGGAGCCGGAGGCAGGCGATGGAAGCTCGTTGGCGACCGTGTGGACCGTAGCCGCTCTCTTTGTCGCGCTGCCGATGATCGAGGCCGCGTTCTACGCCCTGGTGCTGAAGGTCAGGATGCGGCTCGGGCTGCTCGTCTGCACCGTCCTCGACATCGCCGCGTACGGCGCGAGCGTCCTCTGGGTCTACTTCCTGCCGGGGGGAGCGAGCCCGTGGTTTTCACGTCTGCTCGAGCGCGGGCAGTCGCCCTACGCGCCGACCGAGGCTGCGATCGCGGCCGTGCTGTACGCCGGTCTCTTCCTCGCTGTCAAAGTCCCGGCGCTCACCTCGTGGCTGGAGTCGGACATGGGCAAGTCGCGGGTCGCGCTGACCGTTACGCTGACCAATCTTGTGCTTTTCTTCGGGCTCTCGGCCGCCCTGGCTTTCGCTGTGAGGGCCTGGGCACCGTAGGGCCCCAAACCAGAGTGAAGCAGGGATCGAAGTGAGATCAGAGGTCCACAGACAGATTGACCTGCCGCTGTCGGAAGAGGACGCGTGCTCGCTACAGGCCGGCGACGTCGTGCGGCTGACCGGGCCGGTGTACACCGCTCGCGATGCCGCCCACGAACGCATCATGCAGCTTATCGAGGCGGGTGAGAAGCTGCCATTCGACCTCGACGGTCAGGTCATCTACTACTGCGGGCCGGCGCCCGCCCCGCCTGGAAGGCCGATCGGCTCGGCGGGGCCGACAACCTCCTATCGCATGGATACCTACGCTCCGGCGCTCTACAGGCGGGGATTGCGCGGCACCATCGGCAAGGGCAACCGGTCGTCTCGCGTTCGTCATGCGCTCAAAACGCACGGTGGCGTCTACTTCGTGGCCGTCGGCGGGGCCGGGGCCCTTCTGGGCGACCGGATTAGGAGCGCGGAAGTCATCGCCTGGCCGGAGCTGGGGCCTGAGGCCGTACGCAGGCTGCATGTCGAGGACTTCCCGGTGATCGTCGGCTACGACTGCCACGGGGGAACCGCCTTCGTCGGAGAGAAGCCGCTCGAGTAGACCGTGCCGTCAGGGGGATGGGCCATGGAGGACACGCTGATCATCATCAAGCCCGACGCGGTCGAACGCGGACTGGTGGGGGAGATCATTGGCCGATTCGAGGCGGCCGGCTTCGAGATCGTGCGCATGCGAATGGATCGTTTGAGCGAGGAAGAGGCACGAAGGTTCTACGATGAGCACGTCGGGAAACCGCATTTCCCCCGGCTGATCGCCTACATCACCTCAGGACCGGCCTGTTTCCTGCAGATGCGTCGTGATGGTGCGATCTCCCGTGCCCGCACGCTCGTTGGCTGCACGGACCCGGCGGAGGCCGCCCCCGGGACAATCCGGGGAGACCTGGCCATCGATCTGCCCAGAAACTCCGTACACGCATCTGACTGCCCCGAGGCGGCCGCCCGCGAGACAGCGATTATCTTCGGTGCTTGAGCTAATCTTGAGCGTTGGCGTGCGGTTACTCTGGCGCGTTCACACCGCTACGTGCGACGACCGCACCACAGCTGCGCGCTGTGGCTCTGGCGCCCTACTGCTCCATGCCGTTTGCCACACGTCCTGCTGCATTCGACACCGACGTATCGAGCCCCTGCCAGGCGCTGATGCCTGCAACCACTATAAGCGCCAGCAGGAGAGCGTATTCAACTGACGTCATCCCGCTCTCGTCAGCGGTGAGTTTTCGCATTGCCCGGAGCATGATCGTCGCCTCTCCTCACTTCGTGGACTCCTCATGGTTGCCGTACGACAGTCTGTGGAGTCCTGTCGACGGTGCTTGCGGCGACTTCCGGGATGAGTCACCATATGTAGTATAGGCAAAAACCGGAGGGGTGTAAACATAAAAGACAAGAAGTTGCGTTGGACTTGAGTCAAAGAGGTGCAGAGCTAGCTCCGAGGTGGAAGGGCACCACGCGCGGCGCGTGGAAGCCACCTCTCGGAACCAGTTCGCAGGCGGGCAGGGAGGATCACTATGTCAGGCCACGAGCAGCACCGCTGCAGCTCCGAGCAGTTCCAGCAATGGGCGGACCGTGTCATGGAGCCGGTGGAGCGCATCACCTACCATGGAGAGTCACTGCGTGCGGTCGCCATGCCGATGGGCGGCCTCGGAACCGGCAACTTCGCGCTCGCCGGCGATGGCACGCTCCGACAGTGGCAGATCTTCAACCAGGTCAACCACACCGCGTACCTGCCCGGGACCTTCTTCGCCGTCAGAACGCAGGCGGCGCGGCCCTCGGCACGTCCGGTCATGCGTCTGCTCCAGACTGACTGCTTCTATGATCAGGATTTTGACCCAGCGCAGAGCACCAGCGACCACATCATCCCCGATGAGGCCCGGCGCCTGGCGGAGATGGCGCAGTGCGTTGATGACATCCAGTTCGTCGGGGAGTATCCCATCGCGGAGCTGACCTACGTCGACGACGAGTTGCCTGTCCGTGTCTCCCTCGAGGCGTTTTGCCCGCTGATCCCGCTCAATGCCGCCGATTCGGGCCTGCCCTGCGCGATCTTCGTGTTCAGCGTTGAGAATACCTCGGAGATCGGGCAGCGGGTCAGTCTCCTCGGCTCGCTCCAGAACGCGGTCGGCTACGATTCCGGCAGCGGGATCACGGGCATCGAATGTCCGTGCTACGGCGGCAACGTCAATACTGGGATCCGCCACGAGGGACTGGCCGCGGTCGAGATGACGAATGTACGGCTGGCCGACGGCGATCCGCGGCAGGGCTCGATGGCGATCGCGGCCCTCGCCGATGACGTCTCTGTGCTCGAACGATGGACCGATCCCGCCGCTCTGCTGCGAGAGTTCGAGGCCAACGGAGGACTGCTTCCCGCCGCGCCGGGCGGTGAGAGCCCCGACGGCCGGACGTGGAATGGCGCGGTCAGCGTCGCGATGCACCTCGAGCCGGGCGAGACGCGTCGCGAGGTCTTCGTGATCGCGTGGCATTTCCCGAACCGCTACGTCAACTGGGGGCAGACGGGATTCGGCATTGCTGACACGAAGAGCCGCTTCTGGCTGGGCGTCGAGTACGCCAACCGCTTCCACTCCGCGGCGGATGTGTTGCGCTACGTGGAGGATGAGTTCGACCGCCTCGTGCGCGAGACCCGGCTGTACCGTGACACGCTCTACGACACCACGCTTCCCTACTGGTTCACCGACCGTGTCTCCGCGCAGGCGGCGACGCTCCGGACGTTGACGGGGATGTGGCTTGAGGATGGCAGCTACCATGGCTTTGAGGGTCTCGTCGGAGCCGTCAACGGCGCCTGGGGGCGATCGACCGGCTGCTGCCCGCTCAACTGCACGCACGTTTGGAACTATGAGATGACGCTCTCACGGCTCTTCCCGGACCTCGAGCGGACGATGCGTGAGACCGACCTGAAGGTGCAGATGCGTGAGGATGGCGGAGTCATCTTCCGCACCGTCCTGCCCACGTACCTGCCCCGCTGGCAGGTGCAGGAGGGCCTTGAGCGGACCAACGTGGCCTGCGACGGGCACTGGGGCACGCTGTTGAAGGTCTGCCGCGAGTGGCAGCAGTCCGGCGACGATGACTTCCTTGATTCACTGTGGCCGGAGGTGGTACGCGCCGTTGAGTTCGGCTTCAGCCAATGGGACGATGACGCAGACGGCGTGCTCGACGGCCCGCAGTGGAACACCTATGACCTCTACTTCTACGGCCACAATACCTACTGCTCGTTGCTGTATCTTGCCGCACTGCGCGCGGTGGAGGAGATGGCGCGACACCGCGGCGAGGATGATCTCGCCGACCGCTGCCGCGAGCGCTTTGAGGCCGGCTCGGCGAAGATCGATGAGACCCTGTTTAACGGAGAGTACTACGAGCAGCATTTCGACGAAAGCATCGAGGGGGCCGATCGCCTGCAGTACGGCAGGGGCTGTCTGTCTGATCAGGTCTTCGGCCAGTGGTGGGCGCACAGCCTTGATCTGGGCTATCTGCTCGACCCCGAAAACGTGCGCTCTGCGCTCTCGGCTATCTACCGGCACAACTTCCGGCACGATTTCGTGGATCATCATCAGCAGCCGAGGGTCTACGCGTCCGACTGGGATAAGGGGTTGCTGACAACGAGTTGGCCGCGCGGCGGGCGTCAGGAGACGCCGATGCTCTACGCGGATGAGGTGTGGACCGGCCTCGAGTTCCAGGTCGCCGGGCACATGCTCTTCGAGGGCCTCACTGACGAGGCGATGCAGATCATAAAGGCCGCGTACGAACGCCACGACGGCCGCTGGCGCAACCCGTGGAATGAGATCGAGTGCGGCGATCACTACGTCCGCCCGATGAGCTCGTGGTGGATGCTCGAGGGCGCGGCCGGCAGGGCATGGCACGCGCCCGATGGGTTGCTTGCCTTCGATCCGCGTGTCACGCCCGACCGCTTCCGCTGCTTCTTCATCACCGCCGAGGGCTGGGGGACCTTCAACCAGCGCCGGCAGGATCGGACGCAGACGAACACGATCAAGCTCGCATGGGGTGAGCTTAAGTTGCGGACGCTGCGACTTGGACTGCCCGAGGAGGCGGGCGATGAGGTGTGCGTCACGGCGTTGCTCGGCGGCGCGGAGCTTGCCGCCGCGACACGCATCGAAGAGGGCTTCGCATTCGTGGAATGGGAGGATTGGCTGGAGCTGTCGGCGAGCGAGGACGAGTTGACCGTCCAGATCGAGTGGTGAGGCCGGTGCAGGCAGGAACCGGCGACAGTGCGCCGGGCGATGTCGTAACGTGGGAGGCCACCGACCGCGGCGCGAATATGTGCCTGTTTGGCTGTGTGCCTCTCGGGCTATTCTGCGTGGCGCTTGGCTTCGGCATCTGGGCCATCTGGGGGGGATGGTGGAAGCTGATCGTGGTCGCGCTCGCCGTAGCTGGAATCGTCGGCATCGTCCTCTTCCAGCGCTCCCCACGACGCGGGCGCTGGGAGATCAGCTTCGATCCCGGCGCGGAGGTCGTGCGGATCTGCAGAGGGAGAGGATCAGACGAGACGGTGCAGGAGATCCCCTTCGAGAAGATCGAGGCCATCCGGCTGCAGGCTATCCACCGGGATGTCACGGAGGGGCAGGGCGTGGAGTTTTTCGTGCCGGTGTTCCACCTGCGAGGCGGGGAGCAGGTGCGTCTCGACGAGCGCATGTCAATTCGCAACCCCGATCGCGCGGAGGAGGTTGTCGAGCAGATGCGGGAGCTTGCCGGCCTCCCCACGGCCTCCGAGGGGGAGCATGTCCCGTAGGAGGCCGCGCCCGCCGGGATTCACAGCCGTGCCCGATGTCTCAGAGGCGGTCGGTATCGGGTAGTTTAGGCCGGTCTGGCGCGCGGCCGATGTTCGCTTTGGCCCGCGAACACCGTGGAGCCAGAAATCGTCTGATAGCATAGGAGGTCTCAGGCCACAGGCGAAGAAATCCTCTTCTGGCGTGAAGCAGGACACTGGCGGCCGCTGTATGTGCAGGGGCCTGCAGGCCCCTGATCTGGCGGTCGTGTTTTTCCTGTAAGCCTCGCCATTTGAAAAACCATCACAAGAAGGAGGATGTGCATGCACCGCAAGGGTTTCACCCTTATCGAGCTGCTCGTTGTCATCGCTATTATTGCGATCCTGGCAGCTATCCTGTTCCCGGTTTTCGCCCGGGCGCGGGAGAAGGCGCGGCAGACGAGCTGTCTGTCGAACCTCAAGCAGATCGGTCTTGGCATGATGATGTACGCCCAGGACTGGGACGAGACGTTGCCGCGATGCGCGATGTACACCGCGCCGGCTGTTGTGCTGCCAGAGGGCGGACCGGACTACTGGTTCCAGCAGATCATGCCCTACCTCAAGAACACCCAGATCCTGTCCTGTCCGAGCGAATCGTTCAACGGGATTCAGTCCGGTGGCACGTCCGTTACGGACGACGAGTATCCCGGTGGCGTGAACTACACCTACAACCTGCGACTGCACCAGCGCTCGCTGGGAGACATCGAGCGCCCGTCGGCAACGCTGATGGTCGTCGACGGCACCAACAACTACTTCCGGCTGCGCGCGTATGACGAGGCGACCACGAACTACCTGTGGGACCTCGTTCGCCACAATGACGGCTGGAACTCCGTCCTGTGCGACGGCAGCGCGAAGTGGTTCAACCTCAAGTGGGACGCCAATAGCCTCGGGCCCGCTGACGGCGACTATCCCGTTGGCAACCCCTGGCAGTAAGCTCTGCTGATCGATCTGATGCAGAACCGATGCGGTCCGCGCCTTCTGTCGCGGCCCGCTTCACGTTACGTGCGGCCCGATCGGCTCACTCCCCGCCGGGCACAAGCTCCAGCCCGAACTTGAAGTCGAGGTCGACCTCGAACAGCCTCCGCCACGGCAGTCGCACGCGCGTCTCCTCCAGCGCGTCGAGCACCAGCGAGGAGCGGCTCTGCTCAACTCCGATCTGCACCGTCTCCTGGGCCAGGAAGTGATCGCTCCACAGGTCGCTGGCGGCCGCACCAAGCTCCTGCGCCACCATGCGCTCGATCTGTCGATAGCTGCCGGCGAGGTCGAACACCGACGCCTCGAGCAGATCCACGACCTCCTGCGTGACCTCCGGCCTCACGCGCGACTGATACAACCAGTCGTCCACAAAGCGCCCGAACAGAAACTCCACGTGCGCCCGCTCGCTGTCGATCAGGGAGTTCAGCAGCTCGAGGTAGCGCATGGGGGAGATGTCCGCGAGGAGCTGCGCGAGGTCGAATGCGCCCTTGTCTTGCAGCGCGATCAGGCGCAGCGTTCCGTGCGCCAGCGCCGAGCCGATCGAGTTCCCTGCCGTGTTCCAGGCGGCGAAGGAGAGCAGCCTGTGAAGCTGCAGATCGCTGTGCCGTAGCTCTCGCATCAGCGCCTCGTCGGCACCGTTGGGGAATGCCACGTCGCACAGCACGACGCGTCTTGGTGAGATCTCGGCCGCTCGCTCGAGCAGCCCTCGCACCTGGCGGCGTCTCCTGTCGCGTGCCGCGCCTCGCTCGTAATCCTCGCGCCGCCCCTCGGCCGGCGCACTCACGGCAAGCACGATGTCGCTGTCCTTATCATCTGCAGCGAGCTGGGCGCCGGCGGCCGCCACGTGGGCCTCGACAGTCTCCCGCACCGGCCGATCCTCGAAGGGCGCGATACGGTCGGCGGCCTCCTCTGACGAGTAGATCACGTGGACGCGTGGGGTCTTGAGCATATGCCGGTGGATGAAACGCGCCAGCAGCGTCATCGCGGCCTCGTCGGTGCCGGGATACAGCGCCACGCGGTCCTCGATGTTGTGGGAGGCCACACGGTCGAGCAGGCGCTCCTGCTCGTCACGGTGAGGCCCGAACTCAGCGGCATCCTCCTGGGTCAACGCCAGGAAGTCTATGTGGTGCGCCGCGGTCTCATCCACCGCGCGCATGTTCACGCGATGGTTCCGCTCACGGGCGGCGGTGTACTCGTTGAGGACGTGGTCGGGGATCTCCTCGCGCACCTCGCGCAGTCGATCGCGCAGCCTCTCCTCGCCCAGCTCCTCCACGCGATAGCGCAACTCCGACCACCGGCGCACGGCGTCCCAGTAGCGGGCCGTCTGCGGCGAATCGGCGGTGATCGAAAGCCGCATGATGACGTTGAACGCATAGATGGCCGCCTCGCCAAGCTGCTCGCGCAGCCTGGAGAGCACATCGAGTCGTCCGAGGGCCGTCTCGGGCGCGACCTGCATCGTGCGTGATTCGACCAGCCCACCGTAGGCGAGCATGTCCAGCGAGAGTATCGCGCAGTCGATCCGCCCCCGGGGCTCGAGCAGCCATTCGGCGATGCGCGTCGGCTGTGACTGCTGGCCGGGCCCACCAAGCAGGTCAAGTGGCGGCATGACCAGCTCAAAATCGACCATTCGGGCCAGCAATCGCGGGAACTTCGCGTTGCAGGGCCGGTCATCGAGTGGGACGTACACGACCCGGTGCGCTCGGTGTCTCAGCGACACGCGTGTCCCTCCTGGCTCAGGTCCGTTCATCTATCGCTCTTCGAAAGCGTTCGGTGGCCTCGGCGATCGTGTCGGTCTCCGTGCCCGTGACGATCGCGCCGATCAGAATCCCGGCAACGCCCGCATCGACAAGCACGCCGACCTCGTCGGGCTGGATAGCCTTCTGCGTCGGAACGATGACCGGCTGTGGCGCGCGATGGGCTATCTCCGCGTATTCGGACAGATCCGCGGCCGTCAGCGGCTCTCCATAGAGCTCGTGGGGCATGATCGACGCCTCGATGAGATCCGGGCGTGACGAGCCCCCTACCCGCTCGACAAGCGCCCACGGTCGGTGCGTGCTGCTGAACGCGACCATCACCGACAGCGGACAGTCCGCCATCGCCAGCATCCACGCCGGCATGTCCTGCGCGTACAGATCGAAGAAGTCGATTCCCAGTTCCGCAAGGCGCTGCATCTCATCGCGGTCGGCGAGGTTCTCGCCAGCGCCGGGCACGATCCCCACTGGCGCGCCGAGCCCGCAGATCGCCCCGATCGCCTCCGCCTCCTCGTCCAGGCTCCCGGTGTCGAGCCCCGATGCGAAGTGGCTCAGCCCCATGTGCACCTTCAGGCCATCAGCACCGGCCTCGAGGGCCCGCTGCGCCATCTCCGGGTCGTTGCGGGGAAGGCTCACGAGCAGGCGGAAGCCGCTGCGCAGCATCCGTTCGGTACGCCCCGGTCGGTGCGTCATCATTCGCCTCCGTCGCCGGGCCAGAACTGCGTCCGTGGCAGGACAATCCGGATGTCTGTCACGCCCTGCAGGGCCGTGTTCGCCACCGACGAGAGCGGGACATACGGGTTCAGGCTGCTGTGAATGCGCCAGAGCCCGTCGAGCCCCCGGTTGTTGGAATCCGTGTGCTCGGGGGCGTCGGGATCGATGGCAATACGGGGCATCAGCCGCCACTCGCCGCCATCGACGCGCACCTGCACCTGCGCCCGCGACAGCAGCCGCTGCGCCCAGTTCGCGTGTTCGATGTCATCGGCGCGGTAGCTCGGCCGGATGTAGCCGCCGAACAGCGGCGCCACGCCCTCCCAACTGGGGGCCGTGGCAGTCAACGGGCCCACGACCATCCACTGCGTCCCCGTGCGGATGTAGCTGGTCTCCCGGCTGTCCGCGTGTCCTGAGGGCACGATCTGGAAACCGCCCACCATCCCCGCGGGGGATGTTGAAATATCGATGACGCCGGGATGGTTCGCCCGTATCCGGCCGGGGGCGGCGTCGCGCGTTCCGGCGAACCGCCCGATTCCAATGACCGGCCGCAGGACCATCCCGATGATCTTCTCTTCTCCGCCAGCGTACCGCAGGCGAATCAGGCCGCCGAAGCTGTTATCGAACTCGATAGCAGCGAGCCGGGTTGCGGGCTCCAGCACGCGGATGACGATTCGGTCGCCCTCCGCCGGCGCGTAATCGGGCGGCAGGCGGACAGGCTCGCCCCCACGCTCGACGTAGACCGGAGAGTTGACGAATGGCCCCAGGCCGGCGCCAAATATGCCCTCGCCCCCCGGGATATCGGTGGTGATCGTGGTCGAGCCGCGTCCCTCAGCCGCGCCGACTGCCTCACCCGCCGGTACCAGGGAGAAGACGATCCCGCGCCCGGTGTCGGGCTGATTCGCGACCTTCACATGGACCGCGTTCACAGCCGTGGCCGCCACCGACGCATCCTCTGCCCACTGTGAGGCGGTATATCCGGCGGGATTCACGGACGTGGCCGGCGTCCGGACGTGGCCGAGAGCCAACCAACTCTCACCGCCGTCTCGGCTGACCTCGATGGCGCCTCCGGCCTCATTATACACCCTGATGCGAAGGATCTCCGGCCCGCGATCTGCGTTCTCGGCTGCCACCTCCGGGGAGGGAGCAGGCTGCACGTCCACCGCGCACGCGGGGATCGTCAGCGACACGAACGCCACGACCGCGAGCAGCGATCTCATGCCCCGAACTTCTCCGCGCGCCCCATCATGTTCGTCAGGACGTCCATGATCTGCATGCCGCGCAGGTGTCCCATGATGCCTTTCGCGCAGGGACGCTCGCCGTAGCGCTCCACGTCGTCGGGGCAGGTGCCGTGACCGAAGAAGGCGATGGGCACCGGATGGCCGCTGTGGTCCATGACCGCGCACGGCGTCGCGTGGTCGGCGGTCACCATGATCGTGGTGCGGTCCCAGTCAACGTTGTCCAGCAGATAGCCCAGCGCCCGATCGACCTTCTCGATGGCCTTGATCTTCTTCTCACAGTCCCCGTCGTGCCCGCCGAGGTCCGGGGCCTTGATGTTCGCGAGGACAAGGTCATGGTCGTCCAGAGCCTCATCGACCGCCTTCGCGATCGCCATCTCGTCGGTGTTCAGGCCCCCGGTGGCGCCCTCAACGCGGATGACGTCCATGTCGAGGTACTTTCCCAATCCACGGACGAGGTCGACCTCGACGATCATTGCGGCGTCGAGCCCGTAGCGATCCTTCAGCGACTCGAGGTCTACCGCTGTACCGGCCCCCCGCGGCAGAACGATATTGGCCGGCGGCTTTCCCGCGCTGCGGCGCTCCTCGTTGACCGGGTGGTCCTCAAGTACCTCGTGCACCCGCCTGACGAACTCGTTAAGGACGCGCGCCGTCTTCTGCGCACCCGCGCGGTCCTTGGCGTCCTCCAGCGGACGAGATTCGAGGTAGTCCACGCCGGGATCGTGCGGATCGATCTCCGTCACCTCGTGTGACAGACCCTCGCCGCGTAGCACCATGGCGGCCCGGTGCTCCACGGAGGGCTCGAAGATGACCTGCACATCCTCTATCTTGCCGACGTTCTCGCGGATGGCCTCGGCGAGGCGATCGGTACCCTTATCGATGCGGCCCGCGCGCCGATCCACGACCGTTCGGCCCTCGACCGTCGCGAAATTGCAGCGAAACGCCACGTCACCGGGCCGTACGTCGATCCCCACGCCCTTGGCCTCGAAGGGACCGCGGCCGCGGTAGTACTTCTGCGGATCGTAGCCGAGAATCGCCATATGGGAGGTGTCGCTGCCGGCGGGTCTGCCGGGGGAGATCGGATGCATCAGCCCACACGCGCCCTCGCGGGCGATACGATCCATGGCCGGAGTGTCCGCAGCCTCCACGGTGGTCTGAGAATCGAGTCCGTCGATCGGGAGTCCGCCCATGCCGTCCCCGATGAAGATGATGGTCCTGGTGTTCTTTTCCACGGAGAATCCTCCTGTAATCGCGCGCGACAGGACCAGTGGCTCCGCACGCGTCAGATGCAGAGGGTGCAACGCCCTTCAACGTCTTTGGGCTCCTCCAGACCGCGGCTTCGCGGTCATTCGAGAGCCCTGGCGAATGCTGTGCGATTGTATGACATTGCGGGGGGCAAGTCAAGATTGGCCGCGTCACGCGGGGGCCGGTTCTAAGGGGGGCAACAGGTCCCGCTCCGGGGGGAATGGAGCTCAAGTTGCGTCGGGATGCGTCGATATCGATAGCAGAGAACGTGACCCGAGCTGCCCTTGGAGGCGGTCCTGATGCCCGATGATGTTCGATCGAGGATTTTCGTTCTCGCGGCACTTGCGCTCGCAGCGGCCACCGTCGCGCTGCTGGCAACGGCGATGACTCCGCCGCAAGACCCGAACGGCCCCGTGGATACGGGGGAGAGGCTTTCGTGCGCCATCGAGCGCAGTCTGGCGGATCTGCCGCCGCCGCTGCCCGCGACCGCGGTCGGCGACCACTACTACCAGTGGGCCCACATCGCCTGCCCGACGGGCAAGTATCAGCCGCCGCAGGCTCCGCGAGGCCCGTCCAGCAGTGCGTCCGCCGATCGGCATCCGGCGATGAGCTGTGACGCCGACCGGGCGCACTCTCAGTCGGCGAACTCCTCCAGGAAGCGCCGGTGATAGATCTCGCGGGCGTTGAGGCAGGTGTGGCGGGTGAACTGTGCGTTCACGCCTCCCGCCACCAGGGCCCCGACGCCTGGTACGATGCCGGCCAGCCTGCGCTTCACCCGCTGCCACGCCAGACGCCGCGCCGCCGACCGGAGCCAGGGGGTCAGACTTTCATCGCGCACCTCGCGTCATGACGCGCCGCTTTCCAGCACCCGGGCGAGCTGCCGCAGCCGAGCGAGCGTGCCGACGCCTGTGGCCCGTCTGTCGCGCTCAGCGAA
>JALGTR010000326.1 GCA_029821265.1 Candidatus Zipacnadia bacterium
GACCGGCTCTTCGCAGGGGAATCCCCGGAGGAGATTCTGCGGAAATAGCGTCCGCCGTTCGCAGTTGCGTGCCCAGCTTGACGCGAGGCATATGGGACGTATCGCACCTGCGACCTGATATTGGGCTACTACGACGCGTATGCGATGGGCGAGGCGAGACGGCGCCCCTCCCCCGACCCCTCCCCGTGCCGGGGAGGGGAGTGGACGACTGGGGGGCCTGCAGGCTTCAGATCAACGAAGTTTGGCGGTGGGATGAGGCGAAATCGCACCCTTCCCACCCGTGCCCTGCGGGCGGGGTTGACCCCTCCCCGGAGCCCTGGGCGGGGTTGGCCCCTCCCCGTAGCCCTCCCCGTTTCGGGGAGGGGAGTGAGCGAGAGACGATTTCCGTCGCGAAGCCGTTCCCCCCTCCGGGACGGAGGGGGGTGAAGGGGGGAGGCGCCGTCGCCGTTCGCCCCTCCGGTCCGTGCGGTGGGAGGCGCCGTTCGCCGCTCGTCCTTCGGCCCGCGCAGGGGGAGGCGCCGTTGCCGTTCGGGAGGAGAAAGATGCAGGACGAACCAAGACGCACCGTCGAGGGCGTCGCAGACCGCAGCAAGATCGAGTTCGCGCGTGAGCAGCGGAAGAATCCCACGCGCGCGGAGAAGATGCTCTGGCAGGCCGTGCGGCGCAAGCGACTTGGCGTGAGGATTCGGCGTCAGCACCCGATCGGAGACTTCGTTCTGGACTTCTACTGCGCCGAAGCGCGTCTGGCCATCGAGGTCGACGGACCGGTCCACGAGCAGCGGCAGGCGTACGATCGATGGCGCGATCAGACACTCGCCACGTGGGGCATTGAGGTCATGCGCGTGCCCGAAGAGCGAGTGCGCGAGGAGCTCACCGTGGTCGTGAAGGAGATACGCGACAGGCTGGGCCAACAACGCCCCGGCCCCGGCTCCCCTCCGGACACAGCAGACTGCGAACGGAGGGCGAGTGGACCGCAGATGCGTTCAGGCGGAGAATCTAACACGCAAAGCAGGGGGCGGTCTTGATGTCACTCAACCCGATCGCGTTCGGCGAGCATGTGGTGGGGCAGTTCCAGCGCTACCTTCTGACCTACTTCCCGATCGCCGATCCGCGGCTGGAGGAGCAGGTGCGCGATCACCTCTCACGCGGGCCCGGTGGGCGGCGAGAGCTGGTGCGCGGGCCATACGTACACCTCAACCGGCCCTTCGAGCCCGGGCCGATGCTCGATGACCTCGTCGCCGAGCTTGACCTGCACCCCGCGCTGTCAGGGCTGTTCCGCTTCGAGCAGCTCTACAAACATCAGGAGCTTGCCACCAGGGCCATCCTCGCCGGGAAGCACACCGTCATGGCCACCGCCACGGGTTCGGGGAAGACGGAGGGCTTCCTCCTGCCGATCCTCAGCCACTGCCTGCACCTGCGTGACGAGGGCGCGGCGCCGGGCGTGACGGCGGTGCTGGTGTATCCGATGAACGCGCTGGTGAACGACCAGCTCGATCGCCTGCGCAGGATGCTGGCCGGCACGCAGATCACCTTCGGGCGTTACACGGGCGAGACGCCGAGGGTCACCCCCGAGAACGTGCGGCGTCTGCCGCAGCCTCGCGACTACACACAGGCGGAACGGGACGCGTACCGTGAGGAACACGCGGAACTGCCTCGCCCATGGGAGGAGTGCATCTCACGAGCGGAGATTCGCGAGCGCAAGCCGCGGCTGCTGCTGACCAACTACCGGATGCTGGAGTATCTGCTGCTGCGAGACCGGGACCTGACAGAGCTCCTGCAGGGCGCGCCGCTGAAGTTCCTGGTCTTCGACGAGGTGCACACCTATACGGGGACGCTGGGCTCAGAGGTGGCGTGCCTGATTCGCCGCCTGCGGCACGTGTCGGGTAAGTCACCGGAGCAGGTGACCTGCATCGGCACCTCCGCCACCGTCGCGCCGGGTGAGGACGAGTCCGAGAGCGCCGAGGACCTCACCAAAGACTTCATGCATCGGCTGTTCGGCATTCCGCGCGAGGACGTGGAGGTGGTGGGCGAGCAATATCGCGACTTCCCCGACCCGCCGGGGAGGCCCTACGCGCCACCGCGGCCGGAGGACGCGCGAGCGATGCTGGAGCGGGTGCTGGACGCATCGCGAGAGGTGCACCTGCAGGAGGAGGTCGGAGAGGAGCTGCCCGAGGGCCTGCTGCGCGTGGCCGGAGAGCTGTGCGGGCGGGCTGTACCCGCGGATGGGAGCGGCCACGACCGGCTCTATGCTCTGCTTGCGCCGAATGAGATCGTGATGAACCTCTCGCGCACGTTGACACGGCCGCTGACGCTGGAGGACCTGCACGCGCGGCTGCGGCAGGTGGGCGACCGGGCGAAGGCGAGCGAGGATGAGCTGACCTGCGAGGCGATGGCGTATCTGACGCTGGGCGCGATCTGCCAGCATGACAGGGAGCCGCTCCTGCGCCCGAAGCTGCACTACTTCGTGCAGGGCTACCCGGGCCTGTCGCTGAGCTTCGAGCCTGATCCGACGGTGCACTTCGGGGACGCGCGGGGCGAGACCGACGAGACGCTGACGGCCCGCCTGCCGCTGATGCTGTGCCGGGCGTGCGGGCAGCACTACGCGCGGGTGATCGCGGAGCATGCCTGGGCGGCCGAGGACGACAACGCCGTCATGCCGATTCAGGCGGGCAGTCCGCATGAGATGCCCGGCGAGGAGGAAGCCATCTGCTACCTCACCGACCGTCTGCACACACAGGAGGAGGATACCGACGCTGAGAGGTGGTTTATGTGCCGGTGGTGTGGGGCGCTGCATCGCAGGGGTAGCGGCTCCTGTCGGCACGAGAAGTGCGAGCGGGTCGGGCCGCTGGTGCCCGTGCTGGTGTGGCGCGATGACCTGAGCCAGAAGAGCTGCAAGGCGTGCGGCGCCACGAAAACGATCTCCGGCACGCGCAGCGCCGAGGTGGCGGACATCAACACGCTGGCGGAGTCGATGCTCAGCGCGATGGACGAGCCGACACTGCGCAAGCTGCTGATCTTCAGCGATAACCGACAGGAGGCGGCCTTCCAGGCCGGCTGGATGAAGGAGCGCTCGCGTCGCCACGAACTG
>JALGTR010000327.1 GCA_029821265.1 Candidatus Zipacnadia bacterium
TAGGAGAGTGGATCAACCTCATGGTGGTGGTAACCGACGGCGTCCGGAGCGTACAGCAGGCGCACGCCGGCCTCGATCGCTCGCAGGCCCAGATCGGTGTCCTCCCAGCCGTAGGAATAGCCCTCATCGAAGCCGCCGAGCGTCAGCAGCAGCTCTTTCGCGATCGAGAGGTTTGCGGTGATGAATGCGGGAAAGGGCAGCTCGTCTCGGCCCTCGAGTGCGCCGAAGCCGAAGTGATAGCGCTCCATCACGAAGCTCTCGAAGTGCGATACTCGTTTACCATCTGGCCAGGTGACGCGGCCAACCACGGCGTGGGGGCCGTTTGACGCTTCGCTGCGAGCGGCGTGCCGGCGCACGAGGTCCGGCGCAGGCTCGATGTCATCACATAGGAAGAGCACACGCTCGCCTCCGGCGGCCTCGACACCGGCGTTTCGTGCTGCCGCAGGTCCGCCCCGGCGGCCCTCCAGTAGCACGATATCGAGCGACGACTGGCGGGCTCTTACGGCTGCGGCTGTGCCGTCGGTGGAGCCGTCATCGACCACTACGACCTCGCGCACGAGCTCAGGGGCGTCCTGACGCTCGAGAGCGTGCAGGACGCGCAGCAGCGTATCGCGGCGGTTGTACGTGGGGATGACCACGCTGTAGGGCGCTGCCATGGGCCCCTCTCGGTGGGATCCGGGATAGATGCACGACGTGAGGCCTGTATGCAGGCCTGCGGCTACAATTCTACGCCATAGTGGCCTGCACGACAAGATGTCACCGAGGCAGGACGCGGGCAGCCGCGGCGCGAAGACGGTGGCAGCACGGACAGGAGAGGTGTGCAGATGACGTCAACGCACAAGCCGCGAGTACTGATCATCGGGATCGATGGGGCAGACTGGGTCCTCACGCGCATGCTCATGCAGGACGGCCTGCTGCCCAACCTCCAGGCGCTGGCTGACGAAGGCTGCTGGGGACCCATGCGCTCCACAACGCCGCCCACGAGTCCACCGGCGTGGACGACCATCATGACCGGCAAGCACCCGGGCGGGCATGGAATCTTCGACTTTCTGCCCATGTCCGGAGAGTCGATGGAGACCCCGATCGCCAGCCGCCGGGGCGCGATGACACTCTGGCGGGCCCTCAGCGACGCGGGAATGACCGTCGGCACGTTCAACCTGCCCGCGACCTACCCGCCCGAGCGCCTCAGTGGCTTCCAGATCTCGGGATTCGACGCCCCGGGCTTTCAGCCAACGATGGCGGAGCCGCGAGAGGCATTCGAGCTGCTGCGGGAAGCCGTGGGGGAATACGACCTCTGCCCGTTCTCCATCCAGGATCCGTCCGGCGACAGGGAGGCCCTGGTTCGACACGCCGACCTCCCGCTGCTGGCCACGGATGCGCTCCTGAAGCACTACCCGTGCGATGTCTACATGGGGTCATTCCAGATCATCGACTGGATACATCACGGGCACCTGGGACGGGAGATGCAGGCCGGTAAGCCGGCCAGCCTCAGGCGCGACGGCCAGGTGGTCGGCGCCTATCGCCTCGTCGATGACCGCGTGGGACAGCTGCTCGAACGCTGGCGCGGTGAGGGGACGGACGTGATCGTCATCTCCGACCATGGCGGCACCTCGGCCGACCGACTGGTGAATCTCGAGAAGATCTTTCTCGAACGCGGGCTGATGGCGTATACCTCGCGGACGGGCTGTGGGGCAGAGCAGGTCGAGACGAGGCGCTCCCGGGCGGCGAGGGCCCTCGGGCTCTGGATGGGGCTCAAGCGCGCCGTGCCCTGGGCAGCGAGGCTGCTGGGACCGCTGGCACGGCGCCTCCGTGGCCGCTTCTCCTCGTACCAGGAAGATGCGACGATTGACTGGTCGCGGACGAAGGCGGCGCCCTGGGGCAAGTACGCGCAGATCCGCCTGAACCTGAGAGGGCGTGACCCGGAGGGGATCGTTGGCGAGGACGAAGCCGAAGCGCTGAGGGAGGAGCTGACGAACCTTCTGCTCGGGCTGCGCGATCCTGACGGCGGCGGGCCGATCTACCAGGAGGTGCTTCGGAGCGAACAAATGTACGAAGGACCGTTCGCCACCGAGGGCCCGGATCTCTACGCGGTGCCGGTTGAGGAGCGGTACATGACGGTGAGCGCGCGCTCGGGCGTGGCGACGCTGCCGCTTGTGGACGTGCAGCCTGATCCGATCACGGTGCTCGACCCGCCGTGGGGGCACCATTCGTCCGTCGGCATCGTCATGCTCGCCGGACCGTCTGCAGCGGCATCGGACGAGGTGTTGCCGGAGAGCTCCGTCGCCGACGTCGCGCCGACGGTACTGCATATCCTGGGGATGGCGATACCCGACGATATGGACGGACGGCCTCTGCTGAATGCGCTCGCGCCGGAACTCGCGCAGAGGCAGCCGGAGATCGGCGAACCATGGCCGCGGCCCGAACGCGGAGCGCAGGATGGCTATGCGGACGAGGAGCGCGCGATGGTCGAGAAGCGGCTGCGGAACCTTGGCTACATGTGACTGCGGGGTCAAGCAGAACACGCCGGGCGCGAGCCGCACGGGGCCCTGCAGCGGACCCAGCGATGAGACCCTGCAGGGCCCACCACGCCCGTGCCCGCGCGATTACCCAACTGCGACCGCACGGCCAACCAGATGTCGTGTCCGCTGGACATGACATAATGTATGTTATGCGTAGTGACGTCGCGAACTGGACCTGCAGGCCCGGCCGGGCACCCGGCACGCCCCGCTCCAGTCCTCCCCGACTCTCTCTGGGAGAGTTGGGCGAACTCGGGCCGGGCACTCCGACATAAAAGACCCCGGGCTTCATCAGCC
>JALGTR010000328.1 GCA_029821265.1 Candidatus Zipacnadia bacterium
AGCTTGCCAGCGTCCCGGATACGAACGCCGTGTTGACGATCTGACGCTGGCAGGACCTCGGGGCCCGACGCTGAATTGCTTACCCGGGTCCCCGAACCATCACGTTCGCACAACCGGCACGTGGAGGAGTTTACCATGACCGACGAGAGCCGTAAGAACCAGCCTGAGCTCGCATCGGACGAGACGCATGAGCAACTCGGCAAAGAGGCCGCCCACGAAACGATCATGTTCTTCGAGAGCGGCCCATGGGACGAGACGGGCCTCAGCGCTCCCGAGTGTGGCCTTGAGGCACCCACCTATCGCTCAACCACTGAGAAACTGCAGGATGTGTCCGACGATGAGATTGAGGATGTCACGATCGCCTCGGTCTTCATCGGCTCCGCGGTTACGGCCGAACAGCTTGATCGCATGCCCAACTGCAGACTGATCTGCACACGTTCGACCGGGTACGATCATATCGACCTCGAGGCTTGTCGCGAGCGCGGTATCGTCGCCTGTAACGTGCCCGCCTACGCCGAGCACACAGTCGCGGAGCATACATTCGGGCTTATGCTCGCCCTCTCACGCAAGATCCTCAAGGCTTACGACCGCACGCGGCGCAGCGACTTCAGCCTCGAGGGCCTGGCGGGCTTCGACCTCAAAGGCAAGACGCTCGGTGTTGTCGGCGCGGGCGCGATCGGGCTTCGCGTCATTCGCATTGGCATCGCCATGGGGATGGAGGTGCTCGCCTTCGACGTCAAGCCCCAGTCGTTGCTCGCGGACGTGATGCAGTTTGAGTACGTGTCGATGGACGAGCTGCTTGAGCGCTCCGACGTCGTCTCGCTGCACGTGCCACTGGTGCCTGCGACGCGCCACATGATCGATCGCGAAGCGCTGAGCAAGATGAAGAGAGGCGCGCTGCTGATCAATACCGCTCGCGGGGAGCTGGTGGACACAGACGCGCTGCTTGAGGCGCTTTCGAGCGGACATCTTGGCGGCGCGGGCCTGGACGTCATCGAGGGAGAGGAGCGAATCGGTGACGAGGCGCAGATGGCCATGGGGGACGCGCCGCGCGAGGAGCTCGCGGTGGCGGTCCAGCGCTACGCTCTGCTCAACCGCGAGGACGTGGTCCTCACGCCCCATATGGCGTTCTACTCCCGCGAGGCGCTGCATCGGCTTCTGCAGGTCACCTGCGAGAATATCATGGCCTTCCTCGCCGGAGAGCCGCAGAACGTGGTCAGCTGACGGTTCGGGCGAACGTGTGTCCGCGCCGGCAGTCACCCCGTGCCGCCGCGACAGGACTGCGCCCGGGAGGAGAGCTGAGTGACGATGGCAGACCTGGAGGTAGGGGACAGAGCATCCGATTTCGAGCTTCCCACGGGGCCCGACGAGACGGTCAGGCTCTCGGATGTCCTCGCGGACCATGAGTATGCTGTGATCGCGTTCTTTCCGGCCATCTGGAGCCCGACCTGCAGCAATGAGCTGGACGTTCTCGAGGCGGTCTCCGATGAGATCGAACGCCTCGGCGCCGGCATCATCGCCGTCTCCACGGACAACTGCTGGTCGACGCGTGAGTTTGCCAACCAGCACGGCCTGAGCTTCCCGCTCGCCTCCGACTTCGAGCCGAAGGGCGAGGTCGCGATGCAGTTCGGTGCCTACCACCCGCGGGGCGTGTGTGCTCGTATGCAGCTCATCGTGGACGGCGACCGCACGGTGGTCTTCCGCTACGATGGGTAGCTCGAGAAGACCACCGGAGCCCACATGGTCCTGAATGCCGTCGAGGAGCTGAGCGCGGATGACTGAGATCAGCTTCGATCCCGTCGAGCTTGAGGCCGAGGTCACTGAGGACGATCACAGGCGCGGTCCCGACGACGCGCCGCTCACCCTCGTTGAATATGCGGACTACCAGTGCCCGGCCTGTATCGAGGGCTACTATGCGGTGGAGGAGCTGGCGCAGACTCATGGCGATCGGCTGCTTATCGTCTATCGCCATTTTCCGCTGGTCAGCTATCATCCCATGGCGATGCCGGGCGCCCTCGCGGCCGACGCTGCCGGACTGCAGGGCAAGTTCTGGCCGATGCACTCGAAGATCTTCGAAGCCGAGGGCGATTTCAACAACGATGACCTCGTCCGTTTCGCGGGCGAACTTGAGCTGGACATGGCGCGCTTCGAGGCCGACCGCCACTCTGATCGGCTCGAGCGGCACATCCGCCAGGTTCGCCTCGAAGGCGCGCGTAGTGGCGTCAACGGCACGCCCACGTTCTTCCTGGGCGGTGTGCGGATTGACGCCGACCCCACGTACGAGACCCTCGCTGCGTACGTGGATCACTTCCTCGAGCATATCGATGACTGAAAGCGCCTGCGTCCGTCAGTCTGCCGCGAAGCGCATGGCGTAGAGGTCGGCGTCGCGCATGACGAATCGCAGCCGCACAGGCGTCCCCGCCCAGCCGCTGAGGCGCGCCTGCGGTGGCCACGGCACGGGGAGCTCGAGTTCGTCGCCATAGATCTCCGGGCAGTCGGCCAGCGTCAGGCCCGGGAGCGGCCGCCCGTCTGCATCCTGCATCTCGACGCGGATCGAGCCCGCGGCCGAGGTCGAGGCATTGAGCACCAGGCGGCTTCCCTCGAACGTGAAGGGCTTCGTCACCATCTCTCCGCCGTGGTAGGGAGCGTTCACCGACACGAATCCGTCGGTGCGCACCGTTCCCCGCACAATGCGCACCGTCGGGCGCCGGTAGTGCTCCATCCAGTAGACCGAGATCTCGCGTTCGGAGGTGGGGATCAGCCCGCGCGCAACCATGAAGCTGCGCTCAGTCCATCGGTCGGCGCCGAG
>JALGTR010000094.1 GCA_029821265.1 Candidatus Zipacnadia bacterium
CAACACGAAGTACGCCGGCCGCTCGCTGCTCGATGGCTCTGCCGGCACCAAGGTCAACATCGTGGACAACTCGACCGTCGCGACGCAGGGCATCAACACGCTCGGCGACCAGGGCGACGGCTACGTCTCCATCCAGGTCACCACCGCGGCCGAGAAGGCCAAAGTTGACACCGGCACCGGCGGCGCGGTCGTCGCGGGCAACACCGTTCACGGCACCGGCAGCATCGACCTGTCGGGAGGTGGCGACGCGCTCAGCCTCTACATCAACGGCGTGCAGGTGCAGGATGGCGGCGCAGCCCTGACGATCGACAGCACGACGACCTGGCAGGACGTGGTCACCGCGATTAACACCACCGCGGCCCTCGACGGACAGGTCACCGCCGAGATAACCGGCGGCGAGCTGGTCATCAGCACCGACGGCTACGGCAGCGCCGAGCACATCTCTGTGGAGTTCTCCGGCACGGCGACCTCCACGACCGACCTTCTCGTTAACGGCGCGGCGACGACCTTCGAGGCAGACAGCGGCGTGGACTGCGTCGCGGACGTCGCCTTCGGTGGTAACGCGCTGGACACCGGCTTCGATGTGACCTTCGACGCCGGCAGCGGCCTGACGGTCAGTCATGCCACCTACGGCTCGATCACCCTCACCGAGGCCGCGGCGACCACGGTCGGCAACTACGTGGACGCGCTCTACGCGGAGGACGGGCAGCTCTCCTTCCAGATCGGCTTCGCCGCAGGCGACACCGCGACAACCAGCATCCGGTCGATGAAGACCACGGACCTGGGCGTCACAAGCTCCCTCGCGGAGATCGACATCTCAACCATCGACGGCGCAAATGACGCCATCGGGGTGATCGACGAGGCCATCAACCAGGTCTCCGCGGTGCGTGGTAAACTGGGCGCATTCCAGGTCAACGAGCTGGAGGCGGAGGCACGGTCACTGGCGGTCGCGAGAGAAAACCTCTCGGCCTCCGAGAGCGCCATCCGCGATACGGACTTCGGCCGTGAGATGGCCGAGTTCACCACCGCCCAGGTGCTGGTGCAGTCCGCGACGGCATTCCTGTCGCAGGCGAACTCGCTGCCGCGGCAGGTCCTGCAGCTCATTCAGGGCGGATAGCGCGCATCCCCTCCGCACTCTGGCGGGGCGCATTGCAGCTCGGCGCCCCGCCAGTCGATTCTCTACCCCCCACCGCCCCATATCGCCGGGTCGCAGTGGATCGTCAGCCGACCGTAGTGAAGGTACTCGAGGCCCAGTGCGGCCATGGCCGGGCAGAGCTGGTAGCTTGATGTGAACGGCCCCTGCACCTGGTCGGTCCTGTTGATGAAGTGCCCACCATAGCCGTCGGCTGTCAGCAGAATACCGTTCTCGTCGGGCTTGGCCGGGTACAGGATCCAGGCGTCCTTCTCGACCGGCCCGTTCATCGTCCCCGTCTCGATGATGTGCACAAGATACAGCTCGCCGAAGGTGATCTCCTCAGGCCGCTCGGGAGAGGGTTCCGGCGCTGGCTCCGGAGCTGGCTGCGCGATCGTCGGAGCCTGGCCCTGCTCGTCAGCCGCCCGGACGGTCACCCAGGCCTCGCCCTCCGACGCCATCGCGTTGGTGCCGTAGAGGTATCCGGCGTCAATGTAGCCGCTGAAGCGCGCGCTGACGCGATAGCGCCCTGGCTGCTCAGGGGCGTGGTAGGGCACGTAGCCGCTACTGCCGTCATCGCCGGTTGAGTAGATGGTCCGCTCGATCTCTATCCCGTGTCCGGTCACCGTAACATTCCCGCCTGCCTGCAGCGGGTTGCCCCGTGAATCGGCGATGCGGATCGAGATGACTCCGTCCCCGCGCGGCTCGACCGTCGATGGCTCAGCGGCGATCTCGATCCTGCTTCTCACGCCTGTCGCGACCATGCAGTGCGGTGAGCCGATGACCGTCCCTGCCTCCATCGGGCCAATCTCCGCGGTGATCCTGTAGACGTAGTTCTCGACATTCGGCGCGGTGAATGTGACGGTCTCTGGCGGTTCGACAATCAGCGGTTCGAGCCTGCCGCTGCCCCCGCCGAGGCCGATCGCACCGGTGAGGCTCGGCATCTCCTCGCTCCGCAGGCGCAGAAGCGTGTACGGCAACAGGCCATCCATCCGCTCGGCGGAGACCGTGATTGTGGTGCTTCCTCCGGGAGCGACAACGGCGTCGGCGGGCGTCAGTCGCACCCCGATTGTGAACTTCGGCAAGCCAAGCACATCGGTCGCTGAGGGGTTCGCGTTGCCGTAGGTGGCGAAGAACGCGTAGCGGCGCAGCAGCTCCTGTGGGGTCATGTCCTTGCGGCTGTGCCAGTAGTCGCTCTCCGGATCCCAGATGAGGATGCCGCCGTTGTGCCACGCATAGGCGTCGCGCACGCCATCGAGCGGCAGGATGCTGAGCATGTCGCGATTGGCCGCGAATTCCGGAAACTGGCGGTCGAATGCGGTCAGCCGCCCATCCCGGGGTCGCCCCTCGACCAGCAGCCCCATCGAGCGGCCCTGCAGCCGCTGATCAAACCGGGAGGCGGCGTTGACGAGGGCCTGTCCTACGTTCCCGTAGTTCTTGATGAAGTTACCGATCGACGGGACCTTGTCGCCAAACTCCTTCATGGCCCAGAAGAGCGAGTTGAGGCCCTCGATCATCCGCTTGTTGTGCGGGGTGGGCGCCTGCGCATCCAGTTGCCGCGCGAGGTCGCGCAGGCTCTTGAGCTTCGTCGCCCAGTCGATCGCGCTGTTGGCGGTCGTGAACGCCTCCCGCGCCTGGGCCATCTGCCCCGCCGCGAGCCGGTCGAGCCAGACGATCTGCCGGCTGTAGGTATCCCGCTGGTTGAGGGCGTCCTCCATCTTCGTCAGGGTGTCGTGGATGCTCTTCGCGGCGCCGAAGATCCGCCACGCCTTGTCGTGGCCGGCCGCCAGCCGCTTCTTCTCCGACAGGTCGTCGATCTGCCTGTCGAGGTTTGCCATCTGTGCGTCGAGCTGATGCTGACGGGCCGCGCTGGCGGAGGCTCGCTGCCCGCGAAGCTGCGCGCGCTGCTGCTCGAGGGGCTTGATCTGCCGGTCGTAGTAGTCGGCGACCTCTTTGGTGAACTTCTGGACGAACTCCGCGCCCGTCATCACCGCCTGCTGGCCTACGGGGACGGCGGCGCAGGGAGCAGCCACACAACTGACGATCGCGGCCATCGACAGTGCTGCCCAACCGGACCTGGTCATCCCAAAGCCCTCCAGGCTCAGCAGGTTGCGCTACACACGCCCCCTCTCAGCGTTCGCCCTCCGGCTGGGCCCACCTGCACGGCTCACGCATCGTGAGCGGAATCGCCTGCGCGCAGCTTCGCGGTCTCTCGCTCCATGATCTCCCACGCCTTCTCAACATAGAACCGGTACGCGTCGAGAGGGGTTCCGTTCGGGATGCGGTGGTCGAGGCCGAGCACGCACCCACCCGTGCGGATCATCGGGGGGATCTTGTACTCCAGCTCCGCGACGATCGCCTCCTCCCCGCGGCGGAGAACATGCTTGTCGAGCCCCCCGACGAACGCCAGTTGCTCGCCGAAGCGCTCGCGCAGTTTCACGACATCCATCCCGGCGGCCGGCTCCAGCGGATGCATCACGTTCACCCCGGCGTCGATGAACGCCTCCACCACGGGGTTCATGTTGCCGTCGGAGTCCTGGTCGAAGAGCTGCGCGCCGCGGTCCCGCAGCATTTCCCAGATGCTGAGGTAGTAGGGCGCGATGAACTCCGCGACCTGCTTCGGACCGGCCAGCGGCCCGCTCTTTCCCGCCATGTCCTCGTGCACGCTGAGCTGGTCGATCTGCACGGTGGCAGAGACGCGGTCGAGAACCGCCCGCGCAGTCTCGCCGATCGTGCGCAGGATATCGTGCACAAGCTCGGGCTGCTCGTAGAACGCCACGCACAGGCGTTCTTCGCCGAGGAGCTGGCGCGGCTCATCGAATCCCCCCGGGATGCTCACGGTAACGACCCTGCCCTCCTCGCGCGCTTTCCGCGCGGCCTCGATCCAGCCGTCCGCGAAGCGCTCCTCGCTGAACTGGTAGTGGTGCTTGAAGGCGCGCCAGTCGTCCATGTCGCGCACGGGGTACTCCAGCGGCAGGGGGATCGTCGCACAGTGACGAAACAGCTTCACCCGCCGTCCGTACCGATCGATGCCGATGACCGCGTCGTCGGTCTCCTCGACGACCTCCTCGCGACGCCCGCCGATCAGCCCCGTGTTCACCGGCACCCTCGCCACCATGTGCCTGCGATAGCGGAATGCCGACATATCCAGCTCGGCCTCGGAGGCCCCCTGCGCTCGCCACTCGTCCTTCAATCCGACGATTGGGCCGAAGATCTCGGTGAACATCGGCGAGTGGTTGGCCTGGAAGGTCATGTGCTCGAGGTACTGCTCCCGGCGCACCTCCATCGAGCGATGGATGCGCAGGTCGGCGTGCCCGGCTCTAAGCGATGCCACTCGGCTCTCCTCCCGGAGCGTTGCGGTCTGATAGGCAGCGTAATCGTGCTGCCATTCTGCGCCGCGAGGATCGTCGCCTCCACGAACTGCACGTACCGCAGGTCATCCTCGCCGCATCTGCAGCTGCACCAGTGTCACTTCGGGTCCTGCTCCGCGAAGCCGCCACGGTCCCGCACCTCGACGGAGACGATCTCTCCCGCGTAGCCCTCGGCGATCATCCTCCGGATCGTCGCATCAACCTCCAGCGAGATACGGCCACGTGCCTATGACCACCGCGTCCATCTCGTCGTCCCTGACAGGCGCACGCCAGGTCGGGTACCAGCGCAGTGTCTCCAGCTCACCTGCCGCCTCCCGCGAAGAGTCGTCGGTGCTGTTGCGCACGCCGACGATCCCAACTGCGATCCTGTCGCTCATCCCACACCCTCCTCGGCCGTCTGCAATTGAGTTGCGATTCGACGCACTGCCCAGACTGCTTCCCGGCGCCGGATCTTGCACTCGCGGCGCTTTTTTCCTTAAATTCTTTCCAAGGAAAGGAGGTCATCGCCCTTGATATTGGAATCGAACATCAGGGAAAAAGGCCGTACGGCGTGAAGAAACAGGCTTCAGTCAGGCTGAAACCACCGCTCCGCGGTGTCGGAGCGTTTTCATAACTGCGTGCCTCACCGTATCGCGACCGGGGGAAGTCCCCGGAAATCGAGGGACGGTCCTGAGGAGGGAGACCGCATGCGGTCTCGCGACGGCTTCACCCTGATTGAGCTGCTGGTGGTGATTGCAATCATCGCCATCCTGGCAGCAATCCTGTTCCCCGTCTTCGCCAGGGCCCGTGAGAAGGCCCGCCAGACGTCCTGCGCCTCGAACCTGAGGCAGATGGGTCTGGCCATGGCCATGTATGTCCAGGACTACGATGAGCGGTTCACCGGACGTGTCCTCTGGAACCAGAAGATTCAACCGTACGCAAAGAACGAGCAGATCTTCGTCTGTCCCAGCTACGGCAGTCTCACCTACGTCACCGATGGATACTGCATGAGGACGTACGGACTGGGCAGCTACTCACCCGGCCTTCGTGGCGGCTACGGAGTGGCCTGCTACACCACCGGCGCCGGCACGGGCCGGGCACTGGCCGAGATTCAGATGCCCGCACAGTGCATTCTCTTCAACGAGACCACCGGAGGCTGCACCCACCACAGCAACCCAACCTGCGCCTGCAGCGACGTGGCAACCGGGGGTGTTGGATTCCACGTGGATCCGAGGCACAACGGGGGCGCGAACTTCTGCTTCGTCGATGGCCACGTGAAGTGGCTGCGCAAGGACGAGGTGCTGGGCAACTCCATGTACTGGTCGCTCGACGGCTCCTAATGGCTCGTCTCGACGCCTGACGCCTGATGCACACAGGGCGCGGCCGAGGATGGCCGCGCCCTCAGCATTCCCGTCCACCTGACGTGCGCCTCAGCGTCGACTCATCCGTGCGCGAGAGGGCAGGCTTATCTCGTCGCCGGCCGCGAAGTCCAGCACCCAGAGCCGCGCGCTGCCATCGCCGTCGGCATCGGGGAGCTCGCCGAGGGCGATCGCTGGAGCGTCTACGAGGATCAGCGCGCGGCTGCTCTCGAGGCGCTCGATTCGACCGAGCACCCGCATCTGCTCATCGGCGAGGTACATCCCCGGGCGGGTGAAGTAGCTGAAGTTGCCGGTGGTCAGCCGCCCGGTCCCGGCGTCATATCCCGTCGGCAACAGCCGCCCGGTCAGCGTGCTCTGCGTGGCGATCGAGAAGCGACGATCGTCGAGCACCTCATCGATGCGATAGATCGTGCGGTGCACGTCATTGCCAAGCGGGGCCCACTGGCCCGTAAGCGCGTCAGTCAGATCCGCGCCCTCGGCCAGCGTCACGATGCCTCGCGTCCGGTCCACGTCCTCGATCGCCACCCGGCGCGGCGCCCTCGCGGTCAGCTCCATCTCGCCGAATCGCAATAGCTCGCCATTGCTCAGCCGCGCGTCCCGGATCGAGCCGTCGGCGTTCAGGGATACGAAGCCAGCCTCCCCGCGCAACATCAGACCGCCCTCGACCTCGACGGTCCGCGTGGGGTCGGAGGTGCTCACGAAGATGTCGGCACCGCCGTCCGCCCGCTCGATCCGCAGGGCCACCGCCCCCGCCTCAGCCGGCGTTGCCTCAAGCCGCGTGACCTCGCGTAGAAACGGTTCGCCCTCGATCGGCTCGAAGACGGTCACGAACGCGCTCCGCAGGTCATCTCCCTGACGCCGCCGGAGCAGGAACTTCACGCTCTCGGGATGGCGATTGGTGTTCTGCTGGGGCTTGCCATCGCACACGTACAGCCGCTCGCCATCAGACAGCAGGTGCGCGCGGAGTGCGATGTCCTCGGTCGGTAGCGACGGCGGCCGCTCAGCCGTGCGTCGCAGCCGCCACTCGACCACGCCCGATCCGTCCAGCGCGGCCTCCTGCACGTTATACAGGAACTGGAAGCCGCTGCCCGTGTAACCGGCGTAGCTGACCGATCCATAGGGCTTGTCCCGCAGCGCGGGGTCATCGTAGAACATGCCGTAGGGCACATCCGGACCGGCAAGCGTGCCTTCCTCGCGCGGCTCGGTAAGCGGTATCTGCGTGGCGAACTCAGCGTCCGTCCCATGCACAATCCAGTCATGCTGTGAGCCGCCCTCGACGCGGAAGATGTCGATCACGTAGGCATCCTGGGGAGTCGCATCGATCAGCGCGAGTGTTCGACGGTAGGTCTCCGTCTGATCAGGGTACGCCTCGGGGTTGTGCGCGTCGACGATGCTGCAGCCTGGCGCCGGGTCGTAGTTGGTCACCACGCCCACCGACGGATCCGAGCGGCTCGCATCCACCATTACAAGATTGTGCGCCACGGTGTGCGAGATGAACCCGAAGCGTCGCGGGTCGTTCGAGTTCGCAGTCTCGGGATAGCCGAAGTCGGGGATCAGCGGGTTGCCGCGCGAGTAGATGTCCAGGTGCATCGAATCGAAGTGCGCGTGGGCCCAGCGGCCGGCGCCCTGGTAGAGCATGATGGCGGTGCGATTCGCCTCGTTCCCGGTCTGCAGTATGGTCATGCCGTACCCGGGGAACAGATGAGGATCGACGCCCAGCGGTCCCTCGAACTGCTCCGCGACCCGCGCGGCCTCCTCATCGATCTGCGGCTCGAACAGGTCGCGCCCCCAGGTGGCGTCCATCTCCGTGAAGACCCACGCGTGACGGGGATCGCGCCAGAACTTGAACGCAGGCCCGCTCACGTCAGGCCGACGCGCCAGCGAACCGTGGTAGAGGTCGCCGCTGTCGCCCAGCGCCGGGGTAAACTCCCCCGCGCAGACCATGTCCAGCGGCCAGTCGGCGAGGCGCCTCAGCCGCGGCATCTCCACCACGTCCACTCCGCACTCGGCCAGCAACTTCGCCATCTCCAGCAGGTTGGTCACCCAGTACAGGTTGTATCCCGGAGACTCGAAGGGCACTCCATCGCGGAACACCACGTTGTGCAGCGCGTCCTGCATGCTCATCTCGGTGTACGAGCCGACCTCATCGTTGCTCATCACCCAGCCGACCATCTGCGACCTGGTCGGCTCATGCTCCTCGTCGCCGCAAACGATCGCGACGTGCAGCAGCGCCGTCTGGTGCATTCCGTAGTTACCTTGAATCGTGCGCGAGCCGTCGATGATCAGCCGCGCCATATGCCGCAGCATCCGGCTCTCGATGTGCTCGGCGATCTCCGCGCCGCTCTGCCCCACCTGCTCCTGCAGCGCCTCGTCCTCAGCCAGTGCCGGGAAGACCGCGTCGTATGCCAGCGCGGCCCGCGAGACCGTCCGCGTCTCCCAGGTGTGATACAGCAGCTTCCCGAGGTAGTTCGGATCGATCTCCGTTCCGCGCCGGGACTGCTTCTCGTAGGCGTAGTCGGGGTAGTACTCGGCGAGCTGCCACAGCACGATCGCAGCCTTGTGCGCGTAGGCCGGGTCGCCCGTAAGCAGGTACGCCCGCGAACAGTCCTCCAGCACGCCCGCCACCACCTGCTCGACCAGAACCCAGTGCGTGTAGTAGGCCACGAACCAGTACTTCTGCTCACTGTCATCGGTGGGGTCGTCCCAGCCCCAGCCGTCGTCGATGATCTCGCCTCCGGTCAGGAGGCTGCGATCCGCGCGCTCGGGGTCCCAGCGATGGCCGTCCCAGCCCGAGCGGTAGTAGGCCATGAAGTCGTTGTCCGGGTAGCTCTCGCCGCCCACCGGACAGGTGACCTTGAAGGGCTCATCGAGGCTCGTCTCCCACGCGTACGTGCCGAACCTGCGGATGTCCAGCCCATGTTCGGGGCAGCCGGTCTCGCGCACATACGGCGAACGCGGCAGCTCCGGCGGCGGCACCATCATCCGAAGCTCGTCATCGGAGTACTCCAGCCAGCGATCGGCGCGCTGGATGATGTTCGCGCGGTCGTTCCGCGCCCATTGATAGCGCTCAACGTTCTCGCGCATCGCCGCCATACGCTCCGCCGTGTAGTATGTGCGCCCGGTCTTCGTCGATGCGTCACTCACGCCGATGGCAAGCACCAACGCGCAGATGATCGCGATCCAGTTCATTGCGCACCTCATGGACCTGTATTCCGCCCTCTCCGGCTGCGAGTCAGCCGATGTACGGGTTCACGTCCTCCCACGGCAGCACATCGCATCGCCTGGCCCAGTCCTGCCAGCGATCCGCCAGCTCATCGACCATCGGCTGATGCTCCGCCGCGAGGTCTCTCGTCTCCGAGCGGTCCTCGACCATGTCGTAAAGCTCCCACGGACCCGGGTAGCGGCGCACCAACTTCCAGCGCCCGCGCCTGATCGCGCAGTTGCCCTCATGTTCCCACGTCAGTGCCTCGCGATCGAACGAGCCATCGCCGCGAAGGCAATCGAGGAATGAGTAGCCCTCCAGCGGGTGGATCGGCTTCCCATTGCGCTCCGAGGGATACTCTGCGCCCGCGGCGTCGATGATCGTGGCGGTGATGTCGGGCAGCTGCACCGGCTCGTGCTCAAGCTCGCCGGCGCGTCTGAGGCCCTCCGGCCAGTGCACGATCATCGGCGTGGCGATTCCGCCCTCGTGCACCCAGTGTTTGTACAGACGGAATGGGGTGTTCGACAGGTTCGCCCACGGGATCCCGTAGCTCTGATAGCTCTCCTCGCCGCCGGGCATCACCTCGGGGCGGTTGCCGAAGATCACCGGCTTGCCGTCGCGTGTGTGCTCTGTGCCGATATGCCACGGCGGGCGGTAGTGATGCTCCAGCTCCTCCGCGCAGCCGCCGTTGTCGGCGAGAAAGATGATCAGCGTGTTCTGCATCTGTCCCGTCCGCCGCAGGGCCTCGAGGATCCGGCCGATGCCCTGGTCCATGCGGTCGATCTGCGCTGCGTAGACCTCCATCCGCAGCGCCTGCCACTGCTTGAAGCCCGCCTCGTCCCACGGGCAGACCTGTGGATCGCGCTCGGTGAGCCGCCAGCTTTCGTCGAGGATGCCCATCGCGGTCATGCGCTCTCGGCGCTCCTCGCGCAGCACATCCCAGCCGGCGTCGAAGCGCCCGCGATAGCGCTCGATGTCCTCGGGCAGCGCATGCAGCGGCCAGTGTGGCGCTGTGTATGCCGCGTAGAGGAGGAACGGCTCCTCGCGGCCCTCGCGGTGGTGGGCGCGGACGAACTCGGCGGCGCGTTCGCTGATGGCGTCGGTCATGTAGAAGCCCGGGCCGGGCACGGGCAGGCGCTGGTTGTCCTCGTTGAGCGTCTCGGGGGCGAAGTAGTTCCCGGCGCCGGTGAGCATCCCCCAGTAGCGATCGAAGCCGCGCTGGCAGGGCCATGAGTGCATCGGCCCGTCGGGCTCGATATGCCGCGAGACGTGCCATTTGCCCGACATGTAGGTGCGATAGCCGGCGTCTTTGAGGACTTCGGCGACGGTGACGCAGCGGTCGTTGAGGTCGCCGCGATAGCCGTCGGCGTCCCAGTCGTTCATCATATGCCCGACCCCGGTCTGATGGGGGTGCAGGCCGGTGATCAGCGAGGCCCGAGACGGGCAGCACCGCGCGGTGTTATAAGCCTGGGTGAAACGCACGCCGCCATCGGCGAGGGCATCGAGGTTGGGGGTGTGCACCTCCCCGCCGTAGCATCCGATATCGGAGTAGCCCATGTCATCGTTGAGTATCAGCAGCACATTGGGCCGTCTGTCGGATTGCGACATATCGGGGGCCTCCCGGACGGGCAGATCCAGCGAATAACCACCGCGCCCAGTTTCCGCACCAACAGGAGAGGACCTTCGGAGAATCACTGGCGGGTATGTTTCATGCAAGACGTCTATTCGGTAAAGAGGGAGCACTTTACCGGACGGAGAAACGCGTGCCGGGCGTGTCCGCTCGCGCGCCTCGAGCTGGCTGCCGCAATGCCGAAGCAGAGCGGGAGCCTACGCTCTGTCCGGGACGAGCAGGGCCTGCGGCTGCCGTGGAACCTTCCACGCAGACGTGAGCGCAAGCTGTTCGAGTCCGGCGATCCTTACCATTGAGCCCGATTTGGAGCGACGCAGGCCGGCGCGGGGGCTGGCCTCTATAGCGGTGAACGGCACGACAATGGCGGGAGGCGCGGATATGCACGAAAGCGGACACCTGGGTGTCATCGAAGAGTACGAGGTCGAGGTGCCGATGCGCGATGGCGTCATCCTGCGCGGGAACCTCTGGCGACCAGATAGCGATGGGCAGGTCCCCGCGCTGCTGATGCGCACGCCATACGGCAAAGCGAAGGCCGGCATGGAGCGATACGTCCGCGCCGGCTACGCCGTCATGACGCAGGACACCCGCGGGCGCTACGCCTCCGACGGCGAATTCGTGCTCTTCAGCGAAGATCAGACCCTCGACGGCCGCGATGGCTACGATACCATCGAGTGGCTCGCCGCCCAGCCGTGGTGTGATGGCAACATCGGCACCTTCGGGCCGTCATACAACGCGTGGATGCAGTGGGAGGCCGCCGCCGAGCAGCCACCGTCGCTGCGCGCGATGTGCGCCGATACCATCCCGATGGAGCTCACCAGCGTCGACTGGTGGGGCAGCTTCCGCCCCGGACGCCGCGTCAAGTGGTGGCTCACCACCATCGCTCCGGACCTGCGCAGGCGCGCGGGCATGAGCCCGCCGCATACGCCTGCCGAGGCCCGCCGCATCTTCGAGGAAACCGAGCTCAACCTCTGGCTTGGCTACCTGCCATGGAAGGACCTGCCGCGGCATATGCCTGAGCCGCTGGCGACATACGCCCGCAACTGGCTCGCCGACCCGGCGCGTCCGCGCTGGAAGTTCGCCGAGAAGCACGCCCGCGTGCAGGTGCCAAACCTCGACTTCTCGGGCTACTTCGACCACTGCAACGGGACGATCTACCACCTCCCGGGTATGCAGAAGAACGCCGCCACAGAGGTTGCCCGCAAACAGACGAAGCTGATCCTCGGGCCCTACAACCACGGAGGCTTCGGCAAGCGGAAGTTCGGCGAGATCGACTTCGGCCCACAGGCTCAGTTCGACAAGACCGACATCATGATCCGGTGGTTCGACCACTGGCTTAAGGGCCTCGATAACGGCGTCGACACCGACCCGCCTCTGCGCTACTTCGTCATGGGCTCCGGGCAGTGGAAATCCGCCGAGACCTGGCCCGTCCCCGGCGCCGAGCCCACGGAGCTTTACCTGCACTCCGACGGCTCCGCGAACCCCGTCGATGCATCGGGCACACTCTCGGCCGAGAAGCCGGGCGACGAGCCGGCCGACGGCTACACCTACGATCCGCGCGATCCCTGCCCGACGCTGTGGACCACCGGACTCTTCACCCTCCCAAGCGACCGCCGGGAGCTGGAGTATCGCGATGACATCCTCTACTACCGCACCGAGCCGCTGACTGAGGAGATCGAGATCACCGGCCACCCGGAGGTGGTGCTCTACGCCGCCTCCTCCGCCCCGGACACCGACTTCTTCGCGCGTCTGGTCGATGAGCACCCTGACGGCGAGGACGGCCAGCCCGGTCCGGCTCTGGAGATCTGCTACGGCATGGTGCGCGCCCGACACCGTAACTCCTGGCAGGAGGAGGAGCTCATCGAGCCGGGCGAGGTGGTGGAATACCGCATCCGCCTCGGCGCCACCGCCTGCCGATTCCTCAAGGGCCATCGCATCCGGCTGGAGATCACCTCCAGCGACTTCGCGAACCACGACCGCAACCACAACACCGGTGGCGATGACCTCGCGGAGATGGAGATGGTGCCCGCGGACCAGACGATACTGCATTCCGCCGCCCATCCTTCGCGGCTCATTCTGCCGCGGATCAGCGACTGAAGTCGAAGTCGTAGGTGTTCCGTGATTGCCGTGGAATCGATACTTGGGGCTATACCCGTCCGGCCATAGTGCGCGCAACAGACAACAGTACGGAGGTGGTGCCTGGCGGAGTTACAGTGCCGGCAGTGATATGTTGAGGCGGTCGATCCTCACAACGTGAGAGCAGGAGGGGACTAGCGATGCATGCGCGACGGGGATTCACGCTCATCGAGCTGCTCGTTGTTATCGCGATTATCGCGATTCTGGCGGCCATACTCTTCCCGGTCTTCGCACGCGCCCGGGAGAAGGCTCGCCAGACCTCGTGTAGCTCCAACCTCAAGCAGATCACGACGGCCTGTATCATGTACGTGACCGACAACGATGAGCAGCTTCCGCCAAATCGTTTCAACTGGACGTGGATG
Source organism: Candidatus Zipacnadia bacterium (assembly GCA_029821265.1). Classification (GTDB taxonomy): domain Bacteria; phylum Armatimonadota; class Zipacnadia; order Zipacnadales; family UBA5352; genus JALGTR01. The sequence continues at coordinate 13,189 of JALGTR010000094.1, forward strand.
GTAGAAGAGGGCTACATCAAGAACGAACAGATTCTGCGCTGCCCTTCGACGCAGGTCATGACAAATGCAGGCGGGCTGGAGCTGTACCGAGTCTCTTACGGTGTGTACTTCTGTGACTACGCGCGGGCTTTCCTCGGCAAGTGTCAGTCACTCAGCTACGCGGGAATCCAGTATCCGTCACAGAAGTGGTGGATCATGGACGCGGAGCGTTCGGCCGTGACGCGCTGCTGGAAACAGTGTGACGCCCAGGCGCCAGAGTATCGCGGCTGGGCCTCATGGCCCCACAACAATGGCTTCAACGCCTCGTTTTACGATGGGCACGTGAAGTGGTTCAGCAAGACCATCCTCGAGCGCCCGACGCAGTGGTGGAGCTACGGCAACAGCGCCAAGAGCTACGAGTAAGAGCTGTCGCGAGGATTCACGGGGCCGGATCGGAAAGGTCCGGCCCCGAGCATTCAGCCTACTAACGCCGCGGGGAGGCATTGCGATGGATCACCTGTTGCCGATCAGCGCGATCATCCTCTGCTGCACCCTCGTCGCATCCGCACCGGCAGAGCTCACCGTCACCACCTCCCGCGCCATCCCCGTCGTCGGCGATCAGGTCGCCGTCGGGGCGCGCTGGACCGGCGAGATCCCGGGTGACCCTCCGCCGGTCCGCCTCACGCTCATCCGCAACGGTTCGGCGGTCACGCACCACGCCGTGCAGATGAAGCCGCAGGACGATGGGACGCTCCTGGGCGAGGTGACGTGGACACCCCACGATGACGGGCTCTACCTGGTGCGAGCCGAGGCGCTCATCGGTGGTCGGAGCCATGACGCGGAGCGCGCGCTTCCCGTCACCCGCCACCGGCTGCATTTCGTCTGGTACGGCTCTGGCCCTGAGCTGCGCTGGGCGACGGCCATCACTCCGCCGGCGCGCGAGGAGCAGATGCAGCGGTGGTGGCGTGATCGAGGCGTGCAGCAGCTTGACTGGAAGGGCGTCAGTGTCCCCGAGGATCGCGACATGGCGGAGAACTGGCTGGCGTTTGGCGACGCGGACGGCATCGCGATCGACGAGATCGGCATGTATGATCGCCTGCCCTCGGCCGAAGAGCGGGCGCAGCGCGCATTCGATGCGCTCGCGAGCTTCGATGAGGCGGCGCCTGACGCATTTCTGGCCGTCTGGAACGCCGGCTCGCTGACAGCAGCGGCCGCCAACGCATACCGCGCCCACGCCGACCTCGTCATGCTCGAGGCCTATCGCCAGTATGTCCGAGGAGCGTTCAACACGCACACGTTTTACGACT
>JALGTR010000329.1 GCA_029821265.1 Candidatus Zipacnadia bacterium
ATCCACGCGACAGTAGAGCCAGCGGCAGCGCATGAGGTCAGGCAGCAGGCGGGTCTCGGCCAGTTCCGGCCCAACGATCGCGCCGTAGCCCTGCGCGAAGGCGTCCATGCGCTCGAAGTCGAGTTCGAAGGCGGAGGTGAGTGACCAGATATCGCCGGGGACGAGCGGCTCGGTGCGCCGGCCGCAGAGGAAGAGCAGGCCGTCTGCAAGGTCGACCATGCGCGGCTGCCGGCTGGACCAGTCCCAGTCGAAGACGCCGACCACGCGACCGTCCCGGAACTTGAGGTTGCCCGCGTGGTAGTCCCCATGCACGACGGTCTGGGGCAGCGACCAGTAGGCTTCGTCGCTTACGCGCTCGACGAGGTCGTCCGCGAGCGCTCGCGCACACTCAAGCGTCTCGAGCCGTTCGGCGGGATGCTGCTGGCCGGCCGCGAGCGTAAGCAACTCTTCGAGCCCCGCGAGGGCGTCTTTCGGATCGTGGAAGCGCGGCCAGGGCTTGGGCGCCGGCGGATCGAAGTCGGCCGCCTCCGAATGGATGCGCGCAAGCATCCGGCCGGCGCTCTCAAGCTCCGTGGGATCGCCCTCTCGATGGGCTTCGCCCTCGACGACGTGGAAAAGCTCGTAGATATCATCGCCCCGCCGAAGCCACGAGCGACCGTTGGGGGCTTTGACCGCGGGTGGGGCCGCTACACCGGCCTCCCGCAGGTGTGCGAACAGAGCGTGGTCGAAGCGCACCCAGTCCTCGTTGGCATAGCGCCGATTGCGCCTGCGCAGAAGAAGGCGCTCATCCGCGACCTCGACGATGACGCTCGCGTTGGCGGTCCCGCTGCCCGGCTTGATGAGCGAGATGGTCGCGCCCGGGCGCCAGTGCTTGAGGACCTCCTCCACCTCGGCGCGATCCATCGTCAGGGCCGGCATCGGGCAACTCACCTCCAGAGAACTCCGCGCGTGACGGGCGACCGTTTCGACGATCGCGTATGCGCGACCTGCCACACGTTGCGCTCCGGTTGTTCCGTTTGCCTCTTCGCCGGGAAGGTGCTATCATGTTCCACGTCGAATCACGACGAGGTTCCACTGTGAATGAGCAGGGAGGAAATGCAAGTGAAGAAGCCCGTTGTTGATCAGGACACGTGTACTGGATGCGGCCTCTGCCCGGACACCGCACCGAACACCTTCAAGCTGAACGACGATGGCGTCGCCGAAGTCATCGATCCCGAGGGCGACGACGAGGACACGATCCAGGACGCTATTGACTCCTGCCCGGTGGAGGCCATCTCCTGGGAGGAGTAATCCTCCGGTGTCGATGAGATGCGCTGCGGGGCGGCCCATCGGGTCGCTCCGCTTATCTGTACGTGAAACGGCGTTTTCCGGGGGCGAAGCCCCGGGCTCATAGCCTGAACAGACGTCGCGGATTCGAGGGACGATGGCGCGTAGGGCTGCTCAACAGACATGGGAGGCGATGGATGCCACACATCCCGGAGTGCGGCATCCACGCGCGCGCAGGGCCGGCCAGTGGCCCGCGACAGTCAACGCACTCGTCGTCGCCTGCTTCTCGCTCCTGACACTGGCCGCTCTCTGGAGCGCCGCCAGCGAATCCCCCGTTGGTGATGCCGATCGGTGGACCATCTGGTCGGCCGATTCGCCGCGGTTCTGGATCGAGCATCCGGCTGGCTGGCGGGTGGTGCGCCGTGAGTGGCAGGGGGAGCTGCAGGTCGCTATCATACGCTCCCGCTGGCTCCGCGTGCACGTGTCGATCTCACGATTGTGGCCCGGTGGCTCGATCACGTGGGACGACGTTCGCTTTGTGCACCGCGAGACAAGGTGGCGGTCGGAGGTGGAGGCGGGAAGCATTACCGAGGGCCGGCCGGAGCTGACGACGATCGGTGGCAGACCTGCGGCGTGGTCGAGATTCACCGCGCACGGCAGTCACATCGTCCGCGGCGAGCCGCTGCAGGGATACCGGGCCACGATCATCGGGGACGGTTGGGCGGCCATTGTCACGGCCGTTGCGCCAGCCGAGCACTTTGACGACTTTCGCCCGATCGCTCTGAGGATCATACGCAGCATACGCTTTGCCGACGGTCAGGGCTGAGATGGAGGATCGCCTGGAGCCGCTCGCTCTCTCAGGAGGATGACGACCGTTCCGATGACGATGATCCCTGCTGAGGCTGCCTGAGCCACCGTCAGGGCCGGCAGCCATGCCAGCGGTTCCCCTGTCTCTCCCCGCCGGAAGAACTCCACCACAAAGCGGACCACCGAGGAGAGGACAAGAAAGCCCAGGAAACGGTCGAACGGCCTGCGCAGCACCGGAGTCAGGCGGAGTAGCAACGGGAGCGTGAATGCCAGCGTTCCGACGACGGAGTAAAGCTGCGTCGGGTGCACCGGCACAGGAGGCGCCGGATCGCCCCCGACGGCCGGGAACCTCACAGCCCACGGCAGCGTGCACTCATGCCCGTAGCAGCATCCGTTCAGGAAGCAGCCGATCCGCGCGATTGCATAGCCGACCGCCACGCCGGGCGCCGAGAGATCGAAGATCCGGGCGAAACTGGTACCGATGACCCGCGCTCCGATGGCCACAGCCACCAGAGCACCCGCCAGCCCTCCGTGCCACGACATCCCGCCGCGCAACAGATGCCAGAGATCGAGATCACCGTTGCCAGTCGCGACTTCGATGAGCACGAATCCGATACGTGAACCCACGATACCACCGGCGAAGCCGAGCAGCCCCATGGTGAAGACCTGGCGTCCGGTGAAACCATAGCGCTCACGATCGCGGTACATC
>JALGTR010000095.1 GCA_029821265.1 Candidatus Zipacnadia bacterium
GCTCGAACCACCTCCGCCGACGATCAGGCGGCTGATCGCCAGACACAGGACTATGCGCGCAAGGCTTCCCAGGACGAGCAGCGGCGGCATCGACGACAGCCGCGCGGGTTCACGACCGGCGAGCGCGACCAGCAATACTCCGACCGAGCCGCCCAGACTGAGCGCGAGCAGCAGATCGGTCGCAATCGGTGGAACCGGGACCACAAGCACGACGACGCCGGTGACTGCAACGATGGCCCCGGCAAGCCACACGCCCCCGGCCTGCCCGAGATGCAGCGGCCACCCCCCGCCGCTCTGTCGGGGCTCAAGCACGGTGATCGCTCCCCGGCGAGAGCCGTTCGCGTGTCAGCGAGCGCCCTTCGGTCTCCCGCAGTTCGTCCTCGAGCTCGCGGCGGGACATCCAGGCGACCTGGATCCACTCACGGCGGCGCAGCAGCGTATCAACGAGCGTCGCAAAGGCCAGCAGGCCGATGAGGGCCCAGCCGGTGCGGGCGACGGCCGCGACGGAGAGCGCCTGTGCGCTCGCGAGCAGCAGCATGGCGCGGATCACGGCTGCGACCCCGACCGCCGCGATGGATGTGAGCAAGGCGAAACGGGTCAGCCCCGACCATACGGCCGGCCGACTGCTCGAACGCGGTGCGCCGGAGGCAGACGGCTGGCCGGGCGGATCGCGCTGGAGGATCTGCAGTGCCAGTGCAGGCGCCAGCAGGGAGATCCCCGCGACGGCCATCACAAGTCCGGCGCGCCTGGCGAGCGCGAAACATCCAGAGAGCGCAGCCTCAGGCTCCGAAGCCATGCGCAGCGCCTGCCCGACCAGCGCGACAGCGCCGTCTACAAGCATCGGGCGCAGAGTCACCGCCGCAAGCCACGCCACCGCGAGGACGGCAAAGGCCACGAGTGCCGGGCTGGCTGAGCTGGCGCCCGTGCGGCGAAGCTCGTCGAGGCGACGCTCGGTCGGTGGATATGTCCTGCTCTCGTCAGCCATTGAAGCACCTCATGGTCCGCCCGCCAGGATCTGCAGTGCGCGAGATGCCGCCTCCGCCGCCCGCCGGCCGTGATCGGCCACCAGGCGCGCCAGCAGAGGCGTTGTGACGACGAGCCCGAGCAGCCCGCTGGTCCATCGTACGGGCGACGCGCAGTCGGTCAGGCCGAGGCCCGGCGCTACCCGATCGAAGGCCGCGACGGCGACATCCGCGGCGTAGATCGCCGCCAGGACCGGCGCGGCGATCAACACCCCGCCCGCGAGCATCACCGCTACCGCGTCCCGGATGACCGAGGCGTCCGCCACGATCGAAGTGCCGAGCGGCATGGCCCGCAGGCCGTCCGCGAGCGCCTCGAGCAACCAGTGGTGGCCGTCGATCGCGAGCAGGCACGCCCCTGCCAGCAGGTAGAGGAAGCCGGCGACGGGTCCCTGCCCGCTCGCCCGCTCGCCGGGGTCGCCGGTGCCGAGAAGCGCGTCGAGAAGCTGCCCCGCGATGCTGAACGCCCAGAACGCGAGCCCGGCGCCGAGGCCCATCGCGAGCCCGACCGCAGCCTCGCCCACCAGCAGCGCGAGGTAGTGGCCCGGCGACAGCCTCTCAGTTAGCGGCGCAGCCTCCGCCACCGGCAGCAGCGCGACTGCCAGCACCAGCGCCGCGCCGACACGTAGCGTGAGGGGAACCTGGCGCGCGTTCAGAGGCGGCGCGAGGGCCATCAGGCCTCCGCAACGCGCCAGCAGCAGCCCGGGCAGAGCCATCTCGGCGGGCAAAGTCTCCACGCACTCACCTCACAAGCTGGGGCAGCGCCGCCCATAGATCAATCCAGAACCCGGTGAGCGTGCCCGCCATCCATGCGCCGAAGAGCAGCGCAGCTGCGCCGGCCGCCAGCAGACGCGGCACCACTGACACCGTCGGATCGCTCTGCCGCAGCGCAGACTGTGCGGCCGCCACGCCCAGCCCCGCCAGCAGCGTCGCGCCCAGCGGCGGCAGCGCGACGTAGAGCGCCACCACCAGCGCGCGGCGGGCAAGCTCCAGCAGCGTAGCGATCTCCAGGCGATCTCACCTCCGCAGGTCAGTGTATCGTGCTCAGCAGCGCCTCGGTGAGCAGCGCCCAGCCGTCGACCATCACAAAGAGCAGAATCTTGAACGGCAGCGACAGCAGCGGCGCGGGGAGCGAGAGAAGACCGACCGAGGCGAGCGTGCTGGCGACCACTGCATCGATGATCACGAACGGTAGGTAGATCACGAAGCCGATCAGGAATGCGGCGCGCAGTTCGCTGATCGCGAAGGCCGCGGCCAGGACGCTCAACGGTGCATCCTCGGGGGCCTGGTCCTCTGGCTGCCCGGCGAGACGCTGCATCAACGCGAGGTCCTGCGGCCTGACCTGCCGGTGCATGAACTCCGAGAGCGGGCGGCCCGCGACTTCGGCGGCCTCCTCCAGTGCCACTTCACCGGCCAGCAGCGGCGCAACCGCCGACTGGTGCATCGCGCTCAGCGTGGGGAGCATCGCCACCAGCGTCAGAAGGATCGCCAGACCGATGATCACCGGCGTCGGCGGAATCTCCTGCGCACCGATCCCGGCCCGAAGGAAGAACAGAACGATAGCGATGCGCGCGAACGAGGTCACGACAGCCAGCAGCGCGGGGGCCAGGGAGACGGACGCGAAGAGCACGACGAGGCGCACGAAGCCGGAATCATCGCCTGCTGCGGGCAACAGGCCGGCGTCCGTCTGCGCGGCAGCCGGCGCGCTCGCCCCCAGGACCATCGCCGCGGCCATCATCGCTCTAACCGGAAGCGCTCTCACGCCGCTCTCCCCGGGGCTCTGCCGCTCCAAGCTCCGCCAGCATCTGCATCTGCGCACCGGTTGCCCCGACGAGCAACCGTCGCCCCTCGACCTCCAGCACGTAGACCCAGCGGTCACCGCCGAGATGCTCCGCCTGCACGACCTGCACCGGGCCCTCCCCATTCGCGCCGCCCAGACGGCCCGAGAGGCGGCGGACCCCGTGGTGCACGAGGTAGATCACCCCAACCACGACTGCGAGGCTCAGAAGCGCCTGCAGGAGCAGCCCCGCCACGTCATCGCCGGCTGCCTCGGCCGCGTCGGCCGTGGTGCAGATTGCGCCCGCGAGGCAGATCGCGACCGCGATCCTCACTGCCCGCCCGCCTCTTCACGCAGGCGCGTGATTCGCACCGCAAGCTCGTCATCGATCGCGACCAGCTCGCCCTCGGCAACGACCTGCCCGCCCACGAGCAGCTCGACGGGCTCGTCGAGCTGCTGCTCCAGCGTCACCACTGATCCGGCGCGGAGGCTCAGGATCTCCTCCAGCCGCAGAGTGGCGCGGCCGATGCGCACCGAGACCGGCAGGCAGAGGCCACTCAGCGCCTCCAGTGTTCCATCGGCCGGCCTCGCGGCGGTCTCAGGAGCGAGCATCCCCCCGGTTCCTCCCGCACCGTCACTCATCATCATCCCCTCCCTGCTGCATGACGTCATCGCCAGGGCCCTGTTGGACCCGCACTGCGAGGCAACGGTCCTGAACGCCCGGCCTGCCCGAAGCCACCATGCAGCCGTCCGCGCTCAGTGTCACCGTCACGTCACCCTTGCGGCCCAGACGCACCGCATCGCCCGGCTCGAGGTCGATCACCTGGGCGAGGCGGAGGCGGGGCCCCCCGATCGTCGCTTCGAGTCTGACTGCCACGTCCGCGAGCAGCTCCGGTGCCTGAGCCAACGAGCGACATTGCTCGCGGTCGTCGGCGAGATCACGTGAGAGCGCGATTGTGCCTGCTCTTCTGCCGGATGCCCACGAGAGTTCGGCGACCGCAATCGTGTCCTGCAGCGACGGGCTCTGCACGCGCCGCACGGCGGGCGCCGCACCGTCCATCACGGCCTGCGCGAGGATGGCCAGTGCCTTGCGCGCCCAGACGTCGAGGACTGCCAGATCGACCTCCGAAAGCTCTGGAGGCACATCCTCGCGCAGGGGAGCACCCAGCGATCGACAGACCATTGCGACCGCGAACCCCGGCTCGAGACCCAGGGCCACCTCCCCGCTTCCCGCCTCGTACCAGACCAGTCCGTCCGCCAGAGTCGCGTCGCCGAACGTCTCAAAGGGACTGATCGCCAGCGCCGCCTCGGCCGACTGCGGCCATCCCCGAACGGCATCACTGACCTTCGTGCCCAGCGAGTGGAGCGCGGGCGCCGGAAGGTCATTGACCGCCGGGGGTCGCAACGGCCTCGCGCGTCCGTCGGGCTGCTCAACAAGCACGGCCTGCACCGTTCCTCATCAGCAGACGGAGGCGACCGAGATCGTCTGCCTCGTTCTGAGTGCGCTCGGACAGAATCGCTGTGCGCTGCAGCCGCGTCTGCTCGACCAGCCGCTCCACGGCGAGGCGATCGCGCCCGGCCCTGGCGAGGGCGCTTCTTGTCCGCCGCAGGCTCTCCCGCGCACGATCCGCGTCACGGCTCAGTTCCTCGATCCGCACGTGGGTTCGCCGCAGGTAGCGCTCCGCGGCAATCGCCGCAGCGGCGGATTCATGCAATGCCGCTGCGGAGCGCACCCTCATCATCTCGCAGCGCAGCGCTTCGATCCTGCGCTCCACCTGCTGCAATGCATGGTGCGCGGTCTCCGTCTGTAGGCGCGCTGCAGCCTCCTTGGCTTGCCTGTGCGCAAGGATCCTCTGCAGCCGCGAGAGGCGACCGGCAATGCTATCGGACACCGGCCATCAACTCCCTGAGGCGCGCGACGCACTGACCGGGGGGATCGCACTCGTCCGGCGTCTGTTGCAGGAACTCGCGCATCGGGCCGAGCAGCTCGAGCGCCTGATCGACGGTCGGGTTCGCGCCCCGCTCGTAGGCGCCGATGCTGATCAGATCGCGCGCGTCCTCCCAGGCTGCGAGGAGATTGCGGAAGCGCGAGGCCGCCTGGACATGCGCCGGCGTCGCAACTGAGTTCATCAGCCGCGATACGCTCTGCGTGATATCGATCGCCGGGTAGTGACTGCGGTTGGCCAGCTCACGCGAGAGGACGATGTGTCCGTCGAGAGTGGCGCGAACCGCGTCGGCGACCGGCTCCATCATGTCATCTCCCTCGACGAGGACCGTGTACAGGCCGGTGATCGTGCCGCGGTCGCTTGCGCCGGCGCGCTCAAGCAGCTCCGGAAGCATCGTGAAGACCGAGGGCGGGTGCCCGCGCGTCGTGGGGATCTCGCCCGAGGCGAGACCGACCTCGCGCTGCGCGCGAGCCACGCGCGTGAGCGAATCCATCAGCAGCAACACGTCACGTCCGTCGTCCCGGAAGTGCTCCGCGATGGTGGTCGCGGCAAGCCCGGCCTTGAGGCGCATCAGCGGCGGCTGGTCGGAGGTGGCGACGACCACGACGCAGCGTTGCAGGCCGGCGCCGAGGTACTCCTCGACGAACTGCAGCACCTCTCGACCGCGCTCGCCCACCAGCGCGATTACGCCGACATCGGCCGAGGTGTTACGCGCCATCATCCCCAGAAGCACGCTCTTGCCCACGCCCGAGCCAGCGAAGATCCCCATACGCTGTCCCTTGGCGCATGTCAGCAGGGCGTCAACGGCTCGCACGCCGACCCACAGCGGCTCCGCCGAGCGCATTCGGCTCATGGCCGGCGGAGGGTCGGAGCGCGTCGAACGGGTCGCGGACGCCTGGATCGGGCCGCGCTCATCCAGCGGGTGACCGGTGGCGTCGATCACGCGGCCCAGCAGCTCCGGCCCAACGGGCACGCGCAGGTCGCTGTTGAGCGCGGTCACGCGCGCTCCGGGCTCGATCTGCTCCGCGCGGCCGATCGGCAGTAGAAGCACGCGGTCATCGCGAAAGCCGCAGACCTCGGCGAGAAGCGGCGCGTTATCGGGACCCCGGGAGATCGAGCAGATCTCCCCGAGATGGCATACTGGCCCCGTCGCCTCGATGGTGAGCCCGACAACCTCCGAGACCCTGCCGCAGCGGCGCAGCACCGGCGCTGACCGTGCGGTCTCAGCGAGCCTCACGACCCACGCCGGCGTGTCCGCAGCCATCATCGCCGGCCCCCCGTGTCCAGCGCATCAAAGAGGCGCGCCTGGATCTCCTCGAACTGCGTTCGCAGTCTCGCGTCCACCACCCCGCGCTGGCCCTCGATGACGCAGCCGCCCTGCTCGATCGATTCGTCTGGCACGATCTCAACGCACTCGGCCTGGTCGGGCGAGGTGACGACCTCCCGGATGGTCCGCCGCAGGTGGCTCGCGTCGATGGGGTGCACACGCACCCGCATACCCGGCGCGGGGGACATCTGCTCGAAGGCCGCCTGCACGGTGCGTGTGATGAGTCCGGGATCGGTCTGCAGCTCCCGGCGAACGATCCGTTTCGCGACCTCAACGGCGATGCGGACTGCGTAGGGCTGGACCTCATCGAGCAACTCCTGCCGCTGACGCGCGAACCCGGAGAGCATCGCCTGCACGAGCCGTCGGACGCGATCAGCCTCCTCGGCATCCCCGGCTGCGGGCCGGACCGACCCGGCGACCAGGCGCTCCGGCGCCGGTGCGCTCGTCTGTGACCTGTCGCCGAGCTGGCGCACGATGGCGCCGTGACGCTCGAGCTCGGCGCGCTTGATGACCGCCGAATCGCGACCGGTCATCGAGCATCGACCGCCAGCTTCGTCTCCAGTGCCTGGGCCAGGGCTGCTGTGATCTCGGGCGGGGTCGTCGTCAGGAGCGGGGGCAGTTCGGCATTCAGGAGAGCGGTCACGCGCTCGGCAGTCTCCTCATCCACCTCAGCGACCACCGCAGCCACCACCTCGGGGCGTTCGTCGGCGAGAGCCGCCCTCAGCCCGTCATCGGTGAGCGTGGCCAGGAAGCCGAGGGGATTCTCGGTCTGTCGGTGTGCCGCCGGTGGCGCCTGCAACTCGGACGGAGAATCGGATGAGATCGAGCTGCCACGCAAGAGCGTGACGGCCAGCACGGCCATGCAGGCGAACGCGCCCGCGCCGAGCAGCCATGCTCCGTGCGCCTGCCATGTCGCGCGTCCGAGGGGCTCGCGTGGGCGCTCGGGCTCAGAAAGCGTTACTTCGCCGCGGGAGTACAGCACCGCGCCCGAGCTGCTCACGATCGTGAGAGCGTCGGGCGACAGATCGCGCTCCGCGCCGACGATGAATGTGGCCAGACCCGCCACCCACTCGCGCGTCGGCGCGTGATCCGGCGCCAGTGCAAGACGGATGGCAGCGGAGCGGTGCGGAGGATCAGGGGCAGAGCTGCGCGAGATCACCACCGACGCGTCCTCGACGCCATCGAAGCCGAGAAGCGCGTCGCGAAGCGCTGCTGCGAAATCTGCGTCGGCGCGCTCCGGGGTGCCCGGCAGGGGGCGGGAGAGCAGGCCGCCGAGGTCTTCTACTGTGCCAGGCTTGGCCGTAAGCGACTGCGAGAGCGCAGGTGGAGTGGTCGTGCAGACAACCAGCGCGGCGACGAGGATGCGTGACAGCTCGACCCGGTACCGGCAGTTCAAGGGAGTTCCCCCCTGCGATGACTGCTTTCCGGCGGCGACCCGAGGCGTCTCCGCGGACGAGACCCTGGAGAACAGCTGCCGGAATGTGACCGGATTGCGGGCCCCCCCAGCCATCGGCCGAATGAGCGGCCGGCTCCACCCCGACTCCGGGGCCGATGGCGATGCCCCGCGATCCGGCTCGCCCCCCTTACTTCATCTCCCCCCTGCTGTACGTGACGCTAATCATACCACTTTCGCAGGAAAGTATCCGTTAGACTTTCGTTAGTATTACGAATTGAGGGCCGATGCGACGGAGCAATGGGAGGCGTCGGGCTATCGGGGGCGTGGCGGGTGAGGCTGAGTTAAAGCACGACCGGACCGCTTGAGTGCGGTCCGGTCGCTTCACGCTCCACCCGTGGTAAGGGCTGCGACAACGACATCGTGGCGGGGCGTGCGGCCCGTTTGTCAGCCCGGGGTCTGACAGCAAGGAGGCGAACCATGCTGCAACGCCAAGCCACAATCCCTGGTGCGAATGATAGTTTGCGCAGGCCTGTCGGGCCAAACCTATACAAAGCTATATGATCACCTATGAGTATACCGTGGCCCGGTGGCCAAGTCAAGCCTCAACGCAACTTTAATCCGGGGGTTTATTGTGGCGCGTCGGGAAGTGCTCACGCCGCCCGCGACGACGCGCATGGCAGATCGGCGCGGGCGTCGTGAGGGCACAGGACGTGTGCGGCAGGGGCGGGCGGTCATCTGTCCACGCCATGACGGGGCTGAGCGGACGCAGCCGCAAGGGCGGTTAGAGGTCGCGGGGGAGCGCGCCGGTCTCCATGAGGTCAGCGATGACGAAGAACGATCCGGTGACGCAGATGGCGTCGCGTGGCGCCGCGAGCTGCTTCGCGCGCTCGAGGGCCTCCGCCGGATCCGCGACGACCTCGTAGCTGCGCCACCAGAAGCGCGTGGCCTCGGCAAGGTCATCAGCGGGCATCGCCCGCGAGATCGACGCCTGCGTCAGGATGGCGTGGTCCACGGAGGACAGTTCACGGGCGACCCCCTCCGCCGGCTTGTCGTGGGAGACGCCGAGGACAGCGTAGAGGCGATCAAAAACCAGGTGTCGCCGCATGGCCCGCATGAGGGCGCGCATCGACGCCTCGTTATGGCCACAGTCGACGATGATCCACGGGCGCGCGCCCGCCAGCTGGACTCGGGCAGGCCAGCGGACCGCAGTGAGACCTTCGACGAAAGCATCGCGCGTAATCGGCAATCCCTGACGCGCCAGCTCCTCGCAGATACCGGCCGCCACCGCGGCGTTGATCGCCTGATGCACGCCGAGGAGCGGAAGGTCGATCACCACCTGCTCGCCGGCGAAACGCCCGCTCAGCGGCTCAGCAAGGATCGGGAGAGCCTCGTCATCGATCTCATCCGGGCTGAGCGGGTGCACCTCTCCCAGTTCGAAGGGGTCCACGACCCTCAGCGGCGCTGCGCGCTCATGGGCCGTCTGGGCGATGACGCCTGATGGTCCGGGCTTGCCCGGCGCGCAGATCACGGGCACGCCCGGCTTGATGATCGCGGCCTTCTCCGCCGCGATCTGCTCCAGGGTGTCACCGAGGATGTTGGTGTGGTCGAGCCCGAGGGTTGTGATGGCCGAGACCCGCGGGGTGATCACGTTGGTGGCATCGAGGCGGCCGCCGAGGCCCACCTCCAGGATCGCGATATCGAGATCTCTCTCAGCGAAGCACAGCAGTGCCATCGCGGTGCAGGCCTCAAAGAAGCTCGGGCCGCGCAGATTCTCCCGTTCGACCTGCTCGACGGCGGGACGGACCTCCGTCGCCAGCCGCGCGACCTCGTCCTCGCTGATGGGCACCCCATCGAGGCGAATGCGCTCGCGCCACGATACCAGGTGTGGGGAGGTGAAAAGGCCGGTGCGCATCCCGGAGGCCCGCGCCGCCGCTTCGACCATCGCCGAGACCGAGCCCTTGCCCTTCGTGCCTCCTATGTGCACTGCACAAAGCCCTTCGTGCGGGTTGCCGAGCAGCTCCATCAGACGAAGGGTGGCGTCGAGGCTCATTTGCCGCCCGAACTCAGCCGTCAGTCCGGTGCGTTCGGGGTCCGCGAGCTGTTCGAGCCACTCAGCGGCCTGCTGATACGTCATCGGTTTGGGTCTGCTCATGCGCCACCTCCTCTTCCCGAGGTGTCCGCACCTGACTTGCGGCGATGATCGTTCCGATCGCGATCATCGCGGCGGCAACGAACACCCACTCGTAGCTGAAGCGCTCCCAGAGCAGGCCGCCGAAGTACGGGACCATCATGGAGATGGCATGGTTGAGCGTGATGCCCATCGACAGTGACGGCGATACGTCCTGCGGCCGTTCGGCGATCTTTGCGAGATAGACGCTGCGCGCGTTCTCCACGCCGAAGAGGAGCTGATCGAGCACGTAGCAGCCGTAGAGGATCCAGACCGGCCAGCGTTCGGGGAGCCCGAAATAGCCGGTGATGTTATTGGCGAACGCATAGCCGAGGCAGATGAAGACCAGCAACGCGCCATCGGCCATCAGGACTCTGCGCTCGCCCCACCTGTCGATCAGGTCGCCGAGGCCCTGCTGGAAGAACACTCCGATGACCGCGGAGACGATCCAGAGCTTGGCGAAGGTCGAGGCCTGCTCGCCGTAGATGGTCACGAGGACCCACGGTGCGAAGGTGATGAAGACCTGCTTTCGGGCGCCGAAGAGAGTGCACAGCAGGTAGTACAGGCTGTATTTGCGCTTGATGACCAGCTTCGCACGGGGGCCCTCGTGCCGCTGTTGCGGCTTCATCCGGAAGTAGAATAGAGCGCCGAGGAGGGCCGCCGCGCCGCCGAAGAGGAAAGTGATGGTGTAGTTACTGCCGATGTAGTCGATGATGAGCCACACGAAGAGCGCGCCGATGACGTTGGCTCCCACGCGCGCTGCGGCTGCCTGGCCCAGCCGGCGTCCGTGCTGCTTCGCCGTGCCCAGGTTCATCGCGATGGAACTGCGCATGGGCATCTCGATGTGCTGACCGAGGCTCCAGAGGATTGTGAACGCGAGCATCAGGCCCCAATGCGGCCCGATCAGGCCCAGGCCAATCATCCCCAGGCCGGTGAACGATGCCGCGAGGGCCGCGACGCGATTCTCGACCAGAAAGAAGAGTGCGCCCGAGAGCAGTGCCACGAGGAAACCCGGGAGCTCGCGGGGGAACTCCAGCGCGCCTCTCGTGGTGGCACTGATGCCGAAAACGTCATCGAGGTAGTTGTTGTACGTGGTCTGGAAAACCCCGTTGCAGATGCCGAGGGCGAAGACGGCGACCAGGAACGCGACCAGGTGCGGGTTGTCGTGAATCTTCTGCGCGATGCGATCTCTCATCAAACGTCTCCTGGCTGGATAGACTGAGCATCTCAGCTATTATGCGAAAGCCCCCTCCGACCTCGAGCCGGAGGGGGCGATCTCGCGTCAGCCTGCCCTCACGGCAGATGCTCGTAGATCGGGAATGCCTCGCACAGCTCGAGGACCTGCTTGCGGACCTCGGCGAGCACGTCCTCGTTGTCGCGGCCCTCGTGGATCACGCGCGCGATCATCTTGCCGATCTGGTGCATCTCCGGCTCCTGCATCCCGCGGGTGGTCAGCCCCGGAGTGCCGGGGCGAATACCGCTGGTCTCGTCGGGAGAGCGCTCGTCGCCGGGGATGAGGTTCTTGTTGCAGACCATCCCGGCCTGCTCCATCAGGTCGGCGGCGACGCGCCCGGTAATGTCCTTGTTGCGCAGATCGACGAGCATCAGGTGATTGTCCGTGCCGCCGGTGACGAGGCGGAAGCCCTCCTCCTGCAGCGACTGCGCCAGCGCGTGGGCGTTGCGGATGATCTGCCGTTGGTACTCGCGGAAGAAGAGGCTCTGGGCCTCCTTGAAGGCGACGGCCTTTGCGGCGATAATATGCATCAACGGGCCGGCCTGCACGCCGGGGAAGACCGCGCGATCGATGGCGCGCGCGTATTCCTGCTTGCAGAGAATGAACGCGCTGCGCGGGCCCCGGAGGGTCTTGTGCGTGGTCGAGGTGACCACATCGGCGACCGGGACGGGATCGGGATGTGCGCCGGCGGCCACGAGACCCACGATGTGGGCGATGTCGGCCATCAGCAGCGCGCCGACCTCGTCGGCGATCTCGCGGAACTGGCGGAAGTCGATCACCCGCGGGTACGCGCTGGCGCCGGCGAGGATGAGCTTCGGCCGGACCTTGTGCGCGATCTCGCGAATGTTGTCGTAGTCGAGTTGATCGGTCTCCTCCGAAAGGCCGTAGAAGTGCGCCTCGTAGGTCTGCCCTGAGAAGTTGATGGGCATGCCGTGCGACAGATGGCCACCGTGCTCGATGCGCATGGCGAGGATACGATCTCCCGGCTCGAGGAGACCGTAGTAGGCCGCCATGTTCGCGGAGGTGCCAGTGTGGGGCTGGACGTTGGCGTGCTCGGCCCGGAAGAGGGCCTTCGCCCGGTCGCGGGCGAGGTTTTCGATCTCGTCGTAGTACATGCAGCCATTGTAGTACCGTCTGCCGGGATAGCCTTCGGCGTACTTGTTGGTCATGATCGATCCTGCCGCGGCCATCACAGCGCGTGAGGCGTAGTTCTCGGACGGGATGAGCATGAGCGTATTCTGCTGGCGCTCAAGCTCGTTACGGATGATCTCGGCAACCTCGGGATCGGCCTGGGCGAGAGTGCGCGACATGATGCTCATGGCAAAGGGACCTCCATTGAGGCGGACTGGCCGCCGGTGCTGTTGAGTGGTGATGTGGCGCGGGGTCTGGCACCCCAGGTGGCGGGATCGTCCCCGCCGTCGGCGTCCCCGCTCCCTCGTCCGCACGTGGCGGATCTCAGTGGAGAGCGGGGCTGCTACCCGGACCGCCCCGGGCCTGATAGTAGGCTGGCATGTTCATAGCTGTCACCGTGAACCGGAACCGCGGAGTCGTAATGAAAGGCGCCGCGGGAGTCGCGTCGGGCGCCTCGCATTAGTAGTAAACACACAGAAGGGGTCCGCCGTCAAGCCGTCGGGCCGGGAATATCCTGACGGGCTCATTCGGAAGTCGCTCTCAGCGAAGAACCTGCCGCGTATGAACGCCATCGGCGCGTCGCGTCTGACGTGGCACACGCACAGAACCCGGCCATCGGCGAGCGCCTCCCGGCCAGCTTCCGCTCAGTTTACGTAGCCGAGGTCGCGCAGCCCCTCGCGGATCTCCGGCGGCAGGTCGGTTGCGCCCTCTGAGCCGAGGATATCGGACATCGTCGTCAGCGAGTACTGCGTCCAGGCGAGAAGCTGCGTCTGCATGTCAGCGGTGTCGGGCGTGTCCGGGAGTCCGAAGATGTTGTGCCGCTCGCCCGGGTCGGCGGTGAGGTCATACAGCTCGAACTCGTCGGAGTAGCGGTTGTAGATGAGTTTAAGATCGCCGCGCACGATGCTCTTGCGGATGGCTCCGTAGCAGGCGCCCTCGAGAATGATCGGCCGGTCAGCGAGAGCCTGGCCCTCGAACGCCGGCTGCAGCGATCGGCCGCGCAGACCGTCCGGGGCCGGGACCCGACAGGCCTCGAGGAGCGTTGGCGCGACGTCGAGCAGGCTCACGTTTTCGGTCACAGGCACGCACTCGGTCTGGCCTGGCATGTGTATCAGCAGTGGAACATGCACCAGCTCATTGAAGTACGTGTGTCCATGGCCGAAGCCCTCGTGCTCCCAGAATTCCTCGCCGTGGTCGCTCCAGAAGACCACGATGCTGCTGTCCCACAGGCCCGTCTGTTTCAGCGCGCGCAGCACCGGGGCGAGCTGACGGTCGCAGTATTCGACCTCCGCCGCATAGGCTGCGAGCGTCTGCCCGCGCTTTACCCCGCTTCCGAGCACCAGGCCGCCCATCGCCGCCTCCTGCTCGAACTCGATCCGCCGGTCGGGCGTTGCGTCGGGCGCGGAAAATGGGTAGTGCGGATCGAGATAGTGCAGCCACAGAAGCGACGGGCGTCCGCTGTCGGCGATCGCTCGGAGGACGCCCTCAGCCTGCTCGGTGACCGCGCTACCGAGTTCCTTTGCGTTGCGGTCGAGCTGCGGGACGCCGGCAATCTGCAGAAAGCGACTGAGGGTGCGTCCCAGCAGGTCGGGTTCAAAGCGCTCGTCGGTGGTCAGGCAATGGTAGAATGCCTCGAAGCCGCGCGCCGCACCGGCAAGCTCGGTGAGATTGCTGTTGGTGACGACGGCGGCGGTGAAGTACCCGGCGTCCGCGAACGACTCCTGCAGCAGCGGGACGTCCGCGGCCCAGGTGTAGGGGATATCCTCGATGCCGCCGGCCTGTAGCTCCAGCGAGCGCGCTGAACCGATCTCGCATGGGTAGCGCCCTGCGAAGAAAGCCGCGAATGACGGTCGCGTCCAGGGGGCGACTGAGTACGCGCGCTCGAAGACGTAGCTCTCGGCCGCGATGGCGTCCATCGTCGGTGTGCGCACCGGACCGTCGGCGTAGCCAACGTAATCGGCGCGCAGTGTATCGACCGAGATCAGGATGACGTTCGGGTTCGCGGTGGTCGAATCTTCCGCGAGGGAGGCTGTGACCCTGTCGGTGAACCGCGGTCGCACCGCGAATGTCGCGACGCCCACGGCGGCCGCCAGCGCCAGCAGCGCGATGACGACGATCGGTACGGGCGTTGCGCGGCCGGGTGACCTGCGGGCGATGGCGGCGACGAGCCACCAGCCGAGGGCCGCGGCCGCGATCGTCGCGCAGCCGATGACGATCGCGCCGCCGACGCCTCCGGGCAGCCTGCCGGTGAGCATCACGCGGGCGCCGCCGAAGAGCGCGGATCCGGCCGCGAGGACGCCCAGCGCCCAGCCGACGAACTGCGGCGCGCGCCACGTCTCCGCTCC
>JALGTR010000096.1 GCA_029821265.1 Candidatus Zipacnadia bacterium
GGAGCCCCCGACCCCTTCGCGGTCAGCCGGGCCAGAAGCGTCCCGGGGGCGCGTCAGGACATGTCGGCCCTCCTCCCCGAAGGGCTGGCCGCTCCGCCGGTCGCCGCGCCAAATCGCAACGCCCTCGTCGTGCGCGGAGAGCCCGAGGCGATCGACCGCCTGCGCGAGCTGATCACGATGCTCGATGTCCCGACCGCGATGGTCAACGTGGAGGTCGCGATGGACGAGGTCAGCACTCTGGAATCCCGCGAGCTCGAAGCCAAACTCCGGGCCTGGGGTGACTCCGCTCACGTACGCGTCGGCGACGTTCGC
Source organism: Candidatus Zipacnadia bacterium (assembly GCA_029821265.1). Lineage (GTDB taxonomy): Bacteria > Armatimonadota > Zipacnadia > Zipacnadales > UBA5352 > JALGTR01. Next base: position 313 of record JALGTR010000096.1, read on the forward strand.
CACCCGATCCTGGGCTTCACCATCGGAGACCTGCGCGCTACACTCGGATACGAGTCCGTGGATACCCGCCGCAACACGATGACCGCAGCGCACATCACGGGGATGAGCGGCTCCCCGATGGTCATCTCCGCGGGCGAGGTCCGTCCGTGGATCGCCACCGCGGTGTACTACGACCCATGGGGCCGCCGGCACGTTGAGTACTATCCGCGGGCCGCATTTGTCGGCGTCAGCCTCTGGGTTCTGCCCACCGTCAACCCCGACCACAGCGTGACGATGCGCCTGCGCCCAACGATCTCCGAGGTCGTGGGCCCGGCCGCTCAGGTGGGCGCCGGCGACGTCATCAGGCGCACCCTCACGGAAACGACAGTCCGCGTCGCCGACGGGCAGTCTCTGGTCATCGGCGGGGTGGACCGCAGACTCGATGAGATCAGCCGCAGCTTCCCGCTGGAGGTGGCACGCACCCGCGGCGAGTACAGCTCCGCGCTGACAGTCACGCCCCATATCATCCGGCCCACGGGGGGTTCGCCTCAGCCCTGATGTTTCTGCAGCCGGCTGCGTGCCCGGGCGGCGTCGATGCCCAGAATCTGCACCCGTTTGTGCCGCGAGGTGTCGCCCCGGAGGATGGTCACGTCCGATGAGGCCACTCCGAAGACCTCTGCCAGCAGATCTCGAAGCTCGGCGTTCGCCCGGCCATCGCGCGGCGCTGCGGCCACCTTCACCGTAAGCTCGCCGCCCCGCCATCCGACCACCTCGCTGCGCGGGGCGTTCGGGATCACCTTCAGGTTCACGGTCACGGCCGGGGGCATGCGCTCACCTCACAGCGATTGCAGCATGACCACCGCGAAGACAAGGCCGTTGTGCAGCGCGTGGGCCACCATTCCGGGAATGAGTGAGCGGGTCCGCTCGTAGAGGTAGCACAGCAGCGCGCCGATCATACCGATGACCAGAAACGCCTGGGCGTTGAGGTGCACCGCGGCGAACACGGCGCCGCCGATCACGATGGCCTGTCGCGGCGACATAACGCGCCGCAAAGCGCCGTAGAGGTAGCCCCGGAAGATCGTCTCCTCGACCAGCGGCGCGGCGACACACACCAGCAGGAAGAAGATGGCAATCTCGACAGGCCCCTCTGCGCGTCCGATGATCTCCTCGGTCGTCTGCGCGATCGGCAGGCCGCCGCCCGAGAGGCTCGCGATCGCCATCAGCGCAAGCGTGAGGATAGCCAGGAAGACTCCATAGCCCGCGATGCCCGTGCCCACCAGCGACGACATCCCTCGTCGCACCCGCATGCCCAGCACGCGCCACGGACGGGAGCTGCGCCCGCGCAGCCGATAGATGATAACCGCCAGGGTCACGCTCGCCATCAGCAGATACTGCGCCGTGATCATCGCCGAATGCACGACCTGGGGGATATCACGCGGGCCGAACACCAGCCGGACCGCGGGCGCCATCAACCCCGCCGCCAGCGCCATCACGAAGAGCATCACCGCGACGGCCTCCGCGGCGTCAATAATCGTCCACGGCACCGAGAATGGCAGCCGCGCGACCGTGCGAGGCAGTCGCAGACCCCAGCGAAGCAGCAGCACGATGATCGTGACGATGCCGATGATCAGCAGCAGACCGCCCGTGCCGGCAACGACGGCGAAGCCGCCGAGATACTGGAACGCGCGCCGCTGCTGCCGCGCCCGGACATCGGCAAGGGCGCTCGTCGCGTCAAGCCGGGTGTAGCAATCCTCGAGTGCTATGTCCGTCAGCCAACCCTCGCGCGTGGCGATGGTTCGACACTTGTCGAGAAGCTGGTCTTCGGAGAGGTCGTCGGCCGAGTAGATCTCGGCGAGAGCGTGGTAGTAGCTGGCCTCGCTCTCCTGCATGCTGGCCGCTAGCGTCAGCATGTCGGAGGCCTGCTCGGGGTAGTCGCGATGCCCGTAGATCACCCCAAGGCGCCACGCGGCCGCGGGATTGGGCCTTGATGCGAGCATGCTCCGCTCCCAGACCGCCACGCCCCTCTCTTTCAGCAGCCACGGGCGATCCCCCAGGCTCAGATACGCGGACTGCCCGACGCGCTCCAGGGCGTCGCCGAGGTGCCACGCGATATCGCCCTCCATGACCCGCTGCGCGGAGAGCCTGTACCACCGCTCTGACGGCAGCACCGCCTGCTGCGTGCTCAGGCTCATGAGGGTCAGCGCGGTGGCGAGCAGTGCCGCGATCAGGGCGATGCGCGGCAGTTGGGCTCGCAGGTCGCCGATGGCGGGATGATAAGGCACGATGGCGCGGCTCCTGTCGTCGTGGCGTCAGAGGAACAGTATGACGCGACCGATGAGGCGTCGCGCCACGCTAAGAAGAAGATACAGAATCAGCGGCGAGAAGTCTATCGGTGAGCCGGATTGGTAGCGCATGAGGAGGTCTCGGATCGGTCGCAGAAGCGGTTCCGTGACCACGTAGGCGATCCGCTCGATCGAACGCAGGATGGCGGGCGGCCGCCGAAGCTGAAGCCAACTGCAGATGACACGAACAAACAGGAGGATGTAGAACGCAAACAACACTAGGTCGATGATCTGGAGGATCTGTCGCTCGAGCACGTTCGTTCGGACCGGTCGCTCCCGGTCAGCCTCCCAGTTCCCGCGCGCGATCGGCCGCGGCAACCACCGCGTCCATGACCGCGGCTCGCAGTCCGCCCCGCTCCAGCGCGTGAACGCCCGCGATGGTGGTTCCCGCGGGCGAGCAGACGCGGTCCTTGAGCGACGCCGGATCCTGTTCGTCCTGGAGTATCAGTTTCGCCGCGCCGAGCGTGGTCTGGGCGGCCAGCATCTGCGCCTGATCCCGTGACAGACCGGCGCGGACGCCCCCGTCGGCCATCGCCTCGATGAACATCGCCACAAAGGCCGGCCCGCTGCCCGAAAGACCCGTCACCGCGTCGATCAGCTCTTCCTTTACCTCGACCGCCTGCCCGGCGGCGGAGAGAAGATCTGCAACGAACTGCCGCTGCTGTTCCGGCAGCCTGCCCTCCGAGGCCCACGCCGATGCCGCCTCCCCAACCGTGCAGCACACATTCGGCATCACACGCACCAGATTCGGCGCAGGACCGGCAGCCTCCCGCAGCGTTTGCAGCGGCACCCCTGCCGCGATCGAGATCAGCAACTGCCCTTCTCCGAAGGCATCGCGCAGGTCACCAAGCACCGCCCGGATCGCCTGGGGCTTGACGGCCACCAGCACCGCCTGCGACTGCTCAACCACTTCGCGGTTGTCCTCGGTTGCAATGCAGCCCGTCTCCTCGGCCTCGAGGCGACACGCCTCGGAGACGTCGGAGGCAATGACGTCGCTCGCCGCGACAACGCCGCCGCGGATGCCGGCGTTCAACAGCGCCCGGCCCATAACACCGGTTCCGATGATCCCCAGGCGGTACCGTGGAGTTGGCTGATCCATGCTTGCTCGCGCCTCTTCAGAACGGTCTGGTCCGGACCTCTGCGGTCTCCTCATCCTCGTGCGGCGCCGGCCCTGTGCGCCCGTGGCTGATCGAAAGCTGCTCCACGGGTAGGTCGAAGGGCGAGCAGATAAAGACCGACCGTGCGACCTTCTTCATCGACCCGTTCAGCCCGTAAACGACTCCGCCGAGGAAGTCAACAATCCGGCGCGCCTCGGTCTCGGGCACGTCCTCGAGGTTCACGATCACGGGCAGATGGTCCTTGATCTGCTCGGCGACTTGCGGGGCCTCGTCGATCGTCTCGGGCCTCGCGCGGATGATCGCCATGCCGCTGAACTCCGTGCGGTCGGTACGAAGGGGGTAGACGCCGGTGGGATCGGGTGCTCCTCCCACAGGCTCAAACTCGTCGTCGAACTCCAGCCCCTCGCCGTTCAGCCCGTCTCCGAATCCGAAGAAGTCAAGGGCAGCGGCCACGAAGCGGCTCGACATCATACATCCCTCCTGAGTTTCTGCGATGACGGCTGTGACTATTGCTGTGTCGATGTCGCGGCTCCAGGCGCTGTGGCGGGCGGCGGAGCCTGCCGGGTCTGTTCTATTGTCGTGGTCCGAAGATCGCCGTCCCCACCCGCACCAGCGTGGCGCCTTCCTCTACGGCAACCTCAAAGTCGCGCGTCATTCCCATCGAAAGCTGGCGCATGTGCCGCTCCGGGACGCCGGAGTCAATGATCCGGTCCCTCAGCTCCCGCAGACGGCGGAAAAAAGGTCTGTTCGTCTCGGGGTCCTCAGAGTACGGGGGCATCGTCATCAGCCCCACGAGAAGACCGTGCTCAAGCTCGAGCATCTGCCCGGCCAGCTCCACGGCCTCGGCCGCTGCGACCCCGAACTTGCTCTCCTCCCCGCTCACGTTCACCTGCAGCAGAAAGGGCAGGACCCGCCCGTCCATCTCCGCCCGGCGGTCGATCTCGTTCGCAACGCGAAGGCTGTCGACCGAGTGAACCAGGCTGACGAACGGCGTGATCTTCCTGATCTTGTTGGTCTGAAGATGGCCGATGGCGTGCCAGCGCACATCGCATTCTGCGAGCGCCTCGGCCTTCTCCTCCATCTCCTGGACGTAGTTCTCGCCCAGATCCACCGCCCCGGCCTCGACCGCGGCGCGGATCTCCGCCACGCTCCGCGTCTTCGTCACCGTGACGAGAACCACGTCATCCGGATCGCGACCAGCCCGCTCAGCAGCGGCCGCTATCCGCCTTTTGACCTCACCTATGTTGTGCACAATCTCACTGTCTGACAAGAGCCGCCTGGCCTACTCTTCGTCGAAGTCGATCACCCAGCCGCCATGCTCGTCCTTGTCGTCCTCTTCGTCGGCCGGCTTCTCGGGTGATGCTTCGGACTGTTCCTCCAGACTCGCCGCAAGCTCGGCGAGTTCGTCCTCAGAGGCCTCGTCCCCGGTCTCCTCGTTTTCGGACGGCGGGGCGAAGACTGGCCCCTCCTCCTCAGGCTCCTCACCGACGCCCTCGGAGTCGATCTCGTCGGCCGACGGAGGCGGTGGGGGTGGTGCGAACTCCGGGGCCGCTTCCTCAGCGGGCTCGAAGAGCTCCTCCTCGGCCTCCTCCGGCTCTGGACCAGCGACCTCCTCAGCTGACGGAGGGGGCGGCGGAGGCACCTCGGAGACCAGTTCCTCGATCTCCTCGGCCGGCGCCGGCGGCGGAGGGAGTTCCTCTTCCTCGAAGTCCACCGGCGGGACGCCAGCAGGCTCCTCGGGTGGTCCGCCTATGTACTCCTCTTCCTCATCCTCGGGACCAAGTTCCGCCTCGCCACCGAGGACGAGGTCGATGGCCGCATCAACGCTGCACGCCGGCGCGGGCGGCACATCCGCGACGGCCTCGCCGCAGGAGGCACAATATTGCGCCTCAGCCGCGTTCTCAGCGCCACAGGCGCCGCAGGTGACACCGGCCGGAGGCCAGTCCAGAGGATTGAAACACCGAACGCACGCGCCACGCGTGGTCTCGTTCTCACAGCCGCAGCGATCGCAGTAAACCACTGCCACAGTAATTCCACCTTACCGGGAGTACGTGGCCGAAATCACGCTGAGTATAGCCCAGCGGTTATGCACTGTCAAGCCAGCCGGCCGATGCGTCCACGCCCGTCTGCGACGCATGCAGAGCCGCTTCGCGGCGGACGAATTACGCCGGGACGCTCGCGAGGAGCGCCTCCCGCAGCGAATCAAATATCGGGCGGCCCGGTCCCGGCGCCTCCAGCGCACGGGCGTCGCCGTAGGCCTCGCGCCGGCGCCTCGACCATGGGCCGCCGAGGTCGGTCGGCACCTGTCCGAGGAAGCTCGCCCGCTCGGGGTGTGGCATCATCGCCATCACGCGGCCGTCAGGGCTGCACACGCCTGCGATGTTCGCCACCGCGCCGTTCGGGTTGATCTCCGGACGGTCCTCAACGTTACCCTCCGCATCGCAGTACTGAAAGACGATCTGATCGTTCGCCTGCAGCCGCTCCACCAGGCCCTCCTGGCGCGTTGTGAAGCGTCCCTCTCCGTGAGCGATGGGAATCGGGATGATCTCACCAGGCTCCAGGCGGGTCGTCGCGACACAGCGCTCAGGGTCGCAGGCCAGCTTGATGAAGACCCACCGGCAGCAGAATCCCGCGATCCGATGTGCCGGATCCGGCCGATTCGGCGCCAGCGCCATCTCCACGTTCCCCGTGCTCACGCCGGGAATCAGTCCGGCCTCGACGAGCACCTGCGCGCCGTTGCAGATTCCGATCACCGGCTTGCCACGCTCAAGAACCTCATCCATCAGCCTGCCGACAATCGGCTCCTTCGTGGCAATAACACCAGAGCGAACCCTGTCCTGATATGAGAAGCCGCCGCCCACGACATAGCCGTCGTAAGACGCCAGGACTTCCGGATCGATATTCCAGCGAAAAACGTCACATGTCATCCCGGCGGCTTCGGCAGCCCGCTTCGTCTCCCACTCACAGTTGGAGCCGGGGAACTGCACGATCGCCACTCGGGGCTTTGACGCCTCGAGCATCTGTGTACCTCCGTCTGATCGTTGAACTGTGCAGGGTATTTCGGCGCTCGACCTATCGGCACCTCCGCGCGGCGCAAATCACTCCTAATGGCCCGCCTGCTCGAGGATCGTCTCGATGCACGCGACGGCGTTCTCGATCGGCACTCCGTGCATGATCGGCTTCGTCGGGCCGATGATGAAGCCGCCTCCCGAGCCGATCTCCTCGCACAGCCGGAGGATCTCGGCGCGGATCTGCTCCGGGGTCCAGTACGGAAGCTGCTCCTGGGTGCCGATACCGCCCTCAAAGGCGATCCGATCCCCCACACGCCGGTTCATCTCGTAGACGTCCTGCGCCTCGGGCTGGAAGGGGTTGAAGACGTCCACCCCAATCTCGATCAGGTCCTCGATGATCGGTGAGTTATCCCCGCAGGAGTGGATCCACACATCCCAGCCGTGCTCGTGCGCGCGGCCGTACATCTTCTCCAGACGCGGCTTGAGGAACTCGCGCCAGATCGGCGTGCCCATGATCAGCCCGCTCTGCGCGCCAAAATCGTCGCCGAAGCGGATGGCCTCGATCGGCAGTTTGGCCTCCGCCACCCGGTCGATGATATCGAGGTGAAGCTCCATCAGCCGCTCAAACAGCTCGTGCGTGAATTCGGGGTGCAGTCGGAAGTCCATCAGGATGTTCTCCATGCCCCGCAGCGCCCACGCGCGCTCGAAGAAGAGCATCCCGAGGTTCAGCATCCGATAGCGGTCATGCCCGCCTGAGTAGTGCTCCTGCAGGCGGGCAAGCTCTTCGTCGGGCAGCAGGTCCGGGAACTCGTAGCCCTCGAGGGTCGGCTCCTTCAGTGGCACCTCGACGCTGTGCCACGCACCATGGCCGGGAGCATCCTCCCAGACCACCCCGAATTCGTCGGTCCAGCGGCGGCTCTCCGGATCGCGGGGATTGCGCCACTCGACGCCGCCTCCCTGCACGAAATGCACGATCCGCTGGCGCCACTCGTCGGAGCCGTAGTACTCGTTCAGCTGCAGCACGACCTCGGGATCAATGGGGATCGTGTAGGGCACATAGTCGGTCTCACGATGTTCGATCGCCGCGATGATTCGCTCGCGCGGGGTCATGGCCTCACCGTTCTGCGCCATTCCGTCGTGTGCTGTCAGTTGTTCGGGTCTGTCGCATCCTCAAGCGCAGCCAGCAGCTCGCTGATGTTGAAGGGCTTGGTCAGCTTCATCATAGCGCCCTTCGGCGTGTCCGCCCCCGTGTCGCCCGTCGCCACGATGATCGGCACGTCCGCCAGCCCCGGGATCTGCTCCAGCCGCTCGATGATCTCGGACCCGGGCATATCCGGCATATGCAGGTCAAGGATGATGACCGACGGCGTCTCTTGCTCGACCTGCTCGAGCGCCTCCCGCCCACTCTGGGCCGAGGCGACCTCATAGCCCTCCCGCTGCAGAAGTATCCCCAGCAGGGACGCTATCTGTGCATCATCATCGACGATCAGAACGTGTCGTGCCATCACATGTCCTCTCCGGGGCGTGCCGGTGAGTGAGAGTCACTGGACCCGAGCGTCGCGCGCGATCAGGCGCTCCCGGAGTTCTCGCCACTGTTCGTCGGTGAAGCTGTGCGGCAGGTCGATACGCCTGCCCTCGTAGGCCGACTGCAGCGCCCCCATGGTCGCATCAAAGCCGGCACGTGCGGTCTCAAAGCGATTGAGGTGTGGCTCACCACCGTCGAGCCACTCGGCCACTGCGGCGGTGAAGTCGCGCTGCCCATCGTGCTGCTGGTTGTCCCAGCTGCTCTCACCGTGCTCCCGGCTGGCCATCCCCTCCGCCTGCCACCACCAGCCACGGTTCTGCGTCACGTAGATTCGACCGTGCGTGCCGAGGATATCGAAGTGCAGGTGCATCCAGAAGCTGTCCTCGCCAGGGGTCCCCAGCGCCTCGGTGTCGCAGTCAAACAGCACGCGAACACCACCGGGGAACCAGTACTCAGCGAAGGTATGCTCGGGGGCGCGGTGATAGGCCTTGTAGCCGCTCTCGTCGATCCCGTAGGCCATCGCCCAGACGGCCTCCGGCTGCACATCGTCCATCAGCATCAGCAAAAGGTCCATGGTGTGCGGGCCCATGCTCACGAGGTTGCCCCTGGTCGAGGCGCGGATGAGGTAGACGTCGCCGATCTCCTCATCCATCACACGCCTGATCGTGCCATCACGGAACTGCGGGAAGTACCTCCGCTGGCAGTTGACGATGATCTTCATGCCCGTCAGATCGCGAATTCGCTGAAGGTCAACGATCTCGGACGGCATGATGGCCATCGGCTTTTCCAGAATCGTCGCCTTCACTCCGGCCTTTGCCGCGCACTCGACCTCCCACACGCGGTTGCCCGGCTGGGTCACAACGTGCACGATATCGGGCTCGACCGCCTCCAGCGCGGTCTCGTAGTCGGTGAACTCGTGCTCGATGCCCCACGTGGTGGCGAATGTCTTCAGCCGGTCCTCGTCGAGGTCGCAGGCGGCGACCAGCGACATGTTCTCGATCTCCGCGTAGACTTCGGCGTGCTGCTGGGCGCGCGGCCCGCAGCCGAGGATCAGCGAGCGATAGCTGGCCATGGTCCATCCCCATCGGTTGCGTTCACTGGTGCAGCTCCCGTGAGGAGTATTCCCCGTCCTCCCGGCGGCGTCCTCCAGCAGGTTCCGCTCGGGCGACGAGGAAATGTGCGCCATCAGCAATTCCAGACAGATGAGGAGTCTGAGTATCATGGCGGATGCGGTTCGACTTGGCATGGTTGGTTGCGGCGGTATCGCCCAGGCGCATCTGAACGGGTACGAGGCGCTCGTGAATGCAGGATACGATCGCGTCGTCATCACTGCCGTGTGCGACGTCAGTGAGGAAAACGCGACGGCCACCGCCGCTCGCGTCGAGGAGATCTTCGGCGAGGTCCCGCAGGTGTTCTCAACCGCCGACGAGATGGTGGATGCGGGCGCGGCCGATGCCGCGGACATCTGCCTGCCCCACGCCTACCATCACACCGCGGGGATCACGTGCCTCGAGGGTGGCGTGCATGTGATGATCGAGAAGCCCGTGGGCATCACCGTGAAGGCCACCCGGCGCCTGATGGAAGCGGCCGAGGGCACCGACCTGATCATCGCCGGCGCCGAGCAGATCCGGCGCTGCATCGGTGCCCGGGCGATCGAGTGGGCGATCAACGACCAGAAGATGTACGGTGATCCGTTGTTCTTCACACAGGAGGTCTTCTCCCACTCCCCGTTCGATCGCAGCAGCTACAAGTTCGCCTGGCGCTCCCTTAAGATTCTGGGCGGCGGAGGACAGATCCTCGACGGCGGCGCCCACTTCGCAGACATGGTCCAGCACGTCTTCGGACCGGTCGATGAGGTCTTCTGCAGCATGAAGACCCTCGATCAGACCATCATCGATTTGCCCGACGTCGAGAAGCAGCCGGCCGACATCGAGGACTACTGGACCGCCACGCTCCGCTGGGAAAGCGGCCTGACAGGCCACTGGAGCTGGTCCAACTACGCGGCCGGCGACAAGCTCTCCACCCGCATGTACTACGGCACTGAGGGCTCATTCGCCGACCGCCAGGAGTGGCAACACCCCTTCCAGTTCGGCGCCGACCTCACACTGCAGGACGGAACGAAGGTGCCCTACGAACAGATCGAGGAGCAGTTCATGGGCACCCTGTCCGACGAGGAGAAGCACCAGCTCTTCCCCTACGGCATCACCGACGGCATCGCCATCGAGTGCTGGGACTTCATCGAGGCCGTCGCCGATGGCCGCAAGCCGGAGATCGACGCCGAGGAGGCGCTGCAGGCCAAGTCACTGTGCTTCGCGCTCTACGAGTCAGCGCACGCCAATGAGCCCGTGAAGGTCGCGGACGTTCGCGACGGCAACATCAGCGCCTATCAGGACCCGATCAATGAGTACTGGGACATCTGAGCGGCAGGCGAGAGGCTGACGGCAAACGGCGGACGGCGACGGCTTCACGGCCGTCGCCGTCACTGGTTCTCGTTCCACGTCGCGCACTCGTCGGCAGGCGTTATGACAGATCGCTCAGCTACCGAAGAACCCGCCCCGTCACCGGAAAGACCGGGTCCTGGAATCCATACCCCGAGTGCTCGCCCGGAGGCACCATCTCGTCGATCCGCGTCTCTATCTCAGGCGTGATCTCGACATCGAGCGCCCCGAGGTTGTCCTCAAGCTGCTCCATCGTCCGCGGCCCGATGATCGGGCACGTCACCAGCTCGTTGGCCATCACCCACGCCACCGCAAGCTGCGCTCCCGTGCAGCCGATCTCCTCCGCCAACGCCACGAACTGCTGCGCCAGCTCGAGGTTACTCGGCCGAAACTCTGTCTGCATGATCCGCTCATTGCCGCGCCCTACCCGCGAGTCCGGCGGCGGCTCCTGGCCCTGTACGTACTTCCCGGTCAGCACGCCCCGTGCGATCGGGCTGTAGGTCACCACGCCCAGCCCCAGCTCATCGCAGGCAGGTAGCAGCTCCACCTCGATGTCCCGGTTGGCCACGTTATACAGCGGCTGCACCGCCGCGACAGGGTCCCAGCCCTGAATCGCCTGCACCCCCAGCGCATCCGCCACGCGCCACGCCGGGAAGTTGCTCAACCCTACATACAGCACCTTGCCCTGCCGCACGAGGTGGTCCATCGCCGACAGCGATTCCTCGATCGGCGTCTCCGGATCGGGCTTGTGCAGGTAGTACAGGTCGATGTAGTCCGTCCCCAGGCGCCGAAGGGAGGCCTCGCAGCCCTCAATGATGTGCTTGCGCGATGAGCCCGACATGTTCGGCCCCTCGCCCATCGGCAGTGTCACCTTCGTCGCCAGCACGATCTCCTCGCGCCGGTTCGCGATCGCCCTGCCCACCACGCGCTCGGATTCGCCCTGATTGTACTTGTCCGCGGTGTCGAGGAAGTTTATCCCCGCGTCGATCGCAACGTTGATCATCCGCTGCGATTCGTCGTCCGGCGTCGGCCCTCCAAACATCATCGTGCCCAGGCACAGCTCGCTGACCTTCACGCCGCATCCGCCAAGTGTGCGGTATTCCATAACCATCCCTCCTGTGCCCGTCAGTTCGCCGGGCGGGAGGTCCGGTCCTGCGGCACCGCACTGCAGCTCTTCCATGATTCTCGAGCGCGAGCACCCTCCAGTGACGGTGGCACGCCGAACCCCTGGCGGGCGGGGGGAGCGGCCTGGATGGTCCATCCGGCGCCCTCCGGCCATGCGGCGATCCGCGCCGCAGCGCAGGAATATCCGTGCTCCGGAAGAACATTTAGACAAAGGTAGTGAACAGGATGCGCGCTATGGTGTTGCACGAACAGGCCGACATCACCGAGGAGCCCCTGAGCCTGGAGGAGGTCGACGACCCGCAGCCGGGACCGGGTCAGATACGCGTGAAAGTCCGAGCGTGCGGGGTCTGTCACACCGACCTGCATGAGGCGGAGGGTGATCTCGATCTGGCGACCGTGTCGGCATCGCCTGGCTGTGGTCCACGCCCGAGGAGTGCGAGTTCCGGCAGCGTGGCCTCGAAAACCTCTGTCCCGACGCGAAGTTCACCGGCTGGGATGTCGATGGCGGCTACGCGGAGTACACACTCGTGGGCGAGGAGTTCGCCTACCCTGTGCCCGAAGAGATTGACGACGCCCACGCTGCCCCATTGATGTGTGCGGGGATCATCGGCTATCGCTCCCTGCGCCTCGCCGACGCCGAGAATGCGCCGACCCTGGGGCTGGTCGGCTTCGGGGCATCGGCGCATATCGCGATCCAGGTGGCACAGCACTGGGGGTGCGAGACATACGTCTTCAGTCACACCGAGCGGCACCGCAACTTCGCGCGGGAGATGGGCGCGACGTGGGTGGGCGAGGTCGGGGACGATCCCGGCGTGAAGCTGCGCTCGGCGATCATCTTCGCGCCGGTCGGCGAGCTGATCCCGCCGATGCTCCGGGTCCTTGAGCGGGGCGGACAGCTCGTCTGCGCCGGTATCCACATGTCGCCGATCCCTCAGTTTGAGTATGATCTGATCTACGGCGAGCGCGTCTTGCGTTCGGTGATGAACGCCACGCGCGAGGACGGCGAGGACCTCATGCGCCTCGCGGGGGAGATACCCATTGAGACCACCGTAACCACGTTCCCGCTGGAGGAGGCGAACGAGGCCCTACGGCAGGTCAAGGAGAGCGAGGTCTCGGGAGCCGCGGTGCTTGACATTGACGCGCGCTGATCCGCAGATACTGACACCCGCTCATACCGGCGTGCCATGGCGCTCGATCGCCAGCTCGTACACCTCTTCGAGCCGCCTGGCTACCGACGGGTAGTGACACGACTCGGCGAAACGCCTCCCGCCCTCGCGAAGCCTCTCCGCAAGCTGCCTGTCTTCGATCACCCGGCAGATTGCCTCGGCCAGCCCCTCCGCGCCGCGCTCGGGGAGAACCAGCAGGCCGTTGTCCCCGTCGTGGATCATGTCCGCGGCCCCGGGCGTGGCCAGCGCCACCACCGGAGTCCCGACGTACATCGCCTCCGTGTATGCCAGCGGCTGCGTCTCGCTCCGACTGGCCGTCGCGAAGACGTCCATCGCCGCGTGGTAGTGCGCGACCTTGTTGTGGGGTACCGACCCGGCCAGGATCGCCCGATCGCCCAGGCGCGAGCGTGCCGCCCGGCGGACGTCGTCCATCGCGCCTCCGTCGCCGACGACCAGCAGCCGCACCCCCGGTCTCTTCTCCGAGAGCCGCTCCACCGCGTCGATCACCATCCCGAGCTGCTTCTCCGGCGACACGCGCCCGAGGTAGCCGATGACGGTCTCCCCGTCCTCCAGCCCCAACGAGCGCCGCGTCTCGTCACGACGCGGCTCCAACAGCCCTCGCAGATCCACTGGATTGCGCACAAGCTCGATCGGTGTGTGGACGCCGCTGTCAACCAGCTTTTGCCGCATCCATCCCACCGGCGTTGTGATGATGTCGCAGGCGTTGAAAAACCCGGTCACGTGGCGGATGATCAACGACTCGACCCATGCCCTCGGCAGCGGCAACCGACCCGCGAACAGCTCGTACTGCGTGTGGGCGGTCGCGACGACCGGCAGATCGTTCCGCCGCGCCCAGTCCTGCCCCCAGCGTCCCACCCATGCCGGGTGCTGGCAGTGCACAAGGTCGAAGCGAAGCCGGCCCAGCGTCCGCGGTATCTCCCGCGCGAAGGGCGACGGCAGCGCCACCCTGTAATCGACCTCGCCGGGCACTCTCGCGGACGGGTAACGATGGACGTAGGGGTCATCAGCAAAAGGATCGTCGTCCTCCGGCGCGGGCGCGAATACATGCACCTCGTGCCCCAGCTCGCTCAGCCCGAGGCGGTAAAAGTGCGTGCAGTTCGCGACGCCGTTGAGGCTCGGCGGATAGGTGTTCGTGAAGAGCGCGATTCTCATCGCTGGAGGTTCCTGTCGCGGAAGCATCCGTAGTGCGCAGGTGCGTCTGCACGATAGCACAGCCGCGCTCCCGCGGCAAGACCGCGCGCCATGGCGCCCACTCTGTCTACTGCTCCAGTGCGCCCGGCGTCCACGCCTCGCGCTCAAGCTCCACCACCCGCTGCGCGCCGTCGGCGATCGTCGCCACGACAGTGCGCGCGTCGGTCGTGAAGGTCGCGCCATCGGGCAGCGGCACCTCGATCTGCCCGCCTCCGGGGTTGAATGCCACGATGGTGTCCCCGATGCGCACGCCATGGAACTGATCGTCGCCGATGCGCTCGACTTGCGGCACGGCGGCTCCGGCGTCGCTAATGACCATCGGCACGAGGAAGCTCGTCTGTTCGGTTGGCCCGGCGTCAAGCTGCAACAGGCCGATCTCGGCGTCCTCGTCCGGTGTGTGATCACGCGTCGGGTGGACGTAGACCGGCAGATACCTGCTGGCCTCCGCGCTGAACTCCTGCGGCTCCAGCGGCAACACCGTAAGCTGGGCGTCGCCGCGCGTGATCTCCCACGCGTTGGCTGTCTGCTCGATCTCGCCGATATGATGGAGCAACCACGAGAACGTCCGCGGCTGATCCGCCGCAAGCTGATCGTGCACTACCACCACGTCGCCGGCCAGCACGAGCGTACGCGTGAACTGCGTCAGCCCCAGGTCCTCGGGATACGCCGAGCTGGGGTCTGCCTCGATGATCGTGATGCCATCCTCGGTCACGAAGCCGGTCATGCGCGCCCGCCCGGGCTTCGGCCCCGGCCACATCTCGCCATCGCCGTACTGCCCCTGCCCGTCGACGAGTATCGTGTTGTGGTTGCGCGTCCTCTTCTCGTAGGTGTAGCCGGGGTCATGCGCAAGCACTTCGCCGCGACCAAACAGGATAAAGTGCCCCTGCTCGGGATGGTTATGCCCGGTGCCTGACAGACCGAATCGTGCGGCCAGCTCCGCCCACAGATGGCCGCCGAGAGGCCGGCTCACCATTGCCACGTAGTTCGCGTCGTCCTCCCACGAGGTCCGAGCGAACGCCGTCTCGATGTCCGGGTAGTACTGCGCCAGCGGCAGAACCTCGAGCGGATCGACGGCTTCGAGGTCTTCGTCGAGGTAGAGGAATTCGTAGGCCGACGTGCCCGGCGCGGTGTCCAGCATCTCCGCCAGGCCCTGCACGACCGGATCCTGGAAGCGCTTCGCCTCCCACAGCAGCAGGTGCGTTGCCGTCCCGCCCTTCGGGACGGTCGTGTCTTCCAGCGTGGCGGTGCCCTCGAAGCCCGGGTAGTAGTGATGGAAGCGGAAGATCGCCTGGCCCTCAAGCCCTCGGTCGGCCCATGGGACGTGCAGGCCGGTCAGGCCCTCGTACAGCCCGACGAGCATATACAGGGTGGGCATCGAGAAATCCCAGTATGCCGGCCCCTCGTGGAAACCGCCATCCGGGCTGAACGTCAGGAAGATCCGCTCGGCGCGATCCCAGCCCCACGCGAGCCACTCGCGGGCCTCGGGCACCTCGCCGTAGACCGCCCCCGCCGCGAGAATCAGCGCCAGATGCGCGAACCAGTAGTGATTCTGCTGGAAGCTCAGCCCACCGCCCGTCCGACCGTTCAGCGACAGCTCATAGATATGACTCGCCTGCCGAACGAACAGCTCGCGCAGGTCCTGTCGAAGGTCCTCCGGGATGTCCTCGTAGATCCAGTCGTACGTCAGCGCCACGCCCTCCATGAAGTACTCCGCGTCGAGGTCCGCGCCGGTGTGCGGGTAGGTCGCCGCCATCTCCAGCCACCTGAGCAGGCCGTCGAGCTTCTCCTGCGTCGGCTCAAGCACGTACGAGAGTGCGTAGTGCGGCATGCGGCGGAAGGCACCGCCGTTCCGCTGTCCGGGCCGAAACTCCGGCGGATCCGCCGTCAGCACCCCCGGCGGGTCGTAGAACCGCTGCACCACAGGATGGTCAAGCCTCTCGCGCATCGCGGGGATGTCCTCAGCGGTGAAGAGAAACCGTGGGTGCTCATCTGCGAGCTCCGGGAGCATCGGATCGCGCGGAACGTTCACCGTATTGCGCCGCAGCGCCAATCGGCGCACCGTCACTCCCGGGGCCTCCCGCAGGATCAGCCGGATCGTATGCTCGCCCGCCTGATCGAAGCTCACGGAGGCGGTGCGCTCGGACATCGCATCGATCGCCAGCCGGAAGGGCGCATCCTGTTGCTCTCCGTCCACGACGACCCACAACGAGTCAGCGCCGTTGTTGGGCGCCGATGCCTCCACGACGATTCCGTATTGACCCGCGGGCAGCTCCCGCCTGACCTCAAGGAAGAACTCGTCGCTCTCCGCCCTGACGGCCGGATCGCCGTCATAGGAGACGAGCTGCATCCCCTCGCCATACTCCAGAAGGTCTTCGCCCACGACCTCCATGATCGGCTCCGTGCCGAGAATCGGCGTCTCGGTGATGGTCTCCAGATCGACGCCCGAAAAGGGCCCCATCACAAGCGCGGCCAGCATGATCTCCTTCATGGCTGCCTCCTGCACGTCATCCAGCAGCAATCAGTGCGCCCAATCCTGCACGTCGCTGCCTCTGACGATTCTGCCCAGCAGAAAGTGCTTTCGGTCGGGGTACCACAGGTAGCGTCGGCCTTCGAACTCGAAGAAGCTCGTGTACGTCGCGACCTCGGTGCGATCATTCGGCCCAACCGGCACGCCTGCCGAATCCATGATCTCGCGCGGCCGACCGAAGATGATCGGGTGGTCAGGGTCGTCGATGTAGCGCCCTGTTGCGATAAACGCCGGGCGGCGGTTCAGCCTGTAGTCGGCCGGGCCGCTGCCGCCGTGCGCCGTCCCGTCGTTGTTGTGAAACACGAGCAGGTAGCGGCCGTCGCGGAGCCGGTAGAGCGGGCAGGGCGCGATCGGCTGGTTGATCTCCGGTCCCCCGGGGCAGTAGCGCAGTGGACGCGGGTCATCCCAACTGCGCCCGTCATCACCCGACAGCGCGAACCAGATGCTCCCGGTGAGGGTACGCATCACGCAGATGAGCCGACCGTCCGGTAGCGGCTGGATCGATGGCTCCTGCGCCACGCTCACGCTCTGGTCGTCAGGACGTGGCACGCGCAGGGCGTGTGCACCATGAGGCCACGTCGAGACCTTCAGCGCCATCGGGTCCTCGGCGGTGAGTATGTTCTCGAAGCGGAGGAACCACACTTCCGAGTCCAGCTCAAAAAGCCCCACATCGCCTGCGACCGCGCGGGACGCCCAGCGTGTGAAACCGGCCAGCACCGCGCCCTCCGGGGTCATGATCGGAACCTGGTAGCAGATCCAGCTCGGGGGCACCTCCGGGTTCGGATGGCTCAGCGCCGACGCCCGAATCTCCACCGTGCCATGCTCGTCGCTCCACGTCCGCCCGTCATCATCAGACCACCGGTAGCGACATTCGCCGGTGGTGTCCTCGCGCACGTCCTCGACGCCCACGTTCTTGTTGTAGAAGAAGTACACGCGTCCTGTGTAGGGTACCACGACCGGGAATCCCCAGCTCGCGATCCTGCCGTCGGTGGCCGGCCCGGCGATCTCGATCGGCTCCGACCACGTCTCGCCCTGGTCCTCCGACCGGCTCAACACGCAGCGCTGATCGGGCGCGTTCTCGCGTGTCGCCTGCGTCCAGAACGCCAGGAACGTGCGCTCGGGGGTCGGAACCACGAGGAGGTGCTGGTTCTCGCTGTCGCGGCTATCCGGCCCGCCAGGCAGGTACACCGTCAGGTCCGGCTTCGTGCGCCGCCACTCGTCGGTGTAGCAGTCCATTCGTCGCCCTCTTGCCTTGCGCATTGACGTCTTCTTCGTCGTTGCTCTGTCCGCCGCCTTCTGCCACATCCCGTGGATTCAAGAAATCCCTTGCGCAAAACCGAGATCTCGTGTATGGTTACAACAACATATGCGGGATACCCCGCACGGAGGGTCGTTGTTCGAGTCGCTCATGAGACTTGTCTCCTGGCGAACGAGCAAAGATGCTGCGAATACACAGACGGGAGACATGGAACATGGCGACAGGAACAGTCAAATGGTTCGACGACTCAAAGGGCTTCGGCTTCATCGAGTGCGAGGATGGCGAGGATGCATTCGTGCACTACTCCGCCATCGCCGGTGAGGGCTATAAGAGCCTGAGCGAGGGCGCAAAGGTGCAGTTCGACATCGAGCAGGACGCCAAGGGCCCCCGCGCCGCCAACGTTGTGGTGGTCGAGGACGCCCCCGCGGCCGACTCACCCAACACGTGGTAAAGCGCACCCGAACCAGACAGCGAAACGCCCGGCCCGTTGGGGTCGGGCGTTTTTTCGTGCCTTCTCCCGGGCGCGCTCCCTACACCTGCGCCGCAATGTCATCGGCCACCGGTCGACCGTCGAGGCAGAGGAGGCCGGCTGCGAGCGCATCATCCTCCTCGATCGCGCGGTCGATACCTATGTTGGCGAGGGCCAGCGTGAACGGCAGTGTTGCGTGCTCGAGGGCGAGGGCCGACGTGCGCGGGACGACGCCCGGGATGTTGGGGACCACGTAGTGCACAACACCCTCCTCGATGAAGGTGGGGTCAGAGTGCGTGGTCTTCCGCACTGAGGTCTCGATCGCGCCACGTGGCTCGGCAGTGACGTCGATGATCACCGAGCCGTCACGCATCTGACGCACCATCTCGCGGGTCACCACGTGCTCGTCGGCGTCCTGCAGGATCGTCGCCCCGTTGACGAGCAGTGATGCGCGCGCCACCACCTCAGCCAGTGCGTCAGCCTCCGGCGCGACCGCACGAACGCCGGGCAGCTCGTCCTCAAGCTGCGCCCTTCGCTCATCGCGCAGCTCGAAGACAGTCACTGCCGCGCCGAGCCCGAGCGCCGTCCTCGCAGCCCACTCGCCGACGGTTCCGCCGCCGATGATCGCCACCTCGGCCCGTCCCGCGCCAGGCACCTCGCCCACCATCACCCCGCGCCCGCCGTGAACCGTCTGCAGAAGCTGCGCGCCGATGACGACCGCCATATGCCCCGCGATGCGGCTCATCGGCTCAAGCAGTGGCAGCCTCCCGTCGGGGAGCCGCACGCGCTCAAAGGAGATCACGGTCATGGAATGATCCAGGAAGGCCTGCGCGAGCCACGGACGCGTCTCGGTGTGTGTGTATGAGAAGAGCGCTCCGCCATCGGGGAAGAGCTCGGTCTCCTCCTCCGTGGGCTGCTTCACCTTCACGACGAGCTCGGCGTTCTCCCACGTGTACTGCGCATCCGGCGCGATCTCCGCCCCGACCGCCCGGTATTCGTCATCCGAGAAGCCCGCCCCCTCCCCCGCTCCGGCCTCAACGAGCACGAAATGGCCGGCCCGCGCCAGCGCGCGGACGCCCTCTGGCGTGGCACCGACGCGATTCTCGTTGTCCTGCACCTCAGTGGGTATCCCGATCAGCATGATGGGCCTCCCGAAGCTGCGCCCGCTCGTTGATCTCGTGGGTGAAAGTCTACCGGCGCATGCGCGGTGCGGTCAAGCCGACAGATCGCGCTCCTCGACCATCACGACATCCTCGGCCGATCTCCCACGCGCGGCAGCCTCCGGCGAGTTGCACCGGACCTGCAGCATTTCCGACGGTGATGAGGTCCCGGCAGGCCCTGCGGCGAAATGACCCCGGTGAAGCCTCGCCTTTGGCGTGCAATCGTATACGCACACATTGACCCGCGCCAGCCGCGCGACGGCGCTCGGCCGCAGACCAATCCGCCGGTCTTCGCATGGAAGCCCCAGGGCGGCCAGGAGCACTTCTGGCTGACCGTCGCACGGGATGAGGCGCTGAGCGACGTCGTCCTGCAGATTGAGGACCTCGAGGATCCGATGTTTCTGCCCACCAACGCTCTCGAACCGGGGCGCTACTGGTGGACCTGGGGCAGCGCGGCCGGACAGGCCAGCACGTTCTCATTCGATGTCGGCGAGGACGCGGTTACGGTTGAGGTACCCGGCGCCGCCGAGTGGCTTAAGCGGCTGCCGGAGGGACACCCGCGAATCTACGTGCGTCCCGAGCAGATTGAGGCGATCCGCGCTTCGCGTGAGGATCTTCGAGCGGAGCAGTGGGCGGAGCTGAAGCAACTGGCCGACGAGCTTTTGGCCGAGGACCACGAGATCGAAGAGCCGCCATTCCTGCCGGATCGGCAGACGGACTACCGGGCATTCTTTCAGGTGTGGGGGCCGATCATGTGGGAATCGCGGCGCTTCGTGAAGGGCGCGGAGGTGCTCGCGCTGGCGTGGCTGGCGTCGGGTGATGAACGTTACGCACGGGCGGCATGCGAACGGCTGGCGAGCATCTCGCAGTGGGATCCGGAGGGATCGAGTCATATCAGCCACAACGACGAGGCGCACATGTCGGTGATCTGGCACGGCTCGAAGGCGGCCGACTGGGTGTGGGATCAGTTCACGGACGAGGAGCGGGCGAGGGTGATCGAGCAGTATCGCCGGCGGGGTGAGATTACCTTCGAGCACATGCACGACCGCGGCTGTTACGGCGTGACGCGGTTTGATTCGCACGCGGGCAGGGAGATCGTCTTCCTTGCGTTGCTGGGGATGGTCTTCCACGAACACATCCCGGCGGCGCGACGCTGGCTGGACTGGCTACGGCCGGTGCTATGCGGCATCTGGCCGGTCTGGGCGGGCGACGATGGCGCCTGGGCGGAAGGACCGTCGTACGGCCTGGCCTACGTCAATATCATGACGATGTTCGCCACTGCCCTGAAGCGAGGCTGCTACGTTGATCTCTATCGGCGACCGTTCTGGGCTGGCCACGCCCGCTGGCGCCGCTGGTGCTTCCCGCCCTACGCGGAGTGGATGGGTTTCGGCGACCACTCGGAGCGCTGGCGGGGGACATGGCTGGCCAACGGGCAGCTGGTGGCGCGCATCGCGCGAGAGACCGACGCGCCCGCGGCGATCCACCGCTACGCGGAGGAGTTTCTGGCCGAGGCGGAGACGCTTGAGGAGCCGCCCTCGCGCAGCATCCCGCGCTTTTCGGCGCAGGACTACCTCGCCGAGCCGGCGCAATATGAAGCGGCGGCCGTCGAGCAGGAGCGGGCGAGTCGGATCTTCCCCGCCGCCGGGTGGGCTGCGGTGCGGACGATGCTGGAGGACCGAAGCCGCGACATCGCTTTGATCTTCCGCTCCTCCCCGTTCGGGGCGATCAGCCACTCGCATGCGAACAACAACGACTTCGTGATCCACGTTGCGGGCAAATGCATGGCGATGCCGGCGGGCTACTACGACGGATACGCGTCGAACCATCACGCGAATTACGTCTGGCATACGAAGTCGCACAACTGCGTGACGCTTTCGGACGCGGGGCAGCTCATGCGCTCTCACGAGTCGGTGGGGGCGATCGAGAACGGCTTCGAGGACGATCGTATCGTCTACATGCGCGGGACGGCGGATGCGAGCTACGCCCAGCGAGCCCGACGGTGCAGGCGCCACGTGGTGTATCTGAAGGATCACGGCGCGTTCTTTATGGTCGATGAGTTCGTAGCACAGCCCGGGATTGTCTCGGCGCTTGAGTGGAATATCCACTCGTGGAACGAGTTCCAGGTGGACGAGCAGGCGCGGACGTTCACGCTGAGGCGTGACGGGTCGCGGCTGGAAGCGAGCTTCCTATACCACCAGAACGCATTCTTCGTGCTCGACGAGGGCTGGGAGCCAAAGCCGAATCCGGACAAGCCCTCGGACCAGTGGTATAACCAGTATCACCTGCGGTTTGTGCCCGCGGGGCTGGTGGAATCGCGGAACCTCGGGGTGGTGCTGGCGGCGGGGCACGAGGGGCTGGAGCCGGCGGAGGTGCAGACAGAGCGAATCGGGAACGCCGAGATTGCGCGTATCGACGATGATCTGCTGGCGGTGAACATGGGCAGCGGAATAGCGGTCGAGGATATCACGAGCGAGGCGCTGGCACTGATGATCCTCGGCGGTCAGTCGTATGAGATCACAGATGATGGCGTGGTTGTCCTCTGAGGCTTCCGCGCAGCCGTGAGCGCAAAGGAGAAGACAGATGAAGCTGAAATCATATGTCGTCAGACTGCCGATTCTGGTCGTGATATGCGTGCTCGTCACAGCGGGCAGCTGGGCGCAGGAGGCACCGCAGCCAGTCATGCTGCATGACTGTGACACGCTGGAGGGCGTCAGTGTCTCTGGCGGCGGCGACTGGCCGGAGACCACGCTTGAGCTGAACACCGACCCGCAGTATATGTCCGAGGGCGACGCGAGTGTGCATCTGTACGGCGTTTCGCCCGAGAACGCGACGGGGAACTCGTACCTCTCGGTCGATTTCGAGATAGGCGACGTGGACATGCGCGGGCAGAAGATCATGTTCGACGCCTGGACGAGTCTGCCCGAGACGACTCGGGCGCTCTACGTCCGGGGCTACAACGCCGCCGAGGAGTGCGTCCTGAGCTACATGAGCTGGGGCAGGCCGATCGGGACTGAGATGACGACCATCGAGCTCACGCGCGGGTTCAGTGACGTGCTCGCGTGGGAGCCGGGCATGATCGATACGAACGACTTGAGCTCCGTGGTGAGGCTGCGGTTCTACATCGGGACATCGGATCCGGCGACACAGTTCGACTGCTTCATCGACAACATCCGTCTGGCGAAGAGCGACCTGCAAAGCTTCATGGACGTCGAGGAGGCGAAGCCGCTGGTGCTGGACACACCTGTGGTGACCGGCGGCGAGGCGCAGGCGGTGATCGTTGTGCCGGCGGACGACACGTGGCAGGCGGCGGCCACACAGGTCCAGGAGCTTGTCCGCGACCTCACCGGCGTCGAGCTGCCGATCGTCAACGGGGACGAGATCGATCGCGAGGAGATGAGTGAGCAGACCACCATCGTGATCGGCAACGTCGCCGACAACCCGGCGATGCTGTATCTGTACTCGCACGGCTACATCTTCGCCGACCACGTCTACCCCGGGGAGGGCGGCTACGAGGTGCGCACCGTCCATGACCCGTGGGGTACGGGGCAGAATGTGCTTTCGATCGGCGCCAGCGACCCGGCGGGCGCCAGCGCGGGCATCGCCGCCCTGCGCGAGCAGCTCACGGCGGGCGAGGACCTCGTGCTCGACCGGATGCTGCTGGTTGACCTGTCGGCCGAGGCGCAGCGCCGCTGGGGGAGTGCATTCAACCAAAATCCCGACGACGCATGGTTTGAGCGGCTTCAGGAGCAGGCTCAGCAGGACCTCGAGACGGGGCGACATACGGGCCTGTTCAGCCGCATCGCGAGCGTGGGTGAGGACTACCAGCGGACGCAGATCGAGGGGCTGGCTCGGGGCTTCGCGTGGATGGTTCTGAAGGCGAAGCAGTGGCGCGACGAGGGCCCGACGGTCTTCGGCGGCCCGTGGGGGTTCGACTCGGACTTCACGGCCTACCGCGTCCTCCCGGCGTGGGATGTGCTCGAGGAATCGCCGGTGCTGACCGATGAGCAGCGGCTGGAGGTCACGCGAGTGCTCTTCGAGTGGATGACCGAGGCGGTTGCGCCGTCGGCGGCGTCGGCGGTGGGCAGCACGCACGTGCGCCACAACCACCAGACCTTCCCCGCGCTCGGCTGTCTCTATGCCGGCGAGTACTTCGAGAAGTACTACAATGCCGGTGAGGGCACCCGCTGGGTAGAGATCGCCGACAGGGTCTTCCAATATCAGGCGCAGCAGTTCAAGCCCTGGGAGGACTGCAACGGCTACCAGTGGCTGACGCTCTACCACACGATCCGGTACTGCCTGTCGAAGCCCTACTTCGAGTACTTCGAGAACGGGAACGCCGCCCGCAGCGGGGACTACGCGATCATCGGGATGGACAACCTCGGCTATCAGGTGACATACGGGGACACCGGCGCCTACACCGGCTGGTGGTCCGAGATGCCGTTTTTGCACGCGGCCGAGTACTACTACCGCGATGGGCGTTTCGCGTGGGCGATCGAGAAGAAACAGGAGGTCTCCGGGCGGCTTTCACCCGGGTGGTTCGCGACGAACGTCGAGCCGCAGGAGCCGGTAGACCTGCTGGGAACCATTGGCTTTCCGCTCGATCCGACCTACTGGGAGAGCTGGGGCGGGCCCGACGAGGTGCCCCTCGAGCAGGCCATCGACAAGGTGACATTCCGCAACGGCTTCGAGCCTGAGGACCAGTATCTGCTGCTCGACGGCCTGAACAACGGCGGCCATCACCATTACGATGGCAACTCGATCTCACGCATGACCGCGAACGGGCGTATATGGCTGGCTGATGCGTCATACATGGCCTCGCTGCCCAAGTATCACTCGACGGCCCTGGTGCTGCGCGACGGCCAGTCCGAGGCCCTACCCGAGTTCTGCGAGCTTGAGCACCTGCGCGATCTTCCGGACGTGGGCTTTTCCGAGACCGCGCTGAACGACTACGCGGGCGTGAACTGGCACCGCAACATCTTCTGGTTGAAGGGTGGCTGGTTCCTCGTGGCCGATGAGATGGAGGCGGTGGAGGCCGGCGACTACAGCTTCCGGATCCTCTGGCACACCATCGGCGACGTAGAGCTCGGCGAGGATGGCATCACGATCGAGCAGGATGGCCAGCACTGCGCCATCCGCATGACCCCCGAGATGCGCTTCACACTCGACGCGGACGAGGAGTACGGCCAAAACTGGCAGGGCTACGAGTTCATCGACGAACCCGTGGTGAAGAAGCTGCAGGGCATCTGGAACGGCCGCCTCGAGGAGGGCGAGCAGATCACGCTCTTCACGCTCATGCACCCCTCGGGCGAGGACGTCTCCCCGCTGCATCTCGTTCGCCTCGGACCCAACCAGGTCGCAGTCGGTGGCGGCGGCGCCGAGCCGACGATCGCGGCGGTCGGAGGACCACAGGAGTCGATGTCGCTGGCCGGCCAGGCGAACATTCGCGGCCACGCCGCGCTGCTGCGTCCGGATATGCTGGCGGTGTTCGACGCCGAGAGCATCGAATACCAGTGGCAGACGCTGGACCTCTACGGCGGCCAGGACCTGCAGATCGACATTGGCCGAGGAAACGTGACGAGCTACTCGGAGGCCGGACGAACGGCGGAGCCCGGCGGCCGGGCGATGACGGACTATTACCCGGAGGCGGCGGCGATCCCGGCGGAGATGATCCGCCAGATGATCGAGGCGGCGGTCGCAGCGGCCCCGCCCGTTCAGAAGCCCGAGGTCGCCGGCGCGGATGTCCCGGAGATGACCAGGCTCTGGAGCTATGGAGAGACGCTGGAGAACTATCTGCTTACCGGCAATGCCGGAATGTTCGCAGCGGCGGAGACGAACCTGCAGATCTCGGCCGAACCGGAGCCGCTTGAGGCGAACGTGTTCACGCCGGAGGCCGAGACCAACACCGTGGACAACCTCGTCGACGGGAGGATCCAGGCCACGGAGGACTGCACGATGTGGCCCGAGGACGTACCGGTAACGCTGCGACTGGACTTCGACGAGATCTACCAGATCGAGGACATCAACATCAAGGCATGGTTCGCGACGTCCTCGAGCAAGAACAAGCTCTTCCAGGTCCGCGACATCACGATCGAGGCGTCGGATGACGGATTTGCGGAGGATATCCGCCAGATCGTGGATTTCACCGATACCGAGGAGCATGGGAACTGGGGCGCGCCCGGACATGCGCCGCACAACTACGCGTTCGAGGACCTCGACACGCATGCGCGCAACCTGCGAATCCACCTGACCCCGCGCGAGGGCACCGGGATCTACATCGCGGAGATTGAAGTCTGGGGCACGCGTGAGGGCGTCGAGCAGCTCCCACTGAAGCCGGACTCTGGTGTGCCCGTGCACTCGTTCATCGCCCTGCACGCGGCGGACGTTGACGGCGATGGAGCGGACGAGGTGCTGGCGGGCTCGACGAACGGGAAGCTGTATCTGTTCGAGGGCGATGGCTCGGTTGCGTGGGAGAAGGAGATCGGCGGCCGCGTGCAGGCCGTGACGGTCCTGGACCTCGCGGGGCGTGATGAGCCGACGATCGTCGCGGGGGGCACGACGGCGACGATCCACGCCTTCACCCCCGAGGGGGAGGAGATCTGGAAGTGGGAGATGCCGATCTACCACGGCGTGGGGATCATCACCGACCTGTTTGGGGCTGATCTGAATGGCGATGGCCACGACGCTGTCATCGCCGCGAGCGAGGGCTGGCGATACTACGCGATCGACGCGGAGGGGAACGAGATCTGGCACGTCGAGAGCGTGCGCAAGTCCACGTATGGCGCCGCCGCGGACCTCGACGGCGACGGCATGGACGAGGTGGTGGCCGGCACGGAGTATCACTCCTGGCCGGTCTACGATCAGGACGGTTCGCAGATCTGGAGGTACTCGCCGCGGACGGGCCCTGGAACGAACGCGACGATCGCCGAGGACATCACCGGGGACGGCAGACCTGACGTGGTCTTTGCCGGACGCGATGGTTTCGTGCACGCGGTCTCGCCGGACGGGCAGCTGCTGTTCAAGTTCAGCACTGGCGATGAGGTGATGGCGCTCGCGACCGTCCCCGCCGACGGCCGCAGCGACGTGATCGCCGGCTCGCGCAGCTTCAACCTCTACCGCATCGACGGCGAGGGGAACCTGGTCTGGCGGACGGATCTTGGGTACCCGATTGTGGACGTTGCGACCTTCGCGACGAATGAGGGCCTGCGGGTGGCGGCAACGACGTTCGAGGGCTCGCTGCTCGTGGCGGATCCGGCGGATGGGACGCTGCTGGGGCGGTGGACGGCCCCGCGCGCGGGGATCAAGCTCGTCGGCGCGGATCTCGATGGCGACGGCAGCGAGGAGCTGATCTTCGCCAGTCGGGACGGGAATCTGACGGCGCTGCGTTGAGCCGCACGGGCGCATGCGACGAGCCCCCACCTGTCCGAGGTGGGGGCTTTTCCGTGTACATTCACGGCCTGTCGGCGTCCGTCTCAGTCCAGCTCCTGGGTCAGCCACTCATCCTCGGGCAGCTCGCAGGATTCAACGGCGTCGCACTCCTGTATCGCGCGGAGGGCGTGGACCTCCTTCGACGTGAGGCCGAGGGCGGTGGCAACGCCGTGGAGGATCGCCTCAGGGCGTGGCGGACACCCGGGGACGTAGAAGTCCACAGGGATGACCTGGTCGGCGCCGCCGAGCACGTTGTATGTGTCGTGCCACATTCCGCCACCCGTGGCGCAGGAGCCGATGGCGAAGACGAACTTAGGGTCGGGCACGGCCTCATACGCCCGGCGCGCGGCCGGAGCGGCCTGACGCGTCATGGGGCCGGAGACCAGGAGCACATCGGCGTGGCGCGGCGACCCGACGAGCTTAATGCCGAAGCGCTCGGCGTCGTAGTAGGGCGTCAGGGTGTCCAGCACCTCTATGTCGCAACCGTTGCACGCGCCGCAGTTTACGTGGTAGACCCAGAGCGCGCGCGGCAGGATCTTCTTGCACAGCCAGTCTCTGATCACGTCGGTCACCTCGAGGCCGTCTGAGTGGGGGCCTCGGCCCGATCGTCTGTGTCCTCATCGAGCACGATCCTGCACCCCTCAGGCGGGCACTTGCGGTCGATGCAGTCGGAGCGGAAGCCGGGCTGCTGAAGCTTGTCGAGCACGCTGGGCGGACGGTAGCACCGTCCGCAGCGCTCGCACGGCCCCATGAAGATGTGGTATTCGCCGATCATGTCATCGTGGACGTCGTCAGTGGACAGCTCATACTCGCGCGACATCTCGATGGCGCCTTCGGGGCAGACCTCGGCGCAACGCCCGCAGAAGGTGCATCGCTCATAGAGGAAGACAAGCACGCGCGTGGTCTGGTCCTTGTCAACGATGCGAATCAGGCGCGCCGGGCAGACGTTCGCGCAGCCGCCGCAGCCGATGCATTTGTCCACATTGAGGCGCGGGAGGCCGCGGAAGCCCTCCTCAGGGTCGTGCGGCGCAAATGGATATGGCAGCGTGACGCGCCCGGGCCGCAGGCAGATCAGCGCCTGCTTGATTTTTGTCCACAGCGTTTCCAGCACATTCATCGCTATCAGCACCAGTTGTGCTCAGAGGATCGCCGCCCAGATCAGGGCGATCGCGGCCACGCCTACCAGGGTCATGCCATAGCGCACTGCCTGGTCGAGCCGGAGCCGGGGGTTGACGGACATGACGATGCCCACGACCACCACGTCGACGACGAGGACGGCGGCGATGTTGACCAGCGCAGCCACTGCGATCGACGGGATATACTGCAGCGTCCAGGGCAGGAAGAGCTGCACGAAGAGCGAGCTGTAGATGAACTGCTTGGCGAAGATGCCCCATTGTGTGAGCGCCAGGCGCGGGCCGGAAAGCTCGGACAAAGGCCCGCCCATCAGCTCGGTCTCAGCCTCAGTGATGTCGAACGGGACCTTCGCGACGTACATCTGCAGCGCGAGCAGGTAGGCGATCGCGGCGATGAGCGTGGCGATGCCGTAGGGCGCGTCGAGCAGGCCTGCGAAGGTCAGCGTCTCGCCCTGCAGGCCGAGCGCGAGCAGTGAGATGAACAGGACGGGCTCGGTCGTGAGCATGAGCATCATCTCGCGACTGGCGCCGAGGGCCGAGAATGCGGAGCCGCTGGCGAAGCCCATGGCGGCGAGGCTCAGGTTGGCGAGGGCGAGCAGGCCGATGAAGACCACGATATCTCCGGCGCCCACGGCCGCCGTCTCGCCACCGAGGGGCATGACGCCGGCGGCGACGAGGATGGCGGCGAGGAAGACCGGCGGGCCCCACGTGATGACGGGGCTGGCCGTGACGCGCAGGTCCTCCTTGGCCAAAAGCTTAAGCAGGTCGAGGTAGGGCTGCACGATCGGCGGGCCCTGGCGCGACTGGATCACTGCGCGGAGCTTGCGTATGACGCCCTCAAGCAGCGGCGCCAGCAGCAGCACCAACAGCATGTTCGCAAACGCGAACCCGATTGTCTGCGTATAGTCAGTGAGGCTCATGTGCCGTTCCCGGCCGCAAGACTCAGCGGCGGTCGAGGATCTCCTCTCGTGTCATCACGCGCATCTGTCCGCTTCGTCGGTCGATCACCGTCATGCGATCGGTGCAGGAGTAGCATGGATCGATGCTGCCGATGTCGATCGGGACGTCGGCGAGCACATCGCCGTGGATCATCGGCCCGATCGCCTGCAGATTCTGGTAGCTTGGCGCGCGCACCCGCCAGCGCTTCGGACGGTTGTTCTCACCCGTGAGGACCCAGTGGAAGGACTCCCCGCGCGGGGCCTCGACCGCGCCGATGCCTTCGAGCCCCGGCGGAATCTCCTCGTCGATCGTGGCCTGGATCTCGCCGTCGGGCATCTTCGCGAGGCACTGCCGGATGATATCGATCGCGACCGGCGTCTCAGCGAGACGGACGAGCGTGCGCGCAAGCGTGTCGCAGCCGTCCTCGACGCACTTCTCCATCTCCAGCTCGCCGTACGCGGCATACGGATGATCGATGCGCAGGTCGATGGCCACCCCGGAGCCGCGTGCAGTGGGCCCGAGGCAGCAGGTCTGGCGCACCTGATCGGGCGTGAGCGTGCCGACGTCCTCGAGGCGGGCGATGAGCGTGCGGTCACCCGGAACGGCGTCGGTAAGTGCACTCCACTCGCGCTCAACGTCGGCGATGACCTTCTCGATCTTCTCGTGGGCGTCGGCCGGCAGGTCGCGCCGGACGCCGCCGACGATGTTCATCCCGTAGGTCTTGCGATTGCCCGTGAGCTGCTCGCACAGCCACATGACCGGCTCGCGCATCCGCCAGGTCTGCATGAAGAGCGTATCGAAGCCGATGATGTGTGCAGCGACACCGGTCCAGAGCAGGTGGCTGTGGAGGCGCTCAAGCTCGAGGAAGATCGTGCGGATGTACTGCGCGCGCCGCGGGACCTCGATGCCGGCGGCGTTCTCCACGGCCATGCAGTAGGCGCAGGAGTGTACGAAGCCGCAGATCCCGCAGATCCGCTCGGCGATGAAGGGGATCTGGTTGTAGGTAAGGTCGGCGCACCCGAGCTTCTCGATACCGCGGTGGTTGTAGAAGCCGCGGTAATCGGAGTCCACCACGACCTCGCCCTCAACGAAGACCGCGAATGCCTCCGGCTCGTGCTGCGTGGGGAAGTACGGGCCGACGGGCACCATCACAGCGCCCTCCGGGCGGTTCTTCATCGGCGGCGCCATACCCTCGGCGGAAGCCGGCCTGTCCCTGGTGTCGAAGTCACAGCGCAACGGGTAGACGTCCGCCGGCCAGTCGTCGGGCAGCACGAGACGGCGCGGATCGGGATGGCCCTCGGCGGTGACGCCGAGGAGGTCCTGGATCTCGCGCTCGGCCCAGTTGGCGCCGGGGATGATGGGGGTGATTGAATCGATGCGCGGGTCGTCCTCAGGGACAAGAGCATGCAGCGCGACGTAGAGGTCCTCGTCATCGAATGAGAAGAAGTGGCTGACCCGGAAGCCCCCTCGGTTCTCCCGCTCGTCGGTGCCGGCGCTGATGACAAAGCGCGCGCCGAGACCGTTGAAGAGCTCATCTGCAGCGTCCACGATCTTCGCGGGATCCACGGTCAAATACAGGCGCGTGGGGCCGGCCGGACGCGAATCCAGCAGGCCGTCTCCGAGCCTTCTGCGCATGCTGTCGGTGATCTGTTCAGCCGTCACAGCCCGGTCCTCATCCAGTTCCACGTGTCGGCTCATTCAGTTCCCTTGCCCTCTCGCTACGTACTGTCGGTCATCGGTGTTGCCACGTCTCTCGACGGTATGGTCGTCGGGCGACAGGTACAGCGCGCTACGGCAGAAGCCCTGCGATTGTCCTCTCAAATCTGCGCCACCCGCGCGCGAAGGCGCCGTCAGGCCGCGGGTAAAGGGCGGGTACATCGGGCATCGGGATCTCCCGGTAGATGCTCCGCAGCACCGGCGTGAAGGGCCAGTACCAGCCGCTTGCGGGCAGCCGGGTGGTGGCCAGGGGCAGCTCGAGGCCGCTCTGCCAGGTGCGGACCTCGCGCACCGGCGCTCCTCCGAGGCGGGAGAGGCCCCACGCAAGCAGCGCCGCAACGCCCACGAGCAACAGGATGACGGGCGGGATGTAGCCGCCGGCAGTCGTACCGCCCACTGACTCGACCATCAGCGCTCCGCCGGCCATACCCGAGATAGGGACAGGGGCGGTTGTGACCCATGCGGAGATGGCCGGGCGGACGATCAGCGAAGGCCACAATCCGGCAGCGACGCTGGCGAGCAGCAGTACCAGCTGCGGAACACGCATGCTCAGGGGCACCTCCCGAACGTCCTCGCGAGACGAGGCCACGCCGGGGGCGCCGAGGTAGGTTGCGCCGACGTACTTCAGCGCGTAGGCGAGCGACAGGATGCTACCCACGACGATCGCGAGCAGCCAGATCGCCACGGCCGGCTGATACGCGGCTCCCTGCAGGGCGGACTGGAAGAGCAGCCACTTGCCGACAAAGCCCGCGGTCAGCGGTATGCCACCGACAGAGAGCGCGCCGACGATCGCGGCCTTCGTGGTCGCCGGCATCTTCTCGCCCAGGCCACCGAGCAGCATGAGATCGCGCGTGCCGGTGGCATGGAGCACAGAGCCGGCGGTAAGGAACAGCAGGGACTTGTGAATGCCGTCGGCGATGACGAAAACCATGGCTGCAACGAACGCGAGGCCGGCCATCTGCATGCTGACCGGTATGAAGGCCATGCTGATGCCGAGGCAGACGAGTATGTAGCCGGACTGGCTGACGGAGCTGAATGCCAGCAGGCGCTTGGTATCGGTGTTGGCGGCGGCGGCCGCTCCACCGAGCAGGACGCTCAGGGCGCCGAGGGCCGCGAGGGCCATACCCCATCCCATCATCGCGCTGGACGATGCGTTGGCGCGGCCCATCAGCTCGAGCGCCATGTGCGCGATATCATATGCGCCGAGCTTGATCATCACGCCGGAAAGCAGGGCGCTGACCGGCGATGGCGCGGCCGGGTGTGCATCAGGCAGCCAGTCGCCCATCGGGTAGATGCCAAGCTTCGTCAGGAAGCCGAACATGAGGAGCCCGAAGACGAGATGAGCTGTCCACGGCTGGACCTGCAGGAAGGCGGTCATGGTGTCTCGGGCGGTGGCGAAGCTGAAATCGCCGCCGGCCCGGTAGAGGATGATGATGCCCAGCAGGATACCGAGGTTGCCCACGATGCTGAAGAGCAGAAACTTGAGGCCGGCGCGCATGACCTCGCGCTTGCGGTAGTCGTGGATGATCAGCAGGAAGGCCGGCAGCATCATCAGCGTCCAGGCGATGAAGAAGAAGAGCAGGTCGGAGATCGAGACGACGGCCGCCATCGAGCCGAGGAAAAGCATGAGCGCCGGATAGTAGCGGACCACCGCGGCCATCGAAGATCCGGGGCTCTCCGCGGCGACCTTCTCGACGTACTGGACGCTGTAGACGGTCGCGACCAGCCCGAGGCCGAGGATCATCAGCAGGAAGATGACGTTCAGCGGCGTGAAATGCAGGACAAGCTGCGCGGGGACGCCCGTTATCGAGCCGGCGATGATCTCGACGTGCCCCTGCGCAAAAACGATGTTGGCGAGGTAGGCGGCGGCGCCGGCGGCGCCGGCGACCACGGCTGCACAGGCCCAGCCACAGGCACGTGGCCAGCGGCTAAGCAGCACGCCGAGGATCACGCCCACGGCCATCAGACCGAAAATCAGCTCAACGCTCAATGTTGCAGCGGCCAGCATCTAACTCACCACTCGGGTGCGTTTTTCGCGCGGCACAGGCCGGTTACTCGGCCTCGAGCTCGCGCAACTGGGTCAGCGTAAAGACCGGTCCGTCGATACACACATATGTGCCCTTGATTGCGCAGTGCCCGCACTTTCCGACGCCGCAGGCCATGCGTCGCTCAAGCGACAGGTAGGTGTGCTCGGGCTCGAACTGCATCTCCTCGAGTTCCCTGACCACGAACGGATACATCACGGGCGGGCCGACGACGGTGGCGCAGGACCGTGAGGCGTCCATCTCGAGGTCCTCGAAGAGGGTGGTGATCAGCCCGACGTTCCAGTCCCAGTCGGCATGCGGGCGGTCGATGGTCAGGCGCAGATCGATGTCGTCACGCTCCAGCCACTCACCCATGAGGCTGTTGTAGAGCATCTGCTCGGGCGAGGCCATGCCGTAGAAGACGATGAGATCGCCGAAGGCCTCGCGATCGTTCAGTATCGCCTCGATCAGACCGCGCTGAGGCGCCATGCCGATGCCGCCGGCGATGACGAGGACGTCGCGGCCGCGCATGCGATCCATGGGAAAGCCGTTCCCGAAGGGACCACGGAGGCCGACGTGGGCACCCGGCTCGAGTTCATGCAGCTCCTCGGTGACCCGGCCGCCGGGGTAGAGCCGAACCGTAAGCTGCACGCGCGGCTCGTCCCCGGGCATGCTGCAGAGCGTGAAGGGAGCTTCGCCCGCTCCGAACACGGTAAGCAGAATGAACTGGCCGGGATTGTAGGGCATCGGTTCGCCGTCGAGCAGGTCGAACACGAATGTCTTCTCGAGGGGGTTCTCCTCGATCTTCTCGACAAGCTCCGCGGTTCGCGGGAGGTAGAGGCTGTCCTGCTGGGCCATCAGCTCTCACCATCCCCCTCGCGCGCGGCATTTGCGCATTCGCGGCATTGCCATCCCCGCTCTCGGATCATCTGAGCGATGCGCGGCAGATCGATCTGTGCCGAACAGATCTGCACGCAGCGCCCGCAGCCCACGCAGCCGGGCCGCCCGTATTTCCTGAAGGTGTCCGCGCACAGTTTGTGATGCGCGTAGTGGAACATCCGCTCGGGCTCGGTCTCCCGAGGATTGAAGCCGCTGGCCTCGAGCGAGTAGCCGGGGAAGTGACAGGAGTCCCAGCAGCGGATCCGGGCGCCGACGCCGTCCTCGACGTACTCGTGGGTGTCGAAGCAGCTGCAGACCGGGCAGACGAGCGAGCAGCTTCCGCAGGAGAAGCACCTCGCCCCGTGATCCAGCGCATCGCCTGGGCGATGTTGCCCTGGCGCTCGAACTTCTCCCAGGCACTCTTGAGGCGCCTGTCGCGTTCGTCGAACAGCTCCTCTGCCGCCTCGCTGAGCATATCTGCCGCGCGGTCGGCGAGCTCGGCGCCGCGCTCGCTGCCGATCTCCACGATGTAGGTGTCATCGAGCAGTGTTAGCTGCAGATCGTAGCCACTGCGGGCGATCGGTCCCGCGTGTGAGCACGTGCACCAGCAGGCATCG
>JALGTR010000097.1 GCA_029821265.1 Candidatus Zipacnadia bacterium
GCCGCGACGAGCAGCAGACGCCGGTCGCCAAGCGTGGCCCACTGTGCGACCAGACTGGCGCGGCGCGAGGCCAGCGCACTCCACCGCGGCGAGCCGAGAGCGATGGCGTCGGTGAACGCCTCAGCGCTTCGCGCCATCTCCACGGCGGCCTCGGCCAGTCTGAGGGAGTCGCCGCCGGGCGGAACACTCACGGCCACCGGCAGCCCCCCGGCGTCGCGGTAGCACTCCCAGGCTCCAAGGCCCGGACTGCCTGCTGCCGCCTCTGCGATGACAGCGGCGAGGTCAGCATCAGGCTCGAGT
Source organism: Candidatus Zipacnadia bacterium (assembly GCA_029821265.1). Classification (GTDB taxonomy): domain Bacteria; phylum Armatimonadota; class Zipacnadia; order Zipacnadales; family UBA5352; genus JALGTR01. Next base: position 301 of record JALGTR010000097.1, read on the forward strand.
TCCCGTTCAGCGGCATCCGCCGCCTGGCCGCCCACCTCGCCCGGCTCAACGAGGCCGGCCAGCGCATCGGCGAGCCGTCCTGCGGTCATCTCGAGCCTCCCGGCCGAGGTCGGGCCATTCGCCGCGAGCAGCAGCATGATCGCGCCTTCGGGGTCGAGGCCGCGCAGCGCCCACGCTCCCAGCCGGGCTCCCACGGTAAGCAGCTCGTCCGGCTCAGCCTGCAGCCACGATCCGAGCGCCAGCCTCGCACGCACCACGGCCGCGGCCTGTCTGGCGGTACCGGCAGCCGGCGTTCCGGATGGAACCGCCGCGATAACCGTGCGGCCCTCCGGCGTCGCCCACACGCGGACGTCGCTACCCGCACCGGTTGCGCCTGCAATGACGTCCACCATCTCCCGCAGGTTCTCCGGCGTCTCCACTCGCCCGAGCTCCGGGAGCTGGTCTGGCCGCGGCGAGACGGGGTCAAGCGGGACCGTGTCATCGATGCCGTGCGCCGGCGGCTCACTCTCGGCGGTCTCCACCCCGGCTGCAGCAGTCTGCTCTCCGGACTCCGCCTCCGAGCCCTGCTCCACGCGCGCACCGGGCGTCGCGTCAACCACACCGGGTGGCAGGCTCTCGTCCGCCTCCGTGGCCACCTCAGCGGGCTCCTCGGATGCCTCAGGCTCCTCTTCCTCCTCCTCGCCCTCGCCGAAGGGCAGCGCCAGCTCCTGCGCCTCCTCGTCGGCCTCGATCTCGATCTCCGCCATCTCGGCCAGGTCGCCGATCTGCATCTCCTCGAGCGCAGTAATGCTCTCCGGCGGCTTCTCGGGGGACTCCCCGAGCGCGGCCAGCAGCAGCTCACGGCGCTCCTCGTCCACCGGTTCCGGCTCCGGGTCGGTCGGCGGCTGACCCCGCTCCGGAGAGGTCGGTAGTCGCGGGCCGCGACGCCGCGCGATCAGCGGCTTGATCAGCCGAAGCATCAGCCCCACAAGCAGTATCTGGACGAGCGCCGCCGGCCAGTAGGAGGCCCAGTAGTACTGCGCTCCCGCGATCAGGTCGCCGCTCTGCGGTGCAAGGGCTGCCGCAGCCAGCGCAAGGCCGAACCGGAAGACGAACGCAAGCGCGACAGTCAGCAGCAAGACCGGCCCCGCGACCTGTCCGCCGCCGAGGATCAGTACGTACAGGATGCCCTCGCCCGTGGCGATGATCGGCAGGATGCGCGGGGAGTTGAACGCGCGCAGATTGAGCTCCGCCAGCATCGCGCTGGCCGGGACCGCGATGGCCACGGTGGCCAGGACACGAGCCAGCCCGAGCAGTAGTCGGCGGCCGGAGTTCCGAGGGGGACGGCGTGACGTCATGAAGTCTGCCTCCTGCAACGACTGCGTTACGACAGCCGGCCGGTACGCCCGACCGACTGCCCCACGAGCATTTCGCCACCGCGTCCACGAACCCCTCCGGCCGGGGGTGCGGGCATGACGCCGCCAGACCCCACCGACGAGCAGCAGCCGGGTGGAGGGCGATGTGACAGGGCGATTCCGAAGGTGACGGCGGGGCCGGCCGCGAATGATTATCACATCGCAGTCACCATCGCAGTAGCCATCGAGGGGCAGGCCCTGTGAGCGACACCGTCGATCCGCGGAACAGGCTGAACGAGCTGACGAACAGAGAGTGGCTCATCGAGACCAAGAGCTTCTGGCGCTCCGAATGCTCCGAGACCGCCTGTGAGTGGCTGCAGCCGGATCTCCTCGAGGAGTTCTGCGCGTGGCTCGCCGAGAAACGCGGCCCGGAGGCCGCCGCGGAGGCGATGGGGCAGCTCAAGTCGAGCATCCTCGAGTCCATCGCGCCGCCGCGCGATGACCTGAAGGCCACGCACCCGGCGACGTTCTCCGAGCGCGATATCGCGCGACTCATCCGCTTCTTCACCCGCGGCGGTGATCGCGTCCTCGACCCATTCGTGGGCACCGGCTCGACGCTGCTGGCCTGCGCTGAAGAGGGCCGCACGGGCGTGGGCATCGAGCTGATCGAGCGCTGGGCGGAGGTCGCGCGCAAGCGGCTGGCCGCGGCGGAGATCGACGTGGAGGTAATCGAGGCCGCTGAGACCGCGGGGACGGACGGTCAGGCGATCATCATCGGCGACGCCCGCGAGGCGCTCAGCGCTATCCCCTCCGAGAGCTTCGACTTTGTCGTGACCAGTCCGCCCTACTGGCGGATTCTCCGCAAGAACGGCGAGAAGACCGCGGCAGAGCGCACCCGCCGCGGTCTCCCGACGCATTACAGCGAGCAGGATGACGATCTCGGCAACATCGAGCGATACGATCGCTTCCTCGATGAGCTGGGCACGATCTTCCACGAATGTGCCCGCGTCATGCGCGATCGGACCTACATGTGCGTAATCGTCTCAGATTTCCGCCACGGCCCGCAGTTCTACCTCTACCATGCGGACATCGCGCGCACCGTCGAGGCGCTGCCCGAGTGCTCGCTGCAGCTCAAGGGTCTGACGGTCCTCGTTCAGGACTCGAAGAACCTCTACCCGCTCGGCATCCCCCACGCGTTCGTCTCGAACATCCACCACCAGTACGTGCTGATCTTCCAGAAGATGTGAGGCGCGCGCTTACTGCATGCCCAGCAGGCGTCGGGCGTTGCCTGAGCGGATCGCCTCCTTCTGCTGCTCGGTCGCATCCATCGCCGCGAGCTTCACGTTCGAGACCTCCGGATACTTAAAGGGCATCCCGGAGCCGAAGACGAGGCGCTCGACCCCAACGCTGTCGATCAGCGCCCCCACCTCGTTCGTCATCAGCGCGCACATTCGCGAGATCCCCATCACGTAGTTGCCGGGCAGGCCGCTGTCCGCCTGGCCGAGCCGCGAGTTCGTGAACCCGAGGCCGTTGACGAAGGCGAACTTCGCATCCGGATGCCGCTCAACCAGCGCCTCAAGCTCGCCCAGCGACAGGTCGGCGATGTGAAGCAGCCAGTGGCGCTGGCGCTGGTCGATCTGCCGCACCGGGAACGAGACCACGAGGTCGTGCTCGGTCGCGGCCGAGATCAACTCGCCGAGGCAGCTATCGCGCAGTCCGTAGTTGTGGTAGTTCGGGTAGAGCCGCAGACCCCTGGCGCCGAAATCCTCCACGCAAACCCTCAGGTCATGCTCCCAGTCGATGTAACTCGGGTTGATCACCGCGAAGGGCACCAGCCGGTCCTCGTGGCCGGCGACCTGCTCGGCAAGCTCCTCGTTCCCGGCCTGGGAGTTCTTGTAGAAGATCGCACTCGCGGAGGAGACGCACGCGATGTCGATCTGCGCGCGGTCCATCAGCGCCAGCAGGCCGTCGGCGGTGTTGTGCCGCAGGCGGCGGAACGGCCAGTGGCCCAGATACGCGTTCAGGTCGATGGTCATCGTCACTCACCCCTCCGCGCGAGTATCGCCTGCATGTTGCCGGCGTAGATCTTCTCTTTGTCCTCGTCGCTGATCTGCGCGCCCTGCAACTTGCCGATGCCGGCGGTCAGGGAGTTGTCGCAGGCGAACAGCAGCCTGTCGGCGCCGAGCACCTCGACCGCCATCTCGATCATGCCCTCGTCCACGACGCTGCCGGAGGTGTCGGCGTAGGCTGTCGGGGCATCGCGCAGGGCCTTGATCGTCCACTCCCAGTCGCCCCCGCCGCCGATGTGACCGCAGATGATCATCGCCTCGGGGTAGCGATTTGCCAGTTCGGCGACCATCGCGCCGTCGGAGATCCGGGGCTGAACCTCGTTGTAGTAGTGCATGTGCCCCGCGTGCTGGAGGATCGGCACACCGAGTTCGATCGACAGCTCGACGAGGGGATAGTAGACCGGCTCGTTGCAGCGATAGTCGTTGTAGGTCTTGATGCCGATGAAGCCGAGCTCCTCAATGCAGTAGCGGACCTCGTCGAGCGCCTCCTGGAAATAGCCCGGGTTGATGTAGGCGTAGCCGAGCAGCCGGTCCGGATGCCGGGCGATTCCCTCCGCCGCCCAGCGGTTGACCATGATGCAGTCCTCGAGTGTCGAGGGCTTCGAGGGCGTGGTGATGGAGACGCAGAGCTGGTCGATCCCCAGCGCGTCGGCGCCGGCGATGATGCTGTCGTCCCGCGCCTCCCAGTCCTCGACGCTATGCCGGGTGATGTGCGCGTGTGCGTCAATGATCACGGCAGTGGCCTCCTTTCACGTCGCTACGTCAGGCTGGCCAGAAAACGACCGAGAGGATCATCGTCGCCGAGCACGCCCAGTGCAGCAGCCACGGGCCGATCGCCGACCGCGTGCGCCATGCCCACCAGCCGAGGGCGATACCGGCGATGATCGCGGCGAAGCTCTCCGCCTCTGGCTTGGCGAAGTGCATCATTACGAATGGCATGGTCTGCAGCGCAATCGCGGGCGGGCCAAAGCGCCTCCCGAACGTCTGCAGCAGAAAGCCGCGGAAAAAGAACTCCCAGGCGAAGAAGTACACGCCCCAGCCTGCCTGTCCGATGATCAGCCAGGTGATATCCCAGCGCCCCCAGGAGTACTGGCCGTAGTAGTTCTGGAAGGCCGGCCAGCGCGAGGCGACGAGGATAGTGGGGATGGTCACCGCCCCGAACGCCGCGGCGTAGATCAGCGAGAGCCTCCAGTCCCCGAGGGTCAGACCAACCTCCGCGAGCGTACGCCCGAAGACGAAGCGGTTGATCAGCGCGGGAACGATGAACAGGCAGAGGAAGTTAAGGCCGAACCAGCCGAGTCTCGCGCGCTGGGCCTTCCACGGTAGCCACTGGAAATCATGCCCATGGTAGAACACGATCAGCAGCATCGCGGTGGAGACGATGGTGGTGATGATGATCGGGTCGCGGAGCAGGTCGATGATGGTCCGCGGCTGCGTGCGGGGATCCCCGCCTGTGTTCGGGCTCTCCGAGTGCTCCATGCCGTCGCGAATATGCGCCGCCGGGCGGCTCGATTCCTCCCGCGGGGGTGGAGGCTGTTGGCGCGGCTTCTTGACTTTAGAACGCACGTTCGATACACTACACGAGCCGTCGGCGATTCGGAGGGGGTCCCACCATGAGGATACGATCACTTGAGGCACATGATGTGCCTTCTGCCGTGCTTGAGACGTGGACGCGAACGTTCGGAGAGACGCTGCTGCCGGTGCAGGAGCGCGCTGTGCGTGAGGGCGTGCTGGCCGGTGAGAGCCTGCTGGTCTCCGCGCCCACGAGCAGCGGAAAGACGTTTATCGGGGAGATGGCGGCGATACAGGCGGCGCTCTCGGGACGACGGGTGGTCTATCTCGTCCCGACGCGGGCGCTCGCGGAGGCGAAGTTCCACGAGTTCACCGGCCGTTACGCGCCGATCGGCCTGCGGGTGGCGATCGCGACGCGTGATCGCCGCAACCAGGTGGATGAGATTGCGCGCGGCGAGGTGGATCTGACCGTCGCGGTGCCTGAGAAGCTGCGCGCGCTGCTGGTGGAGCGTCCGACCATGGCGGCGGGCATCGGGGAGGTGGTCGCCGATGAGCTTCAGCTTCTGGGTGACCCCCGGCGCGGCCCGTGCCTGGAGATGCTGCTGGGCGACCTCGTGGCCGAGTGCCCCGACCTGCAGGTGGTGGGGCTGTCGGCCGTGCTGGGCGAGGCCGAGGAGATTGCGCGGTGGCTCGGCGCGCGGCTCGTGCTCGACGACAGACGGCCTGTGGAGCTGCGCAAAGGCGTGCTCGACGGCGACACGTACTTCTACCGCCAGCACAATGACGGGACGGAGGGCATGGAGCACTGGCCCGAGCTGGGTGAACTGCCCACCGATCCCGGTGAGCGCATGGCTCGGGTGGCCGCCTGTCTCGCCGAGCGTGACGGATCGGTGCTGGTCTTCGTGCGCGATCGCCGCACCTGCGTGCTGATGGCGCGGGCGATTGCCGAGCAGGCACAGCTCCCGGCGGCAGACGGGGTGGTCGAGCAGCTCGCGGGGCTTGAGCCGACCCGGGCGTCGGCCGATCTCTCGCGGCTGGCCGAGGCTGGCGTGGCGTGGCACAACGCGGACCTGCAATTCGACGAGCGCGAGATCCTCGAGGCGGGGTTCGCTCGCGGTGAGCTTTCCGCGCTGGTGTGCACCTCGACGCTGGCGATGGGCGTGAACCTGCCGGCGCGCAACGTGATCGTGGATGCCAGCAGGTGGACCTCCGGCGGCCCGGGAGGTAAGCCGACGCTGGGCGCGATCACCCGACGCGACTTCGAGAACATGGCCGGTCGCGCGGGCCGGCTCGGGTGCGGCGACGAGATGGGGCGCGCGGTATTGATCGCCGACGGCGAGGTCCAGCGCCACGTGATGCTCTCGACCTACGTGCAGGACGGCTTCTCGCGCCTTGAGCCGCAGCTCGGCCGTCTGTCGCCGCTGCAGCGCGTCTGTGTGCTGGCGGGGTCGATGACCGCGGCCGGGCGGGACGGGATCGCAGAGGCGTGGCGACGCACGCTATCTGCCGCGCGGACCGGTCTGCCCGCGGATGTGCTCCCCAGCGATCTGCGCGAGGCGCTGGACATTGCGGCGGCTCAGGAGCTGGTGCGCGAGACGGCCGACGGCAGATGGACCCCAACGCCACTCGGCGCTGTCTGCGGGGCCAGCGGCCTTCTGCCACGCAGTTTTCTGGCGCTGATGCGAGCGGCCCGGGCAACGGGCGGTGAGGCGCCGGACGAACTGGAGGCATTGCTGGTCGCGTCGCTGACGGACGAGCCGCAGGAGGTCCCTCTCCCGCGCTCGGACTGGGGAGCGGCGCTCGCGGATGACTTTGCCTCGCCCTCCGCCCCGTGCGAGGATCTCTGGGAGCTCGAGGCGCTGCTGGAGACAGCGCGACGCGTGGCTCCCGACGATCAGCGGGCGCGGCGGCGCGAGCGCGCCGTGCGGATCGTGCTCGCACTGCGGCACTGGCGCAGCTCGCTGCCGACGCTGGAGGTGGAGCGCGCCACATGCCTGCCTGCCGGCCGGCTGGTGGTGCTCGCCGATGCCGTCGGCTGGGCCCTGCAGGTGCTGGCGCAGATCGCGCGAGAGCTGGGCTGGTCGCGGCGGCAGTGGCAGGCGATGGCGCGGCTGGGCGAGAGCGTGACGGCGGGAGTGCCGGAGGAGGGGCTGGCGCTGCACAATCTACATGTGCCAGGCCTCGGGCGCGGGCATATCCTGTCGCTGCTCGACGCCGGCATCAGGTCGCGAGCCGACCTCGCGGACGCCGACGAGGGGCTGCTGGAGCGTCTCCTGGGCCCTGCGCTGGCCGCGCGCGCCCTGACAGTGGCCTGCCGCCTGCCGATCGACCCGCGCGCCGGCCGCCGGACCGACGCCTGTCTGCGGCCGACGCCCGCTCCGGCAGGCGCCCATGAAGGTCGCCTGCTGGTGATCGATCCCGAGCGCCCCGACCGCGTTCTCATCGGCGATCGGGAGATCTCCCTGCGCCCTGCGGAGTTCAAGCTCCTTGCGGTGCTGGCTCGCCGGCCCCAGCGCTGCGTGGACTATGAGGCGATATACGAGGGCATGTGGGGTGAGGAGAGCTTCGTGGAACCTGCGCAGATCTACTCGCACAAATCGCGCCTCGCCAGCAAGCTCGAGGAGGCGCTGCCGCGCGGCGGCAATCTGCTGCGCACCGTGCCCAAGCGCGGGATCATGCTCGATCTGCCGCCGGACGTCGTGGCAATCCGCGAGCGCTGATTCACCGCAGCCACGCACCGACGCCGCCGCGACGACGGTGCGCGTCATCTGTCGGGCAGCACGCCGGCCTCTCGCATGCGCTGGACAGCCGCCTGCTTGATTCGACAGACCTGCGACTCGGAGATGCCCAGCATTCCCGCGATCTCCCGCTGCCGCCGACCTCGCAGGAGGCCGCGGATCACCAGCCGCTGGCGCCGGGTAAGCCTCGCCTCGACGACCATCCCTGCGAGCCGGGCCTCGATCTGCCCTCCGGTGGGCGCGGCCACACGTTCGATACCCGGCACCTCGCGCCGGGCAAGCTCGTCCATCCATCGCTCCTGATAGCATGGGTACTCTCCGCGACCGCTGCGGCGTATGCTTTCCGCGATCAGGCGGTCTGCCTCTCGTTCGTACTCTCTGTCGGATCGGTCATGCCGCGCCATCGCTGATCCCCCTGCCGAACTCGGGTCTGATGTGCAGCCCAAGCGTAGCCGAAGGATGGCCTGCAAGACCTTCGAGGAGCCTTGCAGATGCCTTGCAGAAAGCTGGCAACAGGCACAGAGGAGCGTAGACCGGGCAGGGGCAGAGCGATGGTGGGGGGTCAGTCCTCGATGACGAACAGATCCAGTGCGCCGAGGGGCTGGGCCATCATGCGGTCATCCCAGAGCGGATGGGCGGCCGGCGTGGAGTTGAGCTGCCCGGCGATGAGGACGTAGCTGGGATGCTCGTCGCGCAGGCGGATGCGATCGAGCGCAAGGGCCAGCTCGTAGAGCGCGTTCCCGTCGATTCCGGGGTACACGTCTATGCGGGCGCGACCTCCGGGGATCTGGCCGAGCTCTTCCCCCACCTCGGCGGCCGATCGGAGGCCGGGCCGCTCGATGCGCCGGATCTCGACTTCCTCACCCGCGGCGCGCATCACCTCGCTGATGCGGTCAACGGCGCCATCGGGCGCGCCGATCAGCACCTTGGGCTCGACAAACTTGCGCCCGAGGTCGCGCTCGAGGCTGATCATGTCCAGCACCATCTCGAAGTCGCGCAGATCGAGGTTCGCCAGCACGAAGTCATCGAAGTCCAGCTCGCGACGCAACTCCTCGAGCAGGTTCGGGACACCGGCGCAGAAGAAGTTAGCGCATTTGGCCGGCTTCGCGTCCTCGCAGATGCAGCCGCGGTCATCGAGGTAGAACAGGCATGGCGGCGGCGCAATGCGGCGGCCGGTGAAGCGGAAGCTCGACTCCGGGCCCGACAGGTTTACCAGCGCGCCGAGGCCGCCGGGAAAGCGGTCGAGAGCATTGAGGGTGTTCGAGCGAATGGCGGAGAAGTGCAGCAGCCGGCGCATCTGGGCGAGATCGAGCGAGAAACTGCCGCGCAGCCAGCGCACGAAATCGGCCCACTGGTCGAGGTTATGCTGCAGCTCGGCGAAGTCATCGGGGTCGCCCGAACCGCTCGCGCCCAGAAGCTCGGCGACCTGTCGCAGCGCGGTCAGGTCGCGGTCGAGGATGTCGGCGACGCAGCTCAGGCCCGAGCGGACGCGGTTCGCGAACTCCGGATCAACGAGCATGGCGGTGACGAGACGGCGCAGGTCCTGCCCGCCCATCATCGTCATCTGCTCGCAGCACTTGTTCTCGCAGGCCCCGCAGACGCGGTCGATGACCGCCTGCCGGCGCTCGCGAGCCCTGCGCACTCTGTCAACGAGCTGGTCGCTGGCCATCTGCGTCCCCTGTCCGCCGGCCGGGCCGGCTCAGATCGCGAACTGATCGACGAAAGATTCGTCCACTGTGACGCCCAGGCCCGTTCCTTTCGGCAGGGCCAGGAAGCCGTCGATGAGCCGCAGCGGCGGGCTGATCAACCGCTCGCTCACGGGCGTCGGGGTAGCCTCAAGCTCGGTCATCAGGCACCCGGGGATCGTCACCGCGGCGTGCCCGGAGGCGATGGCGCCGATCGGCGACGACCAGTTGTGCGGGCTGATGCGCACACCCATCCAGCGCGCAAGCTCGGCGATCTTCATCATGCCGGTGATGCCGCCGCAGAGCCTCACATCGGGCATCGCCACGTCAAGGGCGCCCGCCTGAAAAGCCCGGAGGAACGCGCCGGGCGAGCGTAGGGTCTCACCGCCTGCGATCGGCGTGTCGTTGGCATGCCGCAGGGCCACGTAGTCCGACCAGTCGCCTGGCGGCGTCGGCTCCTCATACCAGAAGACCTCGTGCCGGTCGAGCGCTGCGCCGAGGGCCATCGCCTCGTCTCGCTCATACGCCTGGTTCGCGTCAACCAGCAGCGGCACCTCGATCCCGACTGCCTCGCGCACGGCCTCGAGCACCTCGATATCCCTCTCGACGCCGGCCCCGGCTTTGATCTTGATCGCGCGGAAGCCCTGCTCGAGGATCCGCCTGGCCTTCTCGGCGGCAATCGACGGCTCCTCGAGGTAGATGCCCGTCGCGTAGGCGTCCAGACGCTCGATGCGGCGGCCGCCGAGAAGTCGGAAGACGGGTAGCTCCACCGATCGTCCGGCGAGATCCCACAGTGCGATGTCGAGCGCGCTGAGTGCGGCGGCTCCGCCCGCCAGCGGCTCGTCCCCCGCGAGCAGGCGATCGACCATGCGCTCCCAGAGCGCGCCGCGATCGAGCGGATCGGCGCCCAGAAGCAGCGGGGTGAGCAGATCGAGGGCCTCTGCGAGGGCCTCGCGCGGGCGCTCGGCGTCCTTCAGCCACGCCTCCCCCCAGGCGACCGTGCCGTCGTCACACTCAACCCGCACGAGGTGGACCGCCAGTTCGTGGGTCACCGGCCGCGCGACGCTCGCCGGGATCGGCTCCTCAAGCGGGACAGAGAGATGACGCGGTGTAATCGACCTGATCTGCATGCGGCAGTCACCGGCTTTCGGCTGGTCAGTGCGGTCTCAGGCGGCGATGCGATATCCGGCGCGCGGAACCGTGATGATGTGACGCGGCTGCGCCGGATCGTCCTCGATCTTCGCGCGCAGCCGCCCTATGTGCGTGTCGAGCGAGCGGCCGGCATCCTCCCCGTCGGCTCCCCATACGCGGCGCACCAGATCCTCGCGCCTCACGAGCCGACCGCGGCGCGCCACGATCTCGCGCAGCAGCTCGAACTCGGTCGCCGTCAGCTCGACCTCGTTGCCATGGACGCTCACACAGCGTCGGTGGTAGTCGATCGCCAGCTCGCCGAACTGAGCGCGGGCGGCGCCTTCGTGGTTGTACTCGCACAGGCGCCTGATGAGTGCCCGCACGCGCGCGACGAGCTCGGCAACGGATACGGGCTGGGCGACGAAATCGTCGGCGCCGGCGCGGAGGACGTCGACGACATCGAACACGGAAGGCGACTGCGCAAGGGCGATGACCCCGGCAGGCGGGCAGGCCGCGATCCGCTGCGCGATATCCTCCTCGGCCGCACAGCGGATGACGACCACATCGACCTCGGCCGCCGGATCGGGGTCTTCGGCAACGATGGCCTCGACACGACGCTCAAGCAGCGCGGCGGCGAGGCGGCGTCGAAACGCGCAGTTCGGCATCACAAGCAACGCGCGTCCTGTCATGATATATCCCTCTCGAAGGCGGCCCCGTGACGCTGCCGGCCGACCTCCGAGGACGAGCGCCGTCAGACCTCTCCGCGCTCGCGCCGCTCCATGAAGTCGAGGATATCCGACAGGTGGAACCGCCGTTGATTTCCGGGCGTCCGGAAGCAGTTGAGCAGCCCCCGGTTTGTGTATCTGCGAACCGTCGTCGGACAGACCTCCAGCAGCAGTGATGCCTCACGCAGCGTGAGCGTGGGGTCGAGCAGCCGCTGAACCAGCTCCTGACGGGTCTCGGAGGCGCGCTTGCGCCCACCGCTGTCCTCCTCCTGCCCCTGCGCCTCGTGAATATCGATCGGCAGCTGGCGCTGGCGGGCCTGAAGCTGCTCCAGGCGCTCGGACATATTCTGTCCGGCGCGCTCGAGCTGCTCCCGCAGCGACGCCAATACCTCCGCACGGTCGCTAACTGTACTCTCGGTCTCCGACGCCTCGGCTTGAGGCTCAGGCGCGGGCTCCGGCTCAGGTTCGGGCTCCTCCGCCACCTCCGCGACAGACTCGTCAGGCTCCGCTACCTCGGACCCCTCCGGTTCCGCTGCCTCTTCCTCCGCGCTCACGGGGGTCGGGGGCGGCTCGGCCACCTCAGGCCCGGCCTCGACCTCGACAGCCTCTTCGATCTCCGCCTGCTCGGCCTCGAGCTCCTCGCCCTCAGCCGGCTCGGCGGCGTCCTTCTCCTCTTCGTCCTCGAGGCTGCGCTTGAGCTTTCTGTCGCGGTAGCGGATCCACTCGTGCATCAACATGGCGGTGTCGCCCCTCTCGGTCGGGCGGCAATGGTCCCGCGCGCGGTGCATGACGCGCGGACGATTCCTCTCAACGTCGCAGATACCCGATCAACCACATAATCCCGCTCAGCGCGAGGCTGAGCACGATCATCGTTGCAAGTGGACAGTAAAACGTGAACCCCGGACGCCGTATGACGATATCCCCGGGCAGAAGTCTGCCCGACGGCGCGAAGCGCGCGATAAGCATGAGCAGGCCGCCGAGCAGAAGCAGGCTGACGCCGATAGCCACGATCATGCGGCCGAGCTGATCGAGCATGCCTACCCCGCCTCGCCCCCACGCAGAGCCTGAAGTTCGGCAAGCGCCTCGTTGCGGCGCTCAAGTGCGCGCTGACGCATGTCCTCGCGACCGAGATCGAGATGCGTGAGCGCCGCGAGCATCGCCTCAACTGCGACGCTGTAGGCGAACTGCCTGCGCGCGTGGTCTGCCCGCGCGTCGCCGGGCGGGGTGACGCTGTCGGCAAGCAGCATCGCCTCCTTCACCTGGCGCTGCAGGTGGGCGAGTTCACGGAAGACGAGCTCCCGCTCGCCGACACCTGCGGTGACGTAGTCCTCCCACACGCTCCAGCCTGAGGTGAGCGCCTCGTATACAGCGTTGTCGGCGGCGCGCATAACCTCGGCGTAACGACGCTCGACCATGCCTGCGCGCGAGGGGTTGAGCGTCGCCGCCTGCGAGTAGCACGAGAGCGCCTCGCGATGCCTCTGCTGCGAGGCGTAGAGGTCGCCGAGGCGCTCGAGGACAGCCGCGGCCTCGTCCTCGTCGGCCCGCTGCGCGGCCTCGAGGTAGTACTGCTCTGCGATATCCGTGTCGCCCTCAAGCTCGTGCAACTCCGCCAGCAGCGCGAGCAGCGAAGGGTCGGTCTGGCCCTGCGCGTACGCGCCGGCCAGAAGCTCGATCGCACGGCCGCGGTGGCCGTGATCGCGCCAGAGACGAGCGAGACCCAGCAGCGCATCAAGGCGCGTGGGATCCGACTCAAGGGCCGCCTGGTAGTGCGAAACCGCCTGCTGCCAGAGGCCCTGGTCGGACAGCAGGCGTCCGAGCCACACGCGCGCCTCGACGTGCTCGGGACTGACGTCGATCACCCGCCTGAGGTCGCCGATGGCATCTTCAGGCCGCTGGCTCGCGATATTCAGGCGAGCGCGGAGCATGAAATACTCGGGCGTGGGACCATGCTGCTCCGCGTACTCACTCAGAAGCTCGTAGGCGAGCTCATGGTGGCCGTCGCTGTATGCGTTTCGCGCGGCGATGAGGAGCTCCGACTCCGATCCGCTCCCGGCGGCCCCGGCAGCGGGAGCCTCGGCGCTCTCCGACCCCGTCGCGGCCTCCAGCGCGCCCGGGGCCTGATCGCCATCCGCCGACCCGTCAGGGGGAGCGGCCGGCTCGGAGCGCTCGGGTGCGGGCGGCCCGGCCGCAGGCACGGCATCCTCGCCCGGGTCTGCAGGGCGTGGAAGCTGTGCGATCGCGCCGTTGATGCGTTCGACCATCTGCTGTGCAAGCGAGCCCACGGCATCGCCGTCGGCGGGGACTCCGGCCGTGATGCCCGCACCCGGCCCTCCGCGCACCACGATACGTGCGCGCGCGGTGAGGGTCTTATCGGTCTCGGTCGCGGCCAGCACCATACAGTGATCGAGGCGAAGCTGCACTGCCAGTCGGCCGAGAACCGCGTCGAGTGGCGTCCAGTCATCGTCTGCCGCCACCGCCGGAACCTCCACGCCGTGCGCGCGCACGAACGGGGATTCGGCGTGGAGCAGCGCGGCCTGGTGACCCTCGCCGACGAGACCGGCGATGACCGCCTCTGCAACCAGCGCCTCCTGCTCGGCCAGAGTCTCGCCCGCAGGCGCGATGATCACGCCGACGGTATCGGCCGCCGCTGCCAGCGGCAGCACCAGGGAGAGAAGCAGCCAGCTCAGTCGCCGCAGTCGGAGTGCCATGGTGCTGATCACTGTCCCTGCTCCGCGGCGCACAGGCTCGCCGCGCGCTCACAGGCCTCGATTGCCGCCTGGTTGACGGCGCGATTGCCGGGGTTG
>JALGTR010000098.1 GCA_029821265.1 Candidatus Zipacnadia bacterium
CACGCTCCGTCACGCAACCCCCAAGCTCACTCCGGCGAACGCAGCCGCGCAGCAGCGTGCCCCGCACGCTCTCCGCCGCCCCGCCCGTGGCGCCTCCGACAGCGAAGCACATGCTTCGCAGACACAGGCCCGGCTCGTATAGCCGGGTCGGAGACGCCACGGGAGGCCCGCGCAGCGGGCCTCAACGCGGGGCGGCGCGAGCCGCACGCCGTGCCGCCGGCACGGCGTGCGGGCTGCGCGGCAACTGCGAGGGCACCTCGACCGCACAGGCGGCCGGTCAGAGGTAGCGCGCGATGAGATCGCGCGTCATCTTCACGCCTTCCTTCTGGTCCATCGAGCCCTCGAACTCGATCGAAAGCACTGACTTGGTGCCACAGGCCTTGCAGAGCGTGATAACGCGCTCCATCGAGTACTCCGTGTCCTCCCCGTTCTCGTCGAACTCATGGGTCTTCGCGTGGAGGTGGTAGGAGAACGGGATGACCTTGGCGAGCTCCATGTACCGCACTTCGATCGGTTTGAAGTTCCCGAAGTCCGGGCAGGTCCCGATCCACTCGGGATCGGTGCCGAGGACGATCTTCAGGATCGGATTCGCCCACTTGCTGACCCCGCCATGGTTCTCGATTGTGATCTTGACGTTCTGCTCGCGGCATGCTGGCAGAAGGGCGTTGAAGCCCTCGATGACACGCTCAACGCCGACGGTCATGTCCCGATCCTCGTCACCGGTGGAGCCGATGTTGAAGCGGACAACCGGCGCTCCGAGGAATGCCGCCTGCTGCAGACGCTGCTTGAATGTCTCGACCTGCTCGGCACGCTCGGCCTCGTCGTCGGAGGCGAGGTTCCCGCCGCAGGTGAGGCACTGGATGTGGCAGCCGGCGTCCTCAGCGGAGCTCTTGATGGCGGTGAGGTAGTCCTCGTCCCAGCTCTCGAAGAACATGTCGTTGTACTCGAGGGCGAAGATGCCGAGGTCGGCGTTGAAGGCCGGGAAGTCCAGCAGATCCATCTCCCCGGAGCGAAGATAGTCCCGTACGCTGTACGTGCAGTTGCCGATGATCATCGAGCTCTCTCCCTTAGCGACTGTCGATGTACTGCACGCCCCGGGCTGATGAGACCGGGCCGGCTGCCGGGGGTTTTCTCCGCCGCTTCAGCCGCCCGCCGTCATGTTCAACCCTGCGAGCGCTGCTGCATTTCGCGCTCAAGCGCACGTTGCCTCCTCAGCGCCTGACGACGAACGATCCACGCGATGGCGCGGGCGCCAAGGTCGTGGAGTGGGTTGACCGGTGCGTCCACATACCACCGCCGCGAGGGATTGAGCCAGCCGCGTTCGGCGAAGTACTTGTAGTCCGCTGGCTGCTCCTCCCGGTTCACCTCGTAGACGGCCTGCTCGATGCGATACAGGGCAACGTCCATGAAGCCGGGGCGCGAGCGTCGTCCGGCGGTAAGGGCGCTGAGGAATCGGCGGGCGGCACGCTCGGCCTCGACGTGCACCCTGCGCTGCTCCGCCGCCGTCCATGGGCGCGACAGCATGGTCATGCCAAGCCGGCCGCCGGACATGTCGAAGCCCATCAGCCGCACCGCGGCGATCGCGTTCTGCGTCACCTTGATGCCGGCGGCGCCGGCGGAGACCACGATGAGCGCCTTCTGCTCGAAGAACCGCGGCCGGTGCATGGCGTACGCCAGGCGATCGAGCAGGTTCGTCATCAGGGCGGTCATGTTCATCGCGTAGACGGGCGATGCGAAGATGACGCCGTCAGAGGCGAGGATCTGCTGCTCGATCCTCGCGAGGTCATCATCCAGCGGGCAGTGCTCCTCCCCGCGCAGCAGACAGGCATAGCAGCCGCGACAGGTCCGCAGGTCTGCGTCGCGCAGCCACAGGTACTCGAACTGGACCTCGCCGAGGCCCGCCATGGCGGCCTCGATGCGCCGGGTCAGGTGGTGGGTATCGCCCCTGCGTGGACTGCCCATGATCGCGAGGATTCTGTGCATTGCTGGCCCATTCCCGGGACAATACTTGACCGAATGCCCCCGCGCCGGCGCGACCGGCCTCAGACGCGGTCGAGGTAGCCGATGTGGATGTCCAGCGGCAGGGGATCATCCGTTGGCTCGCGATCGGGCTGGCCGAAGATCCGGGCGGTGAGCACCTCGATGCTCACATCCTCACCGATGCCCAGCTCCTCCGGCGAAGCTCCGCTTTCAGCGCAGATCCTGGCGACAAGGCTTTCACGGCCGGTGATCAGGAGCATCCCCAGCGGTTGGACGGTGACCTGGACCGGGAGGGCCTCGGTGATGGCGGGCAGCCGCGGATCGTGGAGCGGGAACGGGCAGGCCCGATAGCCCTCCTCGGCGGCCCGGGCGAGCAGAGCGATGCAGGTTGGTGCATCGCCCTCGATCTCGCCGAGATCGGTGTCACGATGGGCGAAGTAGCCATCCGGGCGGCCGCCCTCGAGGGCGAGCGTTGCGCCCCGATAGTAGGTGGTCAGGAGAGTGGCGGTCTCCTCCTGCGTGCGGATGACCTCATTGCGACCGGCGGCCTCGTGCAGGCGGTGGCAGGCGTCAGGGCCGAAGGGGCTCTCGTCTATAGGCATGATCTCGCGGACCACGGGGCTCTCGCCCGCAGCCTCGGCGATGCTCACGCGGGTGAGGCCACCGCCGGTGCGCCAGCCGAGGCGCTCGTAGAAGCCCGGGCTTCCGGTCCAGAGCACTCCGAAGTCGAGGCCAAGCCGGGCCATATGATCGGCCGCGTCGCGCATGGCGAGCGTGCCGACGCCGCGGCCACGCATGGATTGTCTGCAGCAGACGCCGCCGACGAAGCCCGCCCGCAGAGTCTGCCCGCGCCAGCGGATGGTCCGGGGCAGAATGCCCGCGTGTCCGACGATCCTGCCGCGGTGGCGCACGATGCGAAGGTTCTCCGCGTTCTCGGGCGTGTACATCAGCGGGGCGTACTCGAAGATGTCGCCGGTGACCTCACGCTCCTGAACGAAGACCTCGTTGAGCAGCTTCCGGAGGGCGGGAAGATCCTTCGGGCGGCAGGGGCCGACCTTCATCTGCTTAAGCGGACTATCGGGAGTCATCGGCAGGCTGATCCTCCTCGCGATCGTCATCCGTGGTCGGCTGGGGCTTCTTGCACACGGCCACCAGCGATGCGCCGAAGGGCAGGGGGAAGAGGTTCATGAGACGAGACTCAAGTCCGAGGAAGCCGATGAGCATGGTATTGATGGGTGTTGGCAACTCAACGAGCGCGGTCTTCTTCTCGCCGTCGCGGCGGCGTGTAATGCGGCGCAGGGCGCGATAGACAAGGATGGCAGGAATGGCGACAGAGACGGCGTGGGTGAATCTGAGGACCTCGAGGCCGGCTTTCTCGAAGAGCGACCGCAGCTCCTCGTTCTCGTAGCGGCGCAGGTGGGCGAGGGCCTCATCGTGCTCGCTCCAGAGGCTGCGGTGAGCGGGGACGGTGGTGACGAGAATCCCGCCGGGGGTGAGGACGCGGACCATCTCGTCCACCGCAGCCTGATCGTCAGGGACATGCTCGAGGACGTCGCAACTGACGACCACGTCGAAGCTCTCGTCGGGGTACGCCAGTTGCTCGACGCTGGATGCACGGAGGTTACACAGACCTCGCTCGCGGCACATCGCGAGGGCGGCCGGTGACACGTCGCAGCCGTGGAGCTGTCCCACGCCCTCGAGTGCGCGAAGTGTGCCGCCGCTGCCGCAGCCGGCGTCGAGGATGCGCAGGGGCTCGCGGTCGGGTGCGTAGCGGTGGATCAACCGGCGCACGAGCCGGCGGCGTCCGACGAACCACCAGTAGGTCTCCTCAAGTTCATACATCCTGCGCAGCTCGGACCGGCGCATGCGGCGTCCTCCGGTAGGCCGGCGTGAGCGGCGGCGCGCCCGGCCGGCGCGCCGCCGAAGCGTTCGATGTGCTCAGGGCATGGGCTCGCCGGGGGTGGCGCAGTACCGCATGTCCGGCATGGTCTCGTCGGCGATGCTCTCAAGGAAGGCGGCGAGGGAGGTGGGCCCGAGGTCGCCCTCACCGCGCTTACGGACGGCGACCTGGCCGGTCTTCTCCTCGTTGTCACCGACGATGAGCATATACGGGATCTTCTCCATCTCGGCCTGCCGGATCTTATTACCGAGCGTGCCGCTGTCGGTATCCACCTCGACGCGCAGGTCCTCCGCGCGCAGGGCGCAGGCGACCTGCTCGGCGTAGTCGAAGTTCCGGTCGTTGATCGGCAGGACCTTGATCTGCACCGGGGCGATCCACATCGGGAACTCACCCGCGCACTGCTCGATGAACACGCCCATGAAGCGCTCGATCCCGGCGAGCACGACGCGGTGGACCATCGCCGGGCGATGCTCCTCACCGTCGTCGCCGACGTAGGTCATGTCGAAGCGCTCGGGCAGGTTGAAGTCACACTGTATCGTCGGCCCCTGCCAGAGGCGACCGAGGGCGTCCCTCATCTTGATGTCGATCTTCGGGCCGTAAAATGCCCCGCCTCCCTCATCGACCTCCCAGCTGAGATCATTCGCCTGCATGGCGCTGATCAACGCGTCTGTGGCCTGTTCCCAGACGCGATCGGAGCCGATCGACTTCTCGGGACGCGTGCTGAGGAACACCTCGTACTCATCGAAGCCGAAGACGGCGAGCATGTCCTCTGCGAACTTGATGACGCCGGTGATCTCGTCGGATAGCTGGTCCATGCGGCAGAAGATATGAGCATCGTCCTGGGTGAAGCCACGCACCCGCAACAGCCCGTGCAGGACGCCGGATTTCTCGTGCCGATAGACCGTGCCGAGTTCAAAATAGCGCATCGGCAGGTCACGGTAGGATCGGGTGTGGCTCTTGTAGATCATGATGTGCCCCGGGCAGTTCATCGGCTTGATGCCGTAGGACTGCCCCTCGATATCTGTGTAGTACATGGGGTAGTTCTGCTGCGCATGGCCCGAGATCTCCCACAGGTCGGATTTGACCAGGTGCGGAGTGCGCACGAGCTGGTAGCCGCGGCGCACGTGCTCGCGGGTTACGAACTCGGTGATCAGATGCCGAAGCATGGCGCCGCGCGGATGGTAGTAGACGAGACCGGCACCGGCCTCCTCGTGGAAGCTGAACAGGTCGAGTTCACGGCCGAGGCGCCGGTGGTCGCGGCGACGGGCCTCCTCCAGGCGGTGGAGGTGCTCCTCAAGCTGCTCCTTTTTCGGGTAGGCGGTGCCGTAGATGCGCGAGAGCATCCTGTTGGCCTCGCTGCCACGCCAGTAGGCGCCGGCGACCGAGAGCAGCTTGACGTGCTTGATCCGCCCGGTGCTGGGCACGTGCGGGCCGGTGCAGAGATCGACGAAGCCATCGTGCTCATAGACCGAGACGACGTCGTCCTGGATCTCCTCGATCAGCTCGAGCTTGTAGGGGTTCTGCTTCTTTTCGAAGAGGTCGAGCGCCTCCGACCTGGGCAGTTCTCTGCGCTGGAAGCTCGAGTCCTCGTTGATGATCTCCTGCATCTTCTTCTCGATCCGGCGGAGGTCATCATCTGTGAACGGTTCGGGGACGTCGAAATCGTAGTAGAAGCCGTCGTCGATCGCCGGTCCGATGGTGGGGCGGGCGTCGGGGAAGAGCTGCGTGACGGCGTCGGCCATGATATGGGAGGCCGAGTGCCAGTAGACGCGTTTGCCCTCCTCCGAATCGAATGTAAGGACTGCGAACTCGGCATCCCTGTCGATCGGGCGGGTGAGGTCGAAGAGCTGGCCATCGACCTTCGCAGCGATGGCGGCGCTGGCGAGGCGCGGGCCGATCTGCTCGGCGGCCTCGAGGGCGGTCGATCCCCGCGGGACCTTAAGCTCTGAACCATCGGGGAGCGTGAGGGTGATCATGTCAGGCATTCGTCTCGCACCTCTGGGAACGCGGAGTAATGGCAGCGCGTCACGGCGACATGCGGACAGGGATCGGAGCGACGCCCCGCCTGCGGTTAAGCGAAAGCCCCCATCCATGCAGGATGCGGGCGGGAAGCGTCTCATGGATGTACGCGGCCATACCAGGGCCACGGTTCGGCAAACTGCCGGTTGTTGGCCGTCGCGATGAGATTGGCAGGACGGCCGTGCGTCAGGTCGTGCGGGCAGCCTGGCCCGGACTGGCCACTCTTCAAATGGCGGGCACGCCTCCAGGCCCGACCGTGCTGCCGTTCATGAGATGGTGGGCGCTGGAGGAACGCCTCCAGGCCCGGCCATGCTGCCGTTCGAAAGATGGTGGGCGCTGGAGGACTTGAACCTCCGACCTCCACCGTGTCAAGGTGGCGTTCTTCCCCTGAACTAAGCGCCCACCGGAACGGACGACTACGGTACTGCATTATAGCAATGCGGCCGCTGGCTGTAAAGGATGATTTTTGCATCGAAGCGCGGGAACACAATCCGACGGTCGAACTTCTAACGGGTGACACGCACGAGCACTGAGCGCAATGAAGGGAGACCGGCATGAGGACAGTACGGATGATGACCATTGTCGCGCTGGCCCTGGTTGCCGCGCTGGCGGCGGGCCAACCGGTGGAGATGGAGACGCAGATACGGACGATCGCGCTGTTCAAGAATGGCCTCGGGTACTTCGTTCGCACCGGGCAGTTGCCGGAGGCGCCGGCGGAGATCGAGGTCGGTCCGATGCCGGCGGCCTCACACGGCACGTTCTGGCTGGGCTGGGGCGATCAGGTGCAGTTTGCGAACCTGCGTTCAGTTGAGACACAGGCTGCGGGCACACGCGATGCTCTGGTGCTGGAGGATCTGCTGCGCGCCAATGTCGGCAAGCGGGCGAAGATCTGGCTCACGGGCGATGAGGGCGAGATGATCACCGGCCGGATCATCGCCTGTCCGAGGCCTCCGCGGCCCGATCCACCCAATCCGTACGTCTCGATCGTTCCGCCGCCGGATGGACCGCGAAACGCGAACCTGCTGGTGATCGAGAGCGATGGCGCGAAGGTCGCCGTATGGCTGAACACGGTGCGACGCGTGGAGTTTCTCGATGAGCCGGAGATGGAGATCCCGGTGGACGAGCGAGCGATCACGCTGAGCGGTCGGCTGGTGCGTGGGGGCGGGCCGCTGTCGATCAGCTATCTCGCGAAGGGGATTACGTGGGCGCCGAGCTATCAGGTGGACATCTCCGATGATGAGAACGCACGGCTGACGGCCAAGGCCACGATCATCAACGAGATCGAGGATCTCGAGGATGTGCAGATCGACCTGGTGACGGGATACCCCTACCTGGAGTTCGCGCAGATTATCAGCCCGCTGGCGCAGAAGGAGGACCTCGCGAGCTTCCTCAACGCGCTTTACCGCGGCGAGTCCGAGCGGCGATGGCTGGAGTCCGGTCCGATGGCGCAGGTGGCCCTGAAAGCCTCGTGGGGGATGCCGGGCGTCCCAACACCGGACTACGGAGCGCCGGCCCAGGGGGTAAGCGCGGAGGACCTGTTCTTTTATCCGGTGGAGAACGTGACACTGGCGGAGGGCGAGACGGGCTACTACCCGCTCTTCTCCGCGACGGTGCCGTACGAGCATGTCTATACGTGGGATGTGCCGGACTACATCGACGATCAGGACCACTACGCGCAGCCGCCCGAGGAGCAGCGACAGATCGTCTGGCACAGTCTGCGACTGAGCAATGAGATGGGGATGCCGTGGACCACTGCTCCCGCCGAGACGGTTAAGGGCGGACGGATACTCGGGCAGTCAACGCTACACTATACGCCTCCCGGCGGAAAGACGCTCGTGAAGATCACGCATGCGCTGGGGATCCAGGCCGAGGAGATCGAGCTTGAGATCGCGAGGCAGCCGAACGCGGCGAACTTCCACGGCTACCGCTACGACCGTGTCACGGTGAAGGGGACGCTCACGATGCGCAGCCACATGGACAGAAGCGTGGACGTGAAGGTCACGAAAATGCTGACCGGGGAAGTGCAGGAGAGCTCGCCCGAGGCGGAGGTGCAGCAACTTGCCGCAGGCCTGAAGCGTGTCAATCCGCGCAGCCGCCTTACGTGGGAGCGACCTCTGGCGGCGGGTGAGGAGATCGAGATGGCTTACGTGTACGAGGTGTACATCCGCAACTGAAGCTGCGGGGGCAGATGCCGCACGCAAAAGGGACGCGGGCCGGCCTCAGGGAGGGAGGGGCCGGCCCGCGCTGTTACAGAAGTGCCTTCTGCGGACCTGGACAAACGGCGTACTTCATTTGGAGTTTACCCCGGCATATGCTCGAGTAACATGGAGAGAATACCTGAATCTGATCTTCGGATTCTCCCATTCGGGAGAACCTGAGATGACCGGGTCGACGGCCGGACGACGATTGCCCTTGACGCACCGGGCAGGTGTGCGCTATACTGCGCCAAACCTGAAGCCGCACTGCCACAGGCGATGACGGGGAGGAGTAGGCGGACAGCGCGATCAACAGAGAGCCGACGACGTGCTGAGAGTCGGCGGTCGCGTCCCGCGGAGCGCGTAGCCCCGACTGTGACCCGAGCGGTTGCAGTCGCGAACTGTCGCCCCTGAGCCGCAGCGCCGAATGGCGCATCGACGCGATGCGCGGGTAGGCGCCGCCGAGTGACGACCGTTATCTCGTCCAAAGAGTGCCGGGTCGACGCGTGTGGCCCGGAATCTGGGTGGTACCGCGAGAGAGAGCCTCTCGTCCCATGGCGGATTCTATCCGCGCCGGGATGAGAGGTTTTTTGCGTTAAGAGCTGAGCGCATGTGCGGCCTGTGGGGAAAGCGTGAAAGCGGTCGGGGCATATTCCGACCCGTGAGATAGAGAACCGAAGCCGACCGGGAGGTCAGACAGATGCGCAGTGATCGGGTTAAGAAGGGAACCGAACGGGCCGCAGCGAGGGCGCTTCTACACGCCTGCGGTGTGACACGCCGGCAGCTTGATAAGCCGTTCATCGGGATCGCGAACTCATACACCGACATCGTGCCCGGTCACGTGGGTCTGCAGCGGCTGGCGCGGGCGGTCGAGCACGGCATCGCAGCCGGTGGCGGCGTGCCGTTCAACTTCGGCGTCCCGGCGATCTGCGACGGGATCGCGATGGGCCACGAGGGGATGTTCTACTCGCTGCCCTCGCGCGAGCTCATCGCGGACGTGGTTGAGTCGATGGCGCAGGCCCACGCGCTGGACGGCCTCGTGCTGTTGACCGACTGCGACAAGATCACACCGGGAATGCTGATGGCCGCTGGCCGGCTGGATATCCCCGCGATCGTAGTGACCGCCGGGCCGATGCACTCGGGCGCATACAAGACGCGCCGTCTGTCGCTGGTGCGGGATACATTCGAGGCCGTCGGGCGGCACCGGCAGGGCGAGATCAGCGACGAGGAGCTGTGCGAGCTTGAGTTGCGCGCCTGCCCCGGCGAGGGCTCCTGCCAGGGCCTCTACACCGCGAATACGATGCAGTGCGTGACTGAGGCGATGGGGATGTCCCTGCCTGGGGCGGGCTCGGCGCTCGCCGGTACGGCCGAACGCATCCGGATCGCGTATGACTCGGGAGAGGCGATCTGCCGGATGGTCGAGGAGGGCCTGACCGCGCGGCAGATTATCACCGCGGCGGCGATCCGCAACGGCATCCGAATCGACATGGCGCTGGGCGGCTCGACGAACACCTGCCTGCACATCCCTGCCATCGCCTACGAGGCGGGCGTTGAGATGGAGCTTGAGTGGTTCGACGAGATCTCGCAGCAGACGCCGCAAATCTCCTCGCTGCGGCCCGGCGGCGACTACATGATGGAGGACTTCCACAACGCGGGCGGCGTGCTCGGCGGGCTGTCGGTCCTGCAGCAGATGATCGAGGATAACCCGACGGTCTCCGGTCGAAACATGCTCGAGCTCGTGGCCGAGGCGGAGGTCTGGGACGATGACGTCATCCGCCCGCTGGACAATGTCTACCGTGAGACCGGCGGAATCGCCGTGCTGCGGGGCAACCTCTGCGAGGACGGGGCGGTCGTGAAGCAGTCGGCGGTCTCGGAGAAGATGCGGCACTTCCGCGGCACGGCCCTGTGCTTCGACTCGGAGGAGGCGGCGATGGAGGCGATCCTCGCGGATGAGATACCCGACGGCTCGTGGGTCGTGGTGCGCTACGAGGGTCCACAGGGCGGTCCGGGGATGCGTGAGATGCTCTCCCCCACCTCGGCGCTCACGGGCATGGGCAAGGAGGAGACCGTGGCGCTGCTGACCGACGGGCGCTTCTCGGGCGGCACGCGTGGTCCGGCGATCGGTCACTGCAGCCCTGAGGCCGCGGTCGGCGGGACAATCGCGCTCATCGAGGACGGCGACGAGATCGAGGTCAACCTCGACGAGCGCACGCTGGAGCTGCTGGTGGACGACGAGGAGCTTGCGCGCCGCCGTGAGGCATGGCAGCGCCCGGAGCCGAAGATCAAGACGGGCTGGCTGGCGCGCTACGCGAAGCTCGTGACCAGTGCGAACACCGGCGCGGTCATGACGCCGGAGTGCAATCAGTAGCCACGGCGGCGCCTTCGTCGCGAGCGGGCGGGGTGTCGGTAGCGGAGATCTCGAGACAGGTAGAACGTGTTCGACGGAAGATCACAATGACCATCGTGGGGCGAGGCCAGGTGATGTCGTCATCTGTTCGGCCGGGCGGGGTATCCGCCTGGAACAGGGCGCGTGTACGCCCGCCCGTCTGCTGACGGAACGCGAACAATACGACATCAGGAGGTCCGACCCATGGCGGCTGAGATGATTACCGGCGCAGAGGCGTTCATGCGCGTGCTGCGCGAAGAGAACGTTGCCACGATATTCGGCTACATCGGCGCGCAGATCGGTCGGCCGGACGAGCTTGCGGTCGATATCGCCGGCGACGGCTCGATCCAGGTGTGCATGCAGGAGCTGAGCACGGGTACGATCGAGAAGCTGCCGTATGAGATCATCATCCTGAACAACTCGTTCCTCGGGATGGTGCGCCAGTGGCAGGACATCTTCTTTGACAGACGCTACTCGGGGGTGAACCTCACCGGCAATCCGGATTTCGTGGAGCTTGCCGAGGCGCATGGCGCAGTCGGACTGCGCTGCACCGACAGGGACGAGATCGTCCCGATGCTGGAGCAGGCGATGGAGGTGGACGATGGGCCGGTGCTTGTGGACTGTGCGGTCGCAAAGGAGGAGAACATGTTTCCCCTTATCCCTGCCGGCCAGTCATACGAGGAGATCATGCACGGGGCCGACGAGGCCTGAGATGACCGTGGATTGCAGGAGCACTGAGCGTTGAACCATATCGCACCGAGGAGTGCATTGAGATGGCACAGGAGATGGTGAAGGGAGCGGAGGCGCTACTGCGCGTCTTTCGAGAGGAGAACGTGGACGTCTTCTTCGGCTACCCCGGAGGGTCGGTCATCCCGATCTACGACGCGCTTTACGATGCCGAGGACATCCACGGCGTACTGCCTCGGCACGAGCAGGGCGCGGCGCACGCGGCAGATGGATACGCGCGCGTAACGGGCAAGGTCGGCGTCTGCATGGCAACCAGCGGGCCGGGCGCGTGCAACCTCGTGACCGGGCTGGCGACCGCCTACATGGACTCCATTCCGATAGTCGCGATCACCGGACAGGTGAAGACCCATTTGGTGGGCACGGACTCCTTCCAGGAGGCGGATGTGACGGGGATCACCATCCCGATCACCAAGCACAACTACCTGATCAAGGACCCCCACGAGATCGAGCGCTTCCCGGACATCCTTCGTGAGGCGTTCTACCTTGCCAAGCACGGGCGTCCCGGCCCGGTGCTCGTGGATGTTCCCTTCGATGTATCCGCGGGCGACGTTCCCTGGGCAGAGCGCAATATCGAGGCGCTCGACGGCTACGAGGAGCCGCCGGTGGCTGACTCTGCGGATATCGACCGTGCCGCAGACATGATCGAAGCCGCAGAGCGTCCGGTTCTGATGATCGGTGGCGGCGTCGTCCATTCGGAGGCCAGCGAAGAGATCATCCAGCTGGCGGAGAAGACAAACATCCACGTGGTGCACACGCTGATGGCCAAGGGCTGCTTCCCGGAGAGCCACGAGCTGTCGATGGGCATGCCGGGGATGCATGGGATGGCCTACGCATCGTATGCTATCCAGCACTCTGACCTGCTGATCGTCATCGGTGCGCGTTTCGATGACCGGATCACCGGCGACCTCGAGCGCTTCGCGCCGGACGCTTCCGTGATCCACATCGACATCGACGCGGCGGAGATTGATAAGGTGCGCCCGGCGACCGTGGGTATCCAGGCCGATGCCAAAGCGGCGACCCGCGAGCTGATCCAGGCGGTCAGCGCCCGGGAGCCTGGCGCGTGGGAAGAGCATCTGCGGGAGATCAAGAAGAAGCACCCGCTGCGCTACAGCGATAACGATGAGCTGATGGCGCCGCAGTTCGTGGTGGAGAAGCTCTATGAGGTGACCGGCGGGAAGGCGATCATCACCACTGAGGTCGGCCAGAACCAGATGTGGGCGGCGCAGTACTACCCGCTCGAAGAGCCGCGCAAATGGTGCACCTCTGGCGGCCTCGGCACGATGGGCTACGGCCATCCCGCAGCAATCGGCGCGCAGGTGGGCCGGCCGGACGAGATCGTCGTGGATATCGCCGGCGACGGCTCGATCCAGATGTGCATGCAGGAGCTGACCACGGGTACGGTCGAGAAGCTGCCGTATAAGATCATCATCCTGAACAACTCGTTCCTCGGGATGGTCCGCCAGTGGCAGGACATGTTCTTCGACAAGCGCTACTCCGGAGTTGACCTGACCGGAAACCCGGATTTCGTGAAGCTCGCGGAGGCACACGGGGCCGTTGGCCTGCGCTGCGGCGACCGGGACAAGGTCGTCGAGACGCTGGAGCGGGCGATGGAGGTCGATGACGTGCCCGTCGTGGTTGACTTCGCGGTCGCGAAGGAGGAGAACGTGTTCCCGATGATCCCGGCAGGGAAATCGTGGGATGAGCTGATCGAAGCGCCCGTGTCCGATGAATGAGGCGCGGCGGGCGCAGGCCAGAGGGGCAGTGACACCCGAGGAGGGTTCGATGATGATGGAGATGGAACGCACGATATCCGTGCTCGTGAAGAACCGGCCGCGCGTACTGGCCCGCATAGCGGGGCTGTTCGCCCGCCGCGGCTTCAACATCGACAGCCTGGCGGTCAGCACCACTGAGGATGAGGCGGTCTCGCGCATGACGGTGGCCACGACCGCCGATCCTCCAACGCTGGCGCAGATTGCCAAGCAGGTGAGCAAGCTCCACGACGTGGTGCAGGTGATCGACCACACCAACCATAAGGTGGTTGAGCGGGAGCTCTGTCTGATCAAGGTGCATATCGATCGCTCGGAGCGCCCGGAGCTGATCTCGCTGTGCGATGTGTTCCGCGGAGACATCGTGGACATCGGCAACGGCAGCGTGATGGTGCAACTCGTCGGCGACAAAGACAAGATCGACGCGTTCGTGCATGTGATGCAGGACTACGAGATCGAGGAGATGGTCCGGTCGGGCAAGATCGTGCTGGACCGCGGCTCGTCGAAGTAGGCGTCCGGCCCGACAGTCCCGACACCAGCGCCGGCGGGCGGTGCCATCCCGCCCGCCGGGCCATAGGCCGTCTGCGGAGGAGGTCGCCGATGTGCAGGCAAAAGGCCCTTGCGGTCGCCACGGTGCTGGCGATCATGATCGCGAGAGGGAGCATGGCCGAACCGCCGCAGTTCGTCGACGCTGATCTGCGTGGTGCCACATTCAGCCGCTGTGACCTGCGCGACGTCGTCCTCGAGCGATGTTCGCTCGGACAGGCGCGTTTCGTCTCGGTCCAGCAGAGCCCCATGATCACGTTCAAGAGCTGCCGCTTCGAGCGCAGCCTCTGGGACGATACACGGCTGGATGACGCCCGGATGCAGCGTGTGCGGATCGATGGTCTGCAGGCCTATGGCCTTGAAGCGGAGGATCTTGTGCTCGAGCGCTCGGAGGCGCGCGATGTGCTGGTGCGGTACAGCGAGGTGCGGGGGCTTGAGCTCGAGAACACGCGGATCTACGGGATCGATGCCCGGTGGGTGGAGGCGACGCGCGGTCGCTGGCGAAATGTCATGCTTGGTGGATCGGACTTCGAGGGCTGTGACCTCTCCGACAGCCGCTTCTACCGGGGCAGCTTCGAGGACTGCCGGTTCACGGGCGTGGACCTCAGCGGCGCCCGCTTCGAGAACTGCGACATCCGCTGCCTCACGATCAACGGTGTGCGCATTGACGAGCTGATTGACTGATGCACGAGCTTGTATCGCTCGAGCAGGCGGACGCGATCATCCGCGGAGTTGCCTGGGGACTGCCCGTGGC
>JALGTR010000099.1 GCA_029821265.1 Candidatus Zipacnadia bacterium
AACTACCTGCATCATCATCGGATGCGTCGTCCTGCTGGAGCTGGGGATCGGGGCGGCCGTGGTCTTCGGCATCCTCGGGACCAGGCTCGTGCGTGAGGCAGGTGAGCAGGTGAGGAACCTGCCCACCAACTCCCTCGACATCGACGAGATCGAGAAGGAGATTCCGGGCGGTTCAGGCAACGGTGATGGCGCGCAGGGCGTCGAGGGAATCGGCGAGATCATCGGCCAGCTGGGCGAGGCCGCGAGCGATCTCGGCGAGAAGCTCTCGGGGCTCGAGGTCAGCGACCTTGACACCGCAGCCGTCCCCGACGGCGCGCTGGCCCCGATCTACGGCTTCCTCGCGGGAATGGCGTTCGACAGCGTGAACACGATGGAGCTGTTCGCCAGCCCCGACCTGAAGGCGGAGGTCGGTGACACCTGGGAGGCCGCTGAGCCGGGCGAGCATCTCGGCTTCCGCGTGGTCGAGCAGGAGGAGCTCGCGGCCGATGAGTACCGCATCGTCGTGGCGCAGACGGTTCGAGCCGAGGACGGCGCAGAGACCGAGCGCGGGTGGGAGCTGACCGTCCGGCAGATCGACAACGAATGGAAGATCGACGGGTTCTCCGAGACCGAGCTTTGAGGTGAAACGATGGACCGCGAGGTACGCATTGAGACTGGCATCAACGGGGCGTTCCTGACCCGGCGCTGGGAGCGCCCTGGCAACTGGATGCGGCTGACGCGCGAGGTGGGCTTCCGCAACCACGAGTTCTGCGGCGATGTCCTCGACCCGTTCTTCTCCGGCGACCGTGAGTTTCAGCTCGAGACGGCGGCGCAGGTGAAGGCGGAGGCCGAGCGATATGACGTCACCATCATCGACATATACACCGGCGTCGCGACCCACCGCTTCCACGGGCTCTCGCACAGCCACCCGGCACCCAGGCAGCGGATGAAGGAGTGGATCCTCGACTGCTGCGACCTGGCGCTGGCGATGGGTGCCGATCGCGTGGGCGGGCACTGGGACGCGATCTCGGTCGAGGTCATGCAGGACGAGAAGGCGTATCAGAGCGCGATCGGCCGGGTGCAGAGCATCTTTCGGGAGCTTTCGCGCGCCGCCGCTGCGAAGGGCATAGCGGCCCTCTATAACGAGCAGATGTACATCCCCAGCGAGATTCCGTGGACGCTCGAGCAGGCCGAGAGCTTCCTGCTTGAGGTGAACCGCCACAACGATCAGGGCTGCCCGGTGTACCTGACCGTGGACGTCGGCCACCAGGCCGGGATGCACTACGGGCTGGAGGACCCGGACCTCGATTACGTTGAGTGGTGCCGCAGATTCGGGGCGGTCGCGGAGATCGTGCACCTGCAGCAGACCACCCCGGACGCCTCGCATCACTGGCCGTTCACGGAGGAATACAACAAGCGGGGGCATATTGAGATCCCGCCGATCCTCGAGGCGCTCGAAGAGGCGCACCGGGAGTATGACGCCTCGCCCTTCGCCGGGGTCCTCCCCCCCGTCGAGCAGACGTGGCTGGTGGCGGAGATCATTCCCGGCTCGACCAAGACTGAGGACGCGCTGCTCGACGAGCTGAAGCAGTCTGCGGACTACCTGCATCAGTTCGTTCCCGAGGATGGTATGACGCTGAGGATCTGACGCGGTGGCGCACCGTGTCTGAGCGCCCTGCGCCTCGTATTCGCGGCACCCAACGCTCTGGCGGCGTGAGGCGCCCCACCGGTGGCACTACCGCCAACGGCGCCCGTCGCGCGAGGGTGCGTCACGGTCTGCGGCGTGTCGTCGCCGGATTACTCTCTGTCCTGATCCTCGTCGGGGCGTGTGCCGTTGAGGCCCGGGATGTTCGGGAAGTTCGGCATCTCCGGCGGCACCTGCGACCAGGCCTGCTCATCGCCTGAGGGCCGTGCGCCGCTCTTGAGGTCAACCTCGTCAGGGAGCACCACGCCCGGATACAGCGACTGTGTGCCCGGCTGCCGCGGCTGCTGGCCGAGGACATTTGCGCCGGTGGCCTGGTGCTGGGCGTCAATGATCCTGCGGCTGAGCTCGAAGCCCTCCTGCATGCGACGATAGCGTCGGATCAGGATGACCACCAGGACGATGGGCACGACGGCGTAGATCACCACGTCATAGACGGGGTCGCTGTAGTTAAGAAAGAGATTCGGCCACCACGCCAGGATCGTGGCGATGATGACGATCCACTCGATGAGCTCGTTCCGTTCCATCAAATCACACTCCGGCGTCGCCACTGGGTTCGAGCTGGCGGATCGCCATCAGGGTCTCGTAGATGGACAGCCTGAGGACCTCGTCGAGCGGGATGTCCGGAGCGTCCTCAGCCGGACACAGCAGCGCGGTGTCGACGTTACGCAGGGCCTCACTCTCGCGCGGGGCCTCGGGCAGCAGATTGCCGCCCTTCTCGGCTCTGAACTTCTTGAGTCTGGCCTCGAGTCGATCGGCCTCGGCCTCCAGCCGCCTGACCCCCTCTTCGTGGGGCACCGGGCGCTTGGCCCGCATCCGATCAAGCCACGTGGGGCGCTCGGGCTCGATGAGGTAGCCCTGCGCTATCAGCGCCGCCTCGACGTACTGGCGGATATCCCCGAAGACGCCGGAGCGTTCCCAGAAAGTCATCTCCTGCCGCATCGTCTTAAGGGCCTGCTCGATCAGCGCGTCCAGCGTCACCCAGTGTCGCTCGTTCTCATCATAGTCATTGCGCCGCTGAGCACTGCGGCGCAGCAGGCCGAAGGCGACGGCGAGGACATCGCTGATAGGCGCTTCAGGCATCGGACCGATCTGACAGAGCTGCACCTCCCACGTCTTCTGGGGGAACGGAGGCATCAGGGTGGCCGGTCGATCGACGACCCGCAGGTCGATGCAGCCCTTCTCGTGCAGATCGACCAGTGTTGCGTAGAGGATCTGCTGGGCCCAGTGCTGCGGGTCGAGCTCCTCCTCGGTCAGCGGCGCGTAGCAGCGCAGCCGCGGGCTGACCATCTTGCCCTCCGGCGCGCGATCGACGAAGCGGTCGGCGAAAAGCACGACGAGGCCGTCCGGCCCGACGGGGCCGACGGGCTCGATCGGCTCGCTGGGCCGCTGCGCCTCCTCCTCGCCCGTCTCCGCCTCGCCCTCAAGCAGCGTCCGGAAGAAGCCGGAGGCCGCTCGCCAGATGAAAACCCCCGCGATAGCGAGTACAACGATTATGCCTATCTGGACAGCCATCTGTGATCTCCGCGACCGTCAGGAGTCGATGTGAACGTCGTCCGAACTGGCCTCGGGCCACTCGGTGTAGGCCCAGGCGCTGTGATTATGGATTGACTCGTAACTCTCGCACGATACCGAGAACCATGTGACACCAGGCAGTTCGCGCAGAGCGATAACGCTATCTCTCACGACGTCCTCGACGAACTTGGGGTTCTCGTATGATCGCTCCGTTACGAGCTTCTCGTCCTCGCGCTTGAGGATGGGATAGATCTGCTCGCTGCCCTGTTTCTCCAGCAGCGGTATGAGGTCCTCGAGCCAGATGATGCGATCGCTTGCAGATCGCAGGCGGGCCCGGATCAGGGCTCGCTGGCTGTGCGCTCCGTGGCGGGAGATCTCGCGCGAGCATGGACAGAGCGTGAGGACCGGCACGTCGGCGCCGAAGACGAAATCGAACTCATCCGCCGTGTCTGTTGCGCTGAAGAAGCACTGATAGTCGAGCTGACAGGGCAGTCCGGTTGCCGGAGATCGCTTCTCCAGGAAGTAGCGGAATGTCAGATCGACATGAGCCGCCCAGGCGTTGAAACGATCGCGGATCTCTGCGAGCATCTCCCGCATCTCGGGCATGGCGACGGCGCGCCTGGACCAGCGCGAGAGGATATCGACGAACCGGGACATATGTGTGCCGCGCTCGTGATGCGGCAGCTCGACAGAGGCCTCGAAGACGCCCGTGACGCGGGCGCGGCCGCCCTCCTTCTCGCGTATGAGCACAGGCAGATGGATATCGCGCACGCCAACGCGTCGTATGTTGATCCCGCGCTCATCCCGCTCGGCAGCGACGTCCTTCATCCCGGCCCTCGGCCTCCCCTTCATTGCTGGTAGCTGCCAGTATATACGATGCGCGGCGCTGGCTCAAGCCGCGATTGTGCGGAGCGGTTGCGGCGGCCAGGCGTCTAAACAGGTAGATGCCAGGGGCACCTGGGTGGATGGAGGTCGCTGACCATGACACGCTTCGGCAGACGGAGCCTGTTAATCGCGCTGGTGGCGGTCGGCGCGCTGACGGTGGCGTGCGCGCTGGCCCAGACTGATTACGAGGCGCTCCGGAACGCGATGGTGGACTCGCTGGTCAAGCGAGGAATCGTCAAGAGCCCGCCTGTCGAGAAGGCCATGCGGCAGGTGCCGCGCCATCTGTTCGTGCCCACCGGACAGCGGAAGGCGGCGTACCGGGACGTTCCGCTGCCGATCGGCCACGGACAGACCATCTCGGCGCCGAGCATCGTCGGCATCATGACCGAGGCGCTGCAGCCGCGGCCCACTGATCGCGTGCTTGAGATCGGAACCGGCTCGGGCTACCAGGCGGCGGTGCTCTCGAAGATCGTGCGTCATGTCTACACGATCGAGATCGTCGAGCCCCTCGCCACTGAGGCCGCGCAGCGGCTGAAGGACCTCGGCTACAACAACGTCACGGTGCGGCACGGTGACGGCTGGCTGGGCTGGCCCGAGCATCAGCCCTTCGACAAGATCATCGTCACCGCGGCGCCGGACCGGATTCCGCAGGCGCTGATCGATCAGCTCAAGGATGGTGGACGCATGGTCCTCCCGGTCGTGGAAGAGGGATGGGCGCAGAAGCTCTACCTCGTGGAGAAGACCGGGGACGAGCTGACGAAGACCGAGCTTGCCGATGTGATCTTCGTGCCGATGACGGGCGGACCTGAGGCCGAGGATCAGGCGGACGAGGGATAGACGCCGCGGACGATGCCACGTCCTGCGGGCCGCTTCCGGGCGGCCCGCACTGCTGTACGGGGAGGCCGGGGCGCGATCGACCAGGAATTGGTAGCCCTGTCCGCAATCTTGATGTGGCCGCAATACTCTGAGCGCGGACCACACGTGACGAGGGAGATGCTGCGATTGCCTGACAACAACGAGCTTTCGGTTGACCAGTGTCGATGGCGCTGCGACCCCGGCGTGTTCGACTTCGAGAGCACTGAGGAGCTGCCGAAGAAGGTCGAGCCGATCGGCCAGGCCCGAGCGACGCACGCGCTGGAGTTCGGGGCGTCGATTCCAAGCGAGGGCTACAACCTCTTCGCACTCGGACAGCCGGGGACCGGTCGGCGCTCGATCGCCATGGATACGCTGCGCCGGCACGCCGAGCAGATGCCGACGCCGCCTGACCTGTGTTACGTGCACAACTTCGACGACCCTCGCCGGCCGCGCGCCGTCAAGCTTCCTCCGGGAACCGCCAATGAGTTTCGCGAGGACATGGAGGAGCTGATCGAGGATGCGGATCGCGAGATAACGCGGGCGTTTGAGAGCGACGAGTACCAGGAGCGGCGTGAGGAAGTGCTCAGCGAGTATCGTGAGGAGCGCTCGCAGCAACTGCAGGAGCTGGAGCGGGAGGTGCAGGAGAAGGGCCTGGCGATCGGGAGAGGGCCCACCGGCCTGATCATCGCGCCGGCCAGGGACGGGGAGGTGCTCACGCCTCAGGAGTATCAGCAGCTCCCACAGGAGGAGCGCGAGGAGATCGAGCGCAAGCGCCGGGAGATGCAGGAGAAGCTCGAGGACGTGATGCGCCGTGGTCTGGCCCTGGAGAAAGAGGCTCGTCAGAAGGTGGCCGAGCTTGACCGCGAAGTGGCAAAGTTCGCGGTCGGCAGCCTTCTTGAGGAGATCGAGGACAAATACAGTGATCTCGAACAGATCACCGATTACCTCGGCAAAGTTCGCAATGACATCATCGAGAACGTGGAGATCTTCCGGACCGACCACGAGACGCACGAGCCGCATGACATGCATCAGATGGCCCTGCGGCAGCAGGGACGGGGGCTCCCGCAGATGCCGTTCGGTGCCCAGGGTGCCACCGGGGCGAGCCCCTGGAATCGCTACGCGGTGAATGTGCTGACCACGCACGAGGACGAAGAGGGAGCACCGGTCGTCTTCGAAAGCCGTCCGACCATCGAGAACCTCACCGGCGATATCGAGCACATGACCTATATGGGCGCACTGATTACGGACTTCACGATGATCAAGGACGGGGCGCTACACCGCGCCAACGGCGGCTACCTGGTGCTGGAGGCGCGGTCGCTGCTTAGCCATCCATTCGCGTGGGAGGCGCTGAAGCGTGCGCTCAAGGAGTCGCAGGTCCGCCCCGAGTCGGTGCGCGAGCAGCTGAAGCTCATCTCCACCGTGACCCTCGAGCCGGAGCCGTTCGATCTGGACGTGAAGGTCGTGCTGATCGGCACGCCGCTGATCTACTACCTGCTCTATCAGCATGATGAGGACTTCCAGAAGCTCTTCAAGGTCAAGGCCGACTTCAGTGCGCTGATGGACCGCGAGGAGCAGAGCGTGCAGGAGTACGCGCGCTTCGTGGCATCGATCTGCCACGAGGAGGACCTCCCCCACTTCACACCGGAGGCGGTGGCTTTGGTCGCGGAGGAAGGCGCGCGGCTCGCCGCTGATTCGGGGAAGCTGACAACACGCTTTCAGGACGTGGCGAACCTTGTCCGCGAGTCCGCCTACTGGTGCAGGTGCGGCGACGGGGAGCTCGTCCGGGCAGATCACGTGCAGAAGGCCGTGGAGGATCGCATCTGGCGGTCGAATCGCATTGAGGAGCGGCTGCTGGAGCTGATCGAGCAGGGCACGCTGCTCATCGACGTTGCCGGAGAGGCGATAGGCCAGGTGAACGGGGTAGCGGTGCTGCCGCTGGGCGACTACTCCTTCGGCAAGCCCACCCGGATCACGGCTCGCTGTTTTCTGGGCAGGCCGGGCGTGCTGAACATCGAACGCGAGGTGGAGATGGCCGGGCCGATCCATAACAAGGCCACGCTGATCCTGAGCGGCTACCTCGGCGAGACATTCGCGCAGAAGGCGCCGCTGAGCGCTGCGCTGACACTGGCCTTCGAGCAGGTATATGAGGAAGTAGAGGGTGACTCGGCGGCGGCCGCGGAGCTTTACGCGATGCTCTCAAGCATCGGCGAGGTGCCCCTGCGCCAGGACCTGGCGGTGACCGGCTCGGTGAACCAGCATGGCCAGGTACAGGCGGTCGGCGGGCTGAATGAGAAGATCGAGGGGTTCTTCTCCACCTGCAAGCTGCTGGGGCTGACAGGGGATCAGGGCGTGATCATCCCCCGGGCGAATGTGCGAAACCTGATGCTGCGCGACGAGGTGCTGGAGGCGATCGAGAACGGCGATTTCCACGTCTACGCGGTCGAGCGGGTGGAGGAGGCAATCGAGCTTCTGACCGGGGGCGAGTTCGGCGAGCCCGACGAGGAGGGCAGGTTCCCGGAGGATACTGTCGGAGGCGCGGTGCAGAGGCGGCTTCAGCAGATGGCGGAAGCGCAGAAGCAGTTCGGCGGAGCCGAGGGCGGCAACAGGCCGGAGACGGCGTCGCAGGACTGAGCGGACGCGTGGGATGGGTACATGATGGGGCCGGCGGTGTCCCGGGGGAGAGGACGGGCCGCCGGCCCTTTCCTCGCGCAGCATTGCTGCGCGAATACTTGCTACGGACATGATATCACATCCGAGCGTTTCCCAAAACATTAAGGTAAAGTTTTTCCGTGCGGATCACGCTTTGTCTCCGCGCGGCACAGGGAGTTGTCGGCGCGCGGCGAGAACGGTGCGAAAATGCGAGCAGCCCCCTTGCAATCGCTCTGAGCATCGGCTATAATGTCAGGCACGAAGACAACTCTCAGGAACCTGGCTGGGAGTGGGCCGCGCGGCCCACTCCCATTGTTTTGGTGGACCCCGGAAACGGCGGTTCGCAGGCTCTGTGAGGACAGATGCGTACGCGAAAGCACCCGGTGGTGCGCAAAATCGAGGCCGAGGTTGAGCAGACGCTGGACGACTTCGGCTACGAGCTTGTCCAGATCAAGTATGGTGGCGGGTCGGGCGGCAGGACGCTTACTATCCTGCTGGACCGCCCTGAGGGCGTGAGTGCTGAGGACTGCTCGGAGATGAGCCGTCGACTGTCGATGGTACTCGACACGATGGATCCAATCCCGAGCTCCTACACGCTCATCGTCTCCTCCCCGGGCCTGGACAGGCCGCTTACCCGCGACAGCGACTTCGATCGCTTCGAGGGCAAGCAGGCCGCGGTGCGCCACGTGATCGAGGATGGCGGGCGGCGTACCGATACTGGTGTGCTGCGGGGCGTCCAGGACGACAGCGTCGTGCTCGAGGTCGGAGACGAGACGCTTCGCATTCCGCTCGACGAGGTCGAGGAGGCTCACCTTGTCTATGACTGGGATGCGGAACACAGTGAGTAGATCAACCTTCCCGCAGGGGGTTGAATGAGATGGACGGAGAATTCATTGACGCGCTTGAGCAGCTTCAGCGCGAAAAAGACATCCCGATGAGCGCACTTGTGGAGACGGTCGAGGCCGCGATGGCCTCGGCATATCGCAAGCATTATGGAGCGAACGATGACGTGCGCCTCGAGATCGACTTCGAAGAGCGCACGGTTCGGATGTTCGCCCGCACGCTCGTGGATGACGGGGATACGGCTGGAGACGACGGTGAGGCCCAGACCTCCGCGGTGCGCTACGAGGAGCATGAGGTGGACGCTGCCGAGTTTGGCCGAATCGCCGCCCAGACTGCCAAGCAGGTTGTCATGCAGCGCGTGCGTGAGGCCGAGCGCGAGATCGTGTTCGACGAGTTCAGCCATCGTGTCGGAGAGATGATCACCGGCGAGGTGCAGCGCAAGGACGCCCGGAACGCATTCATCGCGGTCGGGCGTACCGAGGCGCTGCTGCCCGCGAACGAGCAGATCCCGGGCGAGACATTCCGCTTCGGGGATCGGCTCAAGCTGTATGTGCTGGATGTGCGCAAGACCACGCGCAACCCGCAGATCATCCTGTCCCGGCGACATCCAGGGCTGGTGGTGCGGCTCTTCGAGCAGGAGGTCCCGGAGGTCTACGACGGTGTCGTGGAGCTCAAGTCCGTGGCCCGCGAGGCCGGGGCTCGCTCGAAGGTCGCGGTGCTCTCACGCGATCCGCAGATCGATCCGGTCGGCGCCTGCGTCGGGCACCGTGGTGCGCGCGTGCAGTCGATCGTGGACGAGCTGCGCGGCGAGAAGATCGACATCGTGCGCTACTCCGATGATCCGGCCGAGTATCTTAAGAGCGCGCTCTCGCCGGCGAAGGTCTCGCAGGTGATTCTGAACGAAGACGAGGGCTCAGCAGTCGTGGTTGCGCCCGATGACCAGCTCTCACTGGCAATCGGCCGTCGCGGTCAGAACGTTCGGCTGGCGGCCCAGCTGACCGGCTGGCATATCGATATTCAAAGCCAGACGCAGTGGGAGAGCCAGGCCCAGCGCGCCGCGGAGAAAGAGGCCGCGGAGCAGGAGGAGAAGCGTGTCCGCGTCTACGAGCTGGCTCAGGAGCTGGACGTGCCCAGCGCTGAGCTGGTGGAGATCATGAAGGAAGAGGGGATGGACGTCTCCAGCCACGCGTCGAGCGTGACGTCGGCTGAGGCGGATATCATCCGCGACCTGCTTCTGGGCGGCGAGGGCACGCTCGACGACATCGAGCTGGGCAATATCGAGATCGAGCTGTAAGTTCGGCGCGACCATCTGTGCGGCGCGCCGTGGTAGTCACGCATTGACGTGCGGAGGTGTACGTTTTGGCGAACCAGGTCCGAATTTTCCAGCTTGCCAGGAAGCTGGGACTGCGCTCGGAAGCGCTCCTGACCGTCCTCGAGGATCTCGGGGTCGAAGACGTCAGCGCTGCATCATCGATCGACATCGAGACCGCTCGCGCCGCCGCGGAACTGCTCGCGGAGCAGGCTCGCGAGGCGAGGAAGCGTGCCGAAGAGGAGGAGGCCGCTCGCGCAGAGGCCGAGGCCGAGGCCGAAGCCGCAAAGGCTGCGGAGGCAGCCGTTGAGGCCGAGGAGGCGGCTGCGACGGAGGAGGTCGCTCCGGAGGTCGAGGAGACGGCCGAAGAGCCTGAGGTCGAAGAGCTGCCCGAGGAGATCGAGGAAGAAGAAGAGGTCGAGGAAGAGGAGGAGGAAGAGGCAGAAGAGGAGGGCCGAGCTCGCTACGTTCCGGCCTGGGCGGCCCCCGAGAGCCTCCGGAGCCTCGAGGAGCAGCTCGCGGAGCTCGAGGAGGAGCTTGAGGAGGAAGAGGAGGAGCAGTACGTTCCTCTTCCCGAGGAGGCCCGGAGACCTCGCGGTGAGCGTCCCGAGCACGCCATCGACGTACCTCCCGTCGTCTCCGTCCTCGGACACGTAGACCACGGCAAGACCACACTGCTGGACGCGCTTCGCGAGACGAATGTCGTGGATGGCGAGGCGGGTGGCATCACACAGCATATCGGCGCGTCCGAGGTGGAGATCGATGGTCAGACCATCGTCTTCGTGGACACGCCGGGCCACGCCGCATTCACGCAGATGCGCGCCCGCGGCGGTCAGGTCGCCGATATCGTTGTGCTCGTGGTTGCCGCCGATGACGGGGTGATGCCCCAGACGGTCGAGGCAATCGGCCACGCGAAGGCGGCTGGTGTTCCGATCATCGTTGCGATCAACAAGATCGACATGCCCGGCGCGAATCCCGATCGGGTCAAGCAGGACCTGCTCGAGTATGAGCTTGTCGCAGAGGACTACGGCGGCGACACGATCATGGTCCCGGTCTCGGCGCTGAAGAAGGAGAATCTCGACGAGCTGCTTGAGATGATCCTGCTCGTCGCCGAGGTGCAGGAGCTGTGGGCGGATCCGGAGGCGGACTTCACGGGCGTCGTGGTTGAGGCCGGGATGGACGAGAGTCGCGGACCGGTGGCGACCATCCTCGTGCGTAACGGCGACATCAGCGTCGGCGACGTTGTCGTCTGCGGCACGGCATACGGGCGCGTGCGCAGGCTTAACGACTGGCGCGGCAAGTCGGTTAAGAAGATGGGCCCGGGCCATCCCGTCGAGGTCATCGGCCTGTCGGATGTGCCCGAGGCCGGTCAGATCATGACCAGGGTAGAGAATGTGCGGGAGGCGCGCGAGATCGTCGCCGAGCGGGAGGAGGCCATCCGCGAGGAGGAGATGGAGGGCACCGCCCGCGCCTCGCTCAAGGACCT
This sequence comes from Candidatus Zipacnadia bacterium, assembly GCA_029821265.1. GTDB lineage: Bacteria > Armatimonadota > Zipacnadia > Zipacnadales > UBA5352 > JALGTR01. Next base: position 11,224 of record JALGTR010000099.1, read on the forward strand.
CTACCGCGAACTGGGCGAGCTCGACGTCAAGGACCTGAACCTGATGCTGAAGGCCGACGTCTGGGGCTCGGTGCAGGCACTTGAGGGCTCACTCAAGGAGCTGGACGAACAGCTCGATGAGGTCGAGATCAACATCGTGAGCAAGGGCGTCGGCGACATCAACGAATCCGACGTTCAGCTTGCGATGGCCACCGACGCGATCATCCTCGGCTTCCATGTGGGGGCAAGCGAGGCCGCACGGCGTGCGGCCGAGGACGAGCACGTTGAGCTGCGCACCTACGATGTCATCTACGAGGCCATCGAGGACATCCAGGCGGCGATGGTGGGAATGCTTGAACCGGTCTACGAGGAGCGCGTCATCGGACACGCCCGCGTGCTCCAGATCTTCCGCATCTCCCGCATCGGCGTCATCGCCGGCAGCGTCATCACGGACGGCTTTGCCCAGCGCGGCGCCGATATGACCGTGACCCGCGACGGCGAGGTCGTTTTCGAGGGCAAGCTGGAATCGCTGAAGCACTTCGACGAGGACGTGCGGCGGATCGACGCGCCCAACGAGTGCGGTATCTCTACCAGCGACTTCCGTGGCTGGCAGGAGGGCGATGAGATCGAGTTCCGCGCGCAGGTCGAGGTGCCGCGGAGGACGTCGTTCGAGAACGTCCGCTGAAGGCTGATGGTCAGCGGAGGTGGAGAAGGTGGCGGTTGTTGGGCTGCTGACCGTCGATCTGTTCGTGTCCGACGCCGTGACGCTCAAGGACCGCCGCCGCGTGGTGAAGAGCCTGCTCGATCGGCTGGTGAACCGCTACAACGTCGCGGTCGCCGATCTCGGCCCGGATACTCCCACCCGGGCGAGCCTCGCGGTCACTACGGTTGCGAATGAGGAGGCGCACGTCCACCGCATCCTCAACGGCGCTCTCCGCCTGATTGAGTCCGAACCCCGCGCCGTCTGTGAACACACCGAGATCACGATTCTGTAAGCGCTCTGCGGTCACTGAGCGCCGAGAGGAGGGCTGTTCGGCATGGCCACGCACCGGCAGGAGAGCGTTGGTCGCGAGCTGCAGGAGGAGATCGCGCAGATCGTCCGCGAGGAGATCGACGATCCTCTCATCGGCTTCGTGACGATCACCGACGTGGACGTGTCGCCGGACCTCAAGCACGCCCGCGTCTATTTCAGCGTGCTCGGAAGCGACCAGCAGAAGGCGGACAGCGCCAAAGGCATGCGACGCGCCGCGAAGTACATTCGCGGGCTCATCGCCGAGCGCATGCACCTGCGCTACGTGCCGACCCTCCGCTTCGAGTTCGACGAGACCCCCGAGCGCGCCCAGCGGATCGAAAGGCTCCTGCGCCAGGAGGCGGAGGAGCTCGAGCCCGACGGAGAGGACGAGGCCGATGCCGAGGCCTGAGGCGGCACAGGTGGCGCGTGCCGTCGAAGCGGCCTCGCGCATCTTCATTGCCGTGCACGAGAATCCGGACGCCGACGCCGTCGGCTCACTGCTCGCGATGCGCTCGATGCTGCTGTCACTCGGCAAGCAGGTGCATCCGGCGGCGCCTACCCCGGCTCCCGATCGCTTCGCCTACCTTGCCGGCTGGGACAGTATCGTGACAGAGCCGCCGCCGTGGCCGCCGGACCTCGGGATCGCACTCGATTGCGACGGTTCCGACCGGCTTGCGGGCCTCGAGGAGGCGCTGCTGGCCTGCCCGACGGTCATCGACATCGATCACCACCGCGGCCTCGAGCCGTTCGGTGACATCCAGTTCGTGGTCCCCGTTGCTGCGGCGACCGCACAGCTTGTCGCCGAGATCGCGCCCGAGCTGGACCTCTCCCCCACGCCCGAACAGGCGTCCGCTCTGTACACAGGCCTGATCGCTGATACCGGCGGCTTTCGCTTCACGAACACGACCCCTGAGGCGCTGCGCCTGGGGGCCGACCTTATCGAGGCCGGGGCGGACCCGGCCGAGATGGCGCGGCTGCTGTTCTCCGTCCGCCCCCTTGCGGCCGCGAAGCTGCAGGCGCGCGCTCTCTCCTCGCTTCAGGAGCCGATCGACGGAGTGCTAATCGCGACGCTCACTGAGGCCGACTTCGCGGAGACCGGCGCAGAGGCGACCGATACCGATGGCCTCATAGACTCGTTCCGCGACGTCACCGGCACGCGTGCCGCCGCGCTGCTCAAGGAATGCGACCACGACGTCTGGCAGGTGAGCCTGCGCGGCAACGATGTGGACGTGGCGTCCGTGGCGGCGAGCTTCGGAGGGGGCGGCCACCTGTTTGCGGCCGGTTGCACGCTCACCGGCACGCGCGAGGCGGTCACCAGCAGGCTTGTCGAGGCTCTGCAGCATGCGCTCGAAGAGGCGTCCCACGATGGCTGAGGGCCTTTTGAACGTGCTCAAGCCACCCGGGATGACCTCGCACGACGTTGTGGAGCGGGTGCGACGGATCACGCGAATGCGTCGCATCGGGCATACGGGAACCCTGGACCCGGCCGCGGCAGGCGTGATGGTGCTGATGCTGGGGCAGACCACGCGGCTGAGCGAGTTCCTGACCGCCTGCGATAAGGTCTACCGCGGCGAGATCACCTTCGGCATCGCGACCGATACGCTCGACGGAGAGGGCACCATCACCCGGAGAGCAGACGCCTCGGCGCTGTCGGCAGCGGAGGTGGAAGGCGCTCTCAGGGAGCTGACGGGGGAGCTGCAGATCGTTCCACCACTGCACTCTGCCGTGCGCCATGAGGGGCGGCGGCTTTACGAGATTGCTCGGGAGGGCGGGGAGGTTGAGGTCGAGACGCGCCCCGCGACTATCAGTCGCTTCGAGCTTCTCGATTTCACGCCCGGAAAGATAGCGCGCGCCCTTACCGAAGTTGTGTGCTCAAGCGGAACCTACGTCCGCAGCCTTGCGGCGATGCTTGGGGAGATAGTGGGCCTGCCGGCCTACCTGTCGTTTCTGGTGCGCACGCGGGTCGGGACGCAGCGGATCGAGGATGCGATGATCGGGGCAGAGATCGTCCAGGCGATGCGCGAGGGTCGGCTGGACGAGGTGCTGATCGCGCCGCTCGACGCGATGCGCAATCTG
>JALGTR010000330.1 GCA_029821265.1 Candidatus Zipacnadia bacterium
CTCGGCGAGAGGCTGGAGGTCGTCTGGGAGCGGGAGGTCGCCACGCAGGTCCACGACACCTCCCACCTGCCCCGGCCCGAGCGCTTCGACACGCTCGATGCGTTCCTCGCGTACACGCACGCCCTTTGCTGGTCCAGCAACTCGGTCATCGCCGGACCGCGGCTGACGGCGCCGTTCTTCGGTGCGGTGGAGATCGAGCCATACCAGCTTGTCCCGGTGGTCCGCGCGTTGCAGATGAACCGCGTCAGTCTGCTGCTGGCCGATGACGTGGGTCTTGGGAAGACAATCGAGGCCGGTCTCTTGGCGCAGGAGCTGATCCGCCGTCACCGTGCCCGACGTATCATGATCGTCTGTCCGGCCTCGCTGCAACGTCAGTGGGAGCAGGAGATGCGCGAGAAGTTCAACCTCGATTTTCGGATCATTGATCGCGAGGAATCGGAGCGCCTGCGCAGGGAGTACGGCCCGCATGTTAACCCCTGGCGGAGCCATCCGCGCCTGATCACCTCCATGGATCTGCTGAAGGCCGAGCGCTGGCTGTCGCTGTTCCACCGTTCGCTGGAGAGCAAGCGCGCGCGGGGGCTGCGCGAGTGGGACCTGCTGATCGTTGACGAGGCGCACAATTGCGCGCCCGCAGGCCGCCACAAGTACGTGCGCGATTCCGACCGTACCAAGATGCTGCGGGCGATCACCGATCACTTCGAGCACCGCCTGTTTCTGACCGCCACGCCGCATAACGGCTTCACCGCAAGCTTTACCGCGCTGCTGGAGATGCTCGACCCGCTGCGGTTCGCAAGGGGCACGGAGCTGAGCCAGAAAGCCCGCGACCTTATCATGATCCGGCGGCTCAAGGAGCAGATCCTCGACGAACTGGGCGAGAGCCGCTTCGCTCATCGCGAGGTCAAGACCCTTGCCGACCTGCATCTCTCACCAGATGAAAGCCGCGCGCATGCGCTGCTCGACGCCTACATCGACTCACGCATGTCGCGCGTCGATCAGGGCCGCCGCACGGCGGTGCAGTTCGCCCTCGCAGTCCTGAAGAAGCGCCTGCTGTCTTCGCCGCAGGCGTTCTACAGGTCGCTGCAGACGCACGTGCAGACTCTTGCGGAGAACGAGGGTGGCGGCGACATCAAGCTCGTCGAGCGCATGAAGGAGCGCGCCGAGGAAGATTTCGACGATGACCACGAGAAGGCCGAGGTCGAGGCTGCCGCGCTGCAGGAGGCCACCCGTCTCTTCACCGAGCTGACAGATGACGAGCGTGCGTGGCTGGATGAACTCATCGCCATCGCCGACCGCCTGCGCAAGTCCGCCGACACAAAGGCCGAGGCGCTGCTCGACTGGATCGAGGAGCATCTCCGCGATGGCGACGCGTGGAACAACGAGCGTCTGCTCGTCTTCACCGAGTATCTCGACACCCTCGACTATCTCCGGGAGCTTCTCGATGAGCGCAAGTGGTCCGACCGCGTCCTCGTGATGTCCGGCGGCATGTCGATGGAGGACCGGCAGGCCGTCAACGAGGCGTTCCAGACGCCGCCCGATCAGGAGCCCGTGCGCATCCTGCTGGGCACCGACGCCGCCTCCGAGGGCCTGAACCTGCAGAAGCATTGCCGCTACCTCGTCCACTACGAGATTCCGTGGAACCCCAACAGGATGGAGCAGCGCAACGGGCGCATCGACCGCCACGGACAGCCCGCCGATCGCGTCTTCTGCTATCACTTCCTCTACGATCAGGAGGAGGATCGACGCTTCCTCGAGATCATCGTCGAGAAGGTCAAGACGCAGCGCCACGATCTTGGACAGGTCGGAGATGTCATCGCCGAAGAGGTCGAACGCGCCATGCTCGGCCTCTCCGACACCATCAACGACCCGCGCGAGCGCCGCTCCGTGGTCGAGGAGGAGCTCCCGAAGGACCTGCGCCTGCGCGAGGAGGTCCACAAGGTCCGCGAGGACATCGAGCAGACGCGCTCCGAATGGGATCTCATGCCCACGCAAATGGCCCTCGTGCTCAACGAGGCTCTCGCGCTCGATGGCGGCAGCCGGATGGAGCCCATCGAGTCCGGCGCGCTCGCCGGCCGCGCCTGGCGATGCACGCTTCCCGAGGGCTGGCGCGACCTGCGCCACCACCTGCGCAACTCCCGCGGAGACCGCCTCCGCGTCACTTTCGACCATGCGCTCGCCCGTGAGCGCTCGGACGTCGTGCTTTTGCATCTGGGGCACCCGATCATGCAGCGCGCCATCAGCCTCTTCCGCTCCTGCCTGTGGGAGCAGTTCGCCTCAGACCGCCCATCTCTCGCGCGTTGCAGCTACAAGATCGTCCCGCGCAGCGTCACCTCCAGCCCCGCCCTCATCGCCTTCGGCCGCCTCGTCGCTGTCAGCGAGGAGGGTCGCATCCTCCACGAAGAACTGCTTCAGGTCGGCTCGTCCATCCAGGAGCGCGACCTTATCGCAGCGGAGGACGCCACCGTCGATCGCCTACTCTCCGCCGATGGCCGCTATCAGCCCATCCCAACCGCCGTCGCCGGGCGGCTGCGCGCGCTGTTCCCGTCGCACGAGCAGCAGATCAGCGCGCGCTTCGAGGAGATCGAGCAGGCCCGCCGCCGCGAGATCGCCGCCGCGCTGCAGGAGAAGGCCGACGAGGCCCGCACCCAGACCCGTGAGCTCATCGACCAGCGCATCAGCGAGATCCGCGAGCGTCTCAAGGTCCTCCGGAAGGAGCAGGAGACCGCTCAGCAGCGCCTCAT
>JALGTR010000001.1 GCA_029821265.1 Candidatus Zipacnadia bacterium
GGCCTCGAGGCCCCAGTAGCATGAGAGCAGCGTCGCGAAGGTCAGCACGATCACAAGACGAGTCAGTTCGAGTGTATTCGCGGCTGATTCGGCCGTCTGGGTGGGCAGCAGACGCAACATGATGGCGGCGGCCATGATCACAAGCTGGAGGCTGGCGACGAGGATCGACCAGGCCGCGGCCGCATACGCATGCCCGGCGAAGCGCTTCCAGCGGCGCAGGCTGCGGAGGCGCAGCAGCAGCAGGGGGAGGGGCGCGGCGATATAGCCCAGCCAGCAGAAGTAGCATAGGGCGGCCATGATTCTGGCCCCCGAATGCGGGAAGCGGCGCGGGGAGTACAGGGGTACGAGCGACTGGCACTCGCCAGTCGCTTCAGACTCCTCGGCAGCCTCGACATCCTCCGCGACGTCGTCGCGAATTGTCGGTTCGTTCGGTGACATCACTGCTCTCCATCACGTAATCCGGCCGACCAGACGGTCGGCCGGGTTGTGCCATCAGTTCAGTTGATACCCCCTAAAGCTGCCCTTCGGCGATGCCGGAGATTAGAGGGATTCTGACGCGCTGGCGGTTGGAGGCGTTCACCGCGAAGATGATCGAGAGCACCAGCGCCGCGGGCCACACCAGCCACCGGATCAGTCCAAGTGGCAGCATCAGAATCCCCGGAATGCCGATCGCATCGCCGAAGCGCAGCAGCATGCTCAGCCCGTAGGCGATGATCGCGGCCGCGCCCGGCGAGTCGCGTGGGTCCGTGCCGCTTGTTGTCTCGTGCTCCTGAGCGGCGCGCGGCGGCATCTCGACCTCGGAGGGCGTGTCCTCGCGCCCTGCCCGTTGTGGCCAGATGCCGCGCGCAGTAGGACCCGGCGTCAGGCCCGACCTGCCGGTACTCGGCGCACAGCTCATCGCCACACACCACGCACCGCGCCCGGGCCTCACGATCTGGATGATTCACACGTGCCATCGGCCGGCCCCTCCGCTCGGAGAGATCGACACGCTCTCAGCCCTCGAGCTTCTCCTCGAGGCCCTCGAGTTCGCCAGTCAGCTCGATGAGCTCCTGCTTCTCGGCCACGATCTCATCGCCATCGAGTCGCAGCTCAATCTGCCGCTGCCACTCGGGTGCGTTTACGGCGTCAACGTCGGCGCGGTAGTGCGTGCCGCGACTCTCATCGCGCATGCGGGCAGGGATGGCCACGCAGCGACCCAGGAGCGCGATGTTGCGCGCCTCAGCCCGTCGCCGGAGGGAACCGGAGGCGTCCTCGAGGCGCTCTGTGGCGCGCTCAGCAGCCGCAAGGGCGTCGCTGAGGCTGTCCTCGGTGCGGACGACCGAGGCGCCCTTCCACATCTCCCAGCCGAGATCATCGATGATCTCCTCGACGTCATCGCCGTCGCCGGATTCGCCCAGGGCGGCGAGGCCGGCCTCGGCTGCGTCGAGGACAGCGGCCGCGTCCGCCTCATGCGAGACCTCCACGGCGGAGGCGCCGGCCCGCCGCCCGTAGACCTGCGAGTCGGCGAGGGCGTTGCCGCCGGGCCGGTCGGCGCCGTGCTGGCCGCCGCCGCTTTCACCCGCGGCCATGAGGCCCTCGATGCAGGTGCGCGCGCCGGTGTCCATGAGCACACCGCCGTTGAAGTGCTGGATGGCGGGCGCGAACTCGATCGCCTCCTTGCGCAGGTCGAGCCCGTTCTTCAGGAGGTGTTCGAAGGGTACGCGGGCCTCGTTCTCGATGACGTCCTCCGGCTGATGGGCGAGGCTCATGTAGACACCGCGGTGTTCGGTGCCCCGCCCCTCCTTGATCTCGGTGAAGACGGCCACGTCCACCCACTTCGAGGCGTTACGGACGGTGAACGGGTACGAGACGCCCTTGATGTAGATCGCCTCGTTAATGTCGACGCCCTCAGGGATATAGCGCGGTACGAACTCCTCGTGGTTGATGTTCGTGATCTTCGGGTCGAGACGCCAGAAGACGCCAGAGAGCGCAAAGTTGATCGGGTGAACGATGCTTGGACCGATCTGGATGAACTCGAAGTTCACGAGCGGGCAGCCCGCGCGCAGGGCCATGGCGTAGCCGTCGCCTGTGGCCCCTTCGGGGAAGACGTTGATCGCGTAGAGCTTGCCGGCCCCGCCTGTCGCGAGCACAACCGCCGGAGCCGTGATGGCCACGGGGTCATCGTTGATCATGTTTAGGCCCCATGCGCCGTGCACGCGCCCGGAGTCGACGGCGAGATCGACCATCATCGTCCGGGGCAGGAACTCGACCGAGCCAGGGCCCTCCTCGTTGATTCGCCGGCACTCGTCCATCAGCACCTGCACGATGATCGGCCCGGTATCGGCGCCACGGCCGCATGCGCGGGGGTAGCGCGCGCCATCGCTGAGGATCTGCACGAACCTGCCGTCCTCGGTCTTGTCGAAGTCGGCGCCCCAGTCCTCAAGCTCCTGGAATCGCGCCGGCGCCTCCTCGGCGATGATGCGGGCCAGCTCGGGCCGGCATACGAGCCCGCCCTTGACCATGATGTCGATCCAGTGCTCCTTCGGGCTATCCGCCTCGTCGGCGTGCCCGAAGGCCGCGCCGAAGGCCATCCAGTCGGAGGCCGCGGTGTAGGTTGTCCCACACGCGCCCGGCGTGCCCTTGGTGGCGACAATGACGTTGGCGCCCTGCGAGGCCGCCTCGACGGCTGCCCGCAATCCGGCGCCACCACTTCCCACGACGAGAACATCGCACTCGTGCGTCTGCATGACAGCTCCTCCCGATCGTTTGCGCAGGCAGCCGGGCCGAGCGGCCCGGCTGCCTGTGGTTTTCAGGCTGTGTGCGGCCTACCAGCCGAGTGCGTCGAAGCAGATCGGGCCGATGCCCATGCTGCCGGTGGGCTCAATGCGCCTGACGGCCTCGTTGTAGACGCCCTCGAGGTAGACGTGAGTCTCGACATCGGTGCCGCAGATGGACTTATCGCCGCCCGCGACCTTGTCGGGGTCCGCGTTGAAGTGCTCATAGCGCGCCTGCGAGCCGGCAACGAGGAACGCGGTGTTGATGTTGGTCTTGCCGATGAGGCCCTTCGCGACGCCCGCCGATCCGGTGCCGCCATGCTGAGCGAACGGCACATAGATGCCGGTGCGCTCGATGATGCGGCGCTGCACGGTCTCGAGCTTGTGCTCGTCGATCTCGTGGGTCTCGCCGGCCTTCGCGGCGTGCTTCATACCGATGTCATAGGCGATGCCCTCGGCGCCGGTGTAGTCGATGAAGGCGGCAGCAAGCTCCGCGAACGCATCGAGTTCGGCACCGGTCATGGCTTCGTACTCCACCTCATCACCGCTCTTGCCTGTTGCGCCCAGCTCGGCCTCAAGCATCATATCGGTGTTGCCCAGGCCCACGCGGACGGCCTCGGTGATGTCGCGGGTGATTGCGAAGTCCAGCACGGCCGGGATGCCCTCGGTGTCGATCATGCCCCAGGCGGGCTCCATGATCTCCACGGTGCCCATGAAGTCGGAGACGAATGCCTGATACTCCTCGCTGGAGAGGTAGGCCTCGTACTTGGAGGCCAGCTCGGCGTCGAAGTCCTCGACCTCGCCGGTCAGGCCCGCGTCCTCAATGAAGCTCCACGCCTGCTCGATCTTGTCGGAAGCGCCAGTGGGGCATGCCCGCTGAGCATACTTCTTGTCGGGGTCGAACTTGGGGACGGCGAAGTGGTCCAGGGACACCGCCACGAGGTCGGCGCCGAAGACCTGGGCCTCGCCCGCGATCCAGTCGATATTGGCCTTTGCGCCATACAGCGCGGCGTTGCCGCGGTAGCCAAGACCCTCGGGCGTGAAGACCTTGCCCGTCAGGCCGCCGACCTTGGTGTTGGAGTTGTGCGAGAACTGGACGATGATCGGCGACTGGTCGCCGATCGCAGAAAGCATGACGAACGCGCGCGTCTGCCACCAGTTGTTGGAGTTCGCCGCAAGCAGCGTGATCCGTTCGTCCTCGGGCTTGAGGTTCAGGTCCTCGTCGAATGGGCACAGTGCGTCAAAGATCTGTCGCAGCTCGCGTCCTTTGAGAAGCGATCCCATCGTCATCCATCCTCCTGGATTGTTTCGTGCACTGGCTGGGGGAGTCGGAAAAACACCAGACACGTTGGTCTCCCCGGTCCGCCGCGCCTTTCCGGGCGTCGGCCGGGCTCTTGCACTCGTTTATTGTAAACCGCGGCCTACGCCACGGTCACGTCCCTGCACAGATACACATCCTGAATTGCGTTGAGCAGCTCGACGCCCTCAGCCATGGGCCGCTGGAAGGCCTTACGTCCGGAGATCAGGCCCATGCCGCCGGCTCGCTTGTTGATCACCGCGGTTCGCACGGCCTGGGCGAGGTCGTTCTCACCTGACGCTCCGCCGGAGTTGATCAGGCCGACCCGCCCCATGTAGCAGTTCACGACCTGCCAGCGCGTCCACTCGATCGGGTTGTCGGGGATCAGCTCTCCGTTGTAGAGGCGTTCGTCAGTGCGCCCGTAGGCGCCGTCCTGCTGCATGGCCGGGTAGCCGCCGTTGTTCTCGGGCTGCTTTTGTTTCACGATATCGGCCTCGATGGTGACGGCCTGGTAGTTGGCCTGGCCGGTCAGGTCGGCAGAGAGGTGGTAGTCCCTGTCGCGTTTGAATGCCCTGTTGCGAAGGTAGGCCCACAGCACGGTGAACATGCCCAGTTCGTGGGCGCGCTCGAAGGCAGCGTGGACCTCCTGCATCTGCCGGTTGCTCTCCGGCGCTCCGTAGTAGATCGTCGCCCCGATGCCGGCGGCGCCGAGGTTCCAGGCGCGCTCGACCGAGCCATAGAACACCTGGTCGGCGGCGTTCGGGTATGCCAGAAGCTCGCTGTGATTGAGCTTGACGATGAAGGGTATGCGGTGGGCATACTTGCGGCTCACCGCACCGAGGACACCGAGTGTGGACGCCACGCCGTTGCAGCCGCCCTCTATGGCAAGCCGAACGATGTTCTCGGGGTCGAAGTAGGCCGGGTTGGGCGCGAACGCCGAGGCCGCGCTGTGCTCTATCCCCTGATCGACCGGCAGGATCGAGACATACCCCGTGCCGGCGAGACGGCCGTGGTTCCAGAGCCGCCGGAGGTTGGTCAGAACACGGGTCGAGCGATCGGTGTGAACCAGCACGCGCTCAACGAAGTCGCCTCCGGGCAGGTGAAGATCGTCGCGGCTGATTCCCGTCGCGGTGTACTCCAAAAGTCCACGGTCATCGCCGAGCAGTTCCGCGATCTGATCGATTGTCATTTCAGGTCATTCTCCCACGCACGCCGGCCCCTCTGTGCTCTTTCGGGCGGCCGGTGGCACCTCACCGCCCTGAATGTACATAATTCCCCGTAATGCAGCACAGTCCTCCCCACCGCCGGGAAAATGCCCGCAGTCACACGAGCCCCTCCCACTCCATTGCCTCGAAGCGCACGATCTCACGCAGCTCGTCGTAGCGGCGGCGCAGCTCGCCGTTGCCGAGTCGCTCGAGACCGCCGAGACTGAAGTCCTCGACACAGGCGGAGGCTATGACGGTGCCGAACGCGACGGCGCGACGCAGTTCGCGGCTGCAGCAGTCGTCGTGTCGCGCCAGCAGACCGATCATGCCACCGGCGAAGCTGTCGCCGGCTCCGGTGGGATCCACGACGTTGGGAAGGGGGTACGAGGGGATCGAGAAGTACTCATCTCTGGCGACCAGCGCGGCACCGTACTCGCCCTTCTTGATCACGACCCACTTGGGCCCCATCTCGAGCACGGCATCCGCGGCCTGCGCGAGGTTCGGGGTGTCCGCGAGCTGTCGTACCTCGGCATCGTTGAGCAGCGCCAGATCCACGCGGCTGAGCACCTGATCGAGCGCCTCCCGCTCATGCTCGATCCAGTAGTTCATTGTGTCACACATCACGAAACAGGTGTCCTGAAGCTGATCGAGCACGGACAGCTGCACCTGCGGCTGGATGTTGGCGAGAAAGCAGTAGCGGCTGGAACGATAGGCCTCCGGGAGGACGGGGCGCCAGTCGGCGAAGACGTTCAGCTCCGTCACGAGGCTGTCGCGCTCGCCGAGGCTGTAGTCGTAGACGCCGCTCCAGTAGAACGACTTTCCGCCGGGCACTCGCTCGACGCCCGACAGGTCGACGCCGCGCTCGCGCAGCGTGGCCAGAGTCTCGTCGGGGAAGTCATCGCCGATGACGCCGACGACTCGAGGAGGCGCGAGCACGCTGGCAGCCATCGCGGCGTAGACGGCAGCACCTCCAGCGACCCGGTCCACCGCGCCGAAAGGGGTCTTGACACTGTCAAGCGCCATCGAACCGACTATGACCATCTCGCCCATGGTTGGATCAGTCCCGCTGGAGTGCGTCATCAATCAGTGGTCTTTCCGCCGTCGACCTGACGCGCCGGAAGGTCCGCGTCGGATGAGGAGATGAGCGTGCGCAGTGTCATCATGAAGAGCCTGGGCAGGGCAGCGAGGCGTGGCAGACGACGCGGCTCGATCGCGGTGCGGTAGAGCCACTCCAGACCCGCCCGCTGCATCCATTCTGGGGCGCGCTGAACCCGGCCTGCGAGGACGTCAAAGCTGCCGCCCACGCCCATACAGACCGGCACCTGGAGTTCATCCATGTGGCGCTTGATCCACTTCTCCTGCTTGGGAATGCCCATCGCAACGAACAGCACGGCGGGGCCGGCCTCTCGGATATCGGCGACGATCTCAGGCTCCTCCTCGGGGGCGAAGTAGCCGTGATGGGTGTAGAGGACTTCGAGCCCGGGGTAACGTCGTTCGAGCTCCGCCGCCGCCTCCTCGGCCACGCCCGGGGCTGCGCCCAGCAGCGCCACGGACTGACCGAGTTCGGCGGCCATCTCGCAGAGCCGCTCCATCATGTCCACGCCCGGCACACGGCAACTGACAGGCACGTTCAAAAGTCTCGCGCAGAGAACAACGCCCTGACCGTCCATCGTCGCGAGGTCCGCCTCGTTGATGATCGTGCGCAGCTCCTCGTCCTCCTGCGCCCGGACGACCGCGGAGGTGTCGCTGGTGACGATCATATGCGGACCGCCCTCGCGGATGAAACTCTCCGCGCGGTCGAGCGCCTCATCCATCGAGAGGGGATGCAAACGCACGTTGAACATGTTGATCTCGTCCGCCCGCTCGCCCTCCCGCGGCTGTCTGCCGAGCATGCGCAGCACGAGAAAGCCGACGAACGGGCCGTAGAGGAGGCCCACGAAAAGCACCAGCAGCTTCAGCCACGTCGGCTGGGGGATCAGCGTGACCATCAGCAGGCCGAGCAGACACATATACGCAGAGATCCCCATCAGCACGCCGAAGACCTGACGCTGCGAGTAGCCCTGTTCGAGCAGCACCTCATGCAGATGCTGGCGCCTGGTGCCTATACGCATTCCTCGCAGGCGCGAGATGTAGGTGTATGTGACACCGAAGAGCGGAACGCTGATCACGAGCATCGGCAGAAGCGCGGCGATGGCGGCGGTGTGCTTGAGCGTCCCGACGATCGACAGCGCTCCAATCAGAAAGCCCATGGCATAGCTGCTGGGCTGAGCGGGAAGCTGCGAGACCTGCCCGAAGGGCGTAAGCTGCGTGAGCGCGACGGCAAGGACGGTGAGCGCCAGCACCTCCGCGCCCGGTCTCACCGCGGCCGGCACCAGCAGGCAGACGAGGTAGAACGTCAGTCCCGTCAGCGCCGCAACGCCGTAGGAGACGCTGGGGATATTCCCCGCCCTGCCGAACAGGACCGCGCACACGAGTAGCCAGGCGGCGGTCGCCGCCAGCGACAGCCACCAGCCAAGCTCAAGCGGCGGGACGCCGGTAAGCGGAAAGCGAACGCTCTCAATCCGCACGCCGTATTGGTGCAGGACGGCCGCCACGCCAACCACGAGCACCACACGCACCAGCCGGGAGGTCCGCAGTACGTTGCCAAGGACCGCCAGCAGGTAGACGGCCGTCGCGCCCATCAGTGGCACAAGCACCACACCGGGGGCGTCCGCCGCGAGGAGGACGATCATCGGCGCGAACAGTAGCAGGCCGCGCGCGTCGAGGTGCGGCGGTGGGTGCTCCTGCGCGCCATCAAGCACCCAGCGCAACAGGCGCGCGAGCAGCAGCGTCGCGACCGTGAGTGTCACCAGAAGCACGAGGTCGTTACTCAGCATCGGCGGCGGACCTCAGGTGCCCTGCCTCCAGCTGCTCAGGTAGTCCTTCTGCTTCTCCGTCAGCTCATCGATGGTGATGCCCATCGCTTGGAGCTTCAGCTCGGCGACCCTGCGATCGATTTGCTCCGGAACCGGATGCACATCGGTCTTCAGTTTCGTGTCCGCAGAGGCGATGAACTCCGCGCACAGCGCCTGGTTGGCAAAACTCATATCCATGACCGACGCCGGATGCCCCTCCGCCGCGGCAAGGTTCACGAGACGGCCCTCGCCGAGGACGTAGAGGCGTCGTCCGTCCGGCATCTGATACTCATCGAGGGAGGGCCGCACACGGCGGACGCCCTCGGCCATCTCCCTGAGATCGGGAAGGTCTATCTCCACGTCAAAATGCCCGGCGTTGCACATGATGGCGGCGTCTTTCATCCGTTCCATGTGCTCGGCGCGGATGACCGACACATCGCCGGTGACCGTCACGAAGATATCTCCGCGCGTCGCGGCCTCCGCGATCGGCAGCACCTCATAGCCCTCGAGGGCCGCCTCGAGGGCCCTCAACTCGTCCACCTCACAGATCACCACGTGTGCCCCCATCCCCCTGGCGCGCATCGCGACACCCCGCCCGCACATTCCGTAGCCGCAAACGACCAGTGTCTTGCCGGCGAGCAGGATGTTCGTGGCCCGGATGATCCCGTCGATAGTGCTCTGGCCGGTGCCGAAGCGGTTGTCGAAGAGGTGCTTGGTCATCGCGTCGTTGACCGCGATGATCGGGTAAAGCAGCTCGCCGGTTGCGGCCATGCTGCGCAGGCGGATGACGCCAGTGGTCGTCTCCTCGGACCCCCCGAGGATATGCTCGACGAGATCGGTGCGCTCGGCGTGGATCGTGGAGACGAGGTCCGCCCCGTCGTCCATCGTGATCGTCGGCTTGATATCGAGCGCAGCGTTGAGGTGTTCGTAGTAGGTGTCGCGATCCTCCCCGCAGATTGCGAAGACCGGGATCTCGTAGTCCTCGACGAGCGACGCGGCGGTGTCATCCTGGGTGCTCAGGGGGTTGGAGGCACACAGCGCAACCTCGGCCCCGCCGGCCTTGAGCGTGCGCATCAGGTTTGCCGTCTCGGTCGTGACATGCAGACAGGCGGCGAGGCGCTGGCCCTCCAGCGGTCGCTGCTTCTCGAAGCGCTCTCTGATCTGCGCGAGAACCGGCATCTGCTGGTCTGCCCACTCGATCCGGAGTTTTCCTCTGGGTGCAAGTGATGTGTCGGCAACGTCGTAACGCATGGAATCACCCGCTCGCGTCTCGCACCGGCCGCCAGATCTGGAGGCCGTCGTAGTCGAAGTTGAACTCAATGCAGTGCCCGCCGAGATCCTCCACCTCGCGACGAACGAGGTGCTCACGATCAGGCTCACACAGCAGCACGATACATCCGCCTCCGCCCGCGCCACAGGCCTTGCCGCCCAGCAGGCCAGCCGGCTCCGCGACCGAGAACAGCGCATCAATCTTGGGCGTCGTCATCTCGTCGTACAGGCGCTTCTGGTTCTCCCAGTTCGCGTTCAGCACGGCGCCGACGCGCTCGATGTCCTCGTCGATGATGGCATCTCGCATGTCGTACGCCGCCTGCCGCAGGTTCAGCAGCGGCTCGGTCATCGCCTGCTCGTTGCGCTTGTAGGCCCCCATAACCGTGCTGATGATATCACCCGAAAGCCGGGACTTGCCCGTGTACACGAGCAGCATCGACTTCTCGAGTTCCATCATGAAGTCGCGCGAGGGCTCAAGGCGCTCAACGGTAACGTCGGGGTCCTTGAAGGTCATGAAGGAGAGCCCACCGCAGGCTGCGGCGTACTGATCCTGCTTGCCCCCCTCGATGCCCAGCTCATCGACCTCGAGCAGATTCGCGACCGCGGCGATGTCCATCCGCGACATCTCGCGGCCCTGCATGGCATCGAGCAGCCCGACGAGCGCGACCCCCATCGACGCGCTGGAGCCGGTTCCCGAGCCCGGAGGCGCCTCCGAGCGCGTAATCAGATGCCCGCCGAAGTCGAGGTTCATCCGGCGCACGGCCGCCTTCAGCAGGTCCAGAGAGCCGTTGTACTCAAGCTCACGGATGGTTCGTGCGCGGATGTACTGATCGTAATCGGCCGACTCGAGGATGAACTCCCCCGTGTCGTTAGCGAAAAGCGTCGCGTAGGCGTAGCGGGTGATGGCGACGTTGACAACCGCCCCGCCCTGCTCGGCGCTGAACGGCGGCACGTCGCTCCAGCCGCCGGCCAGATCGATCCGCACAGGGGCGCGGGCTCGCCGTGGTCCGTTCGGGATATCCGCCATCAGGTCTCGCCTCCTGTCAGGCGTGCGCCCAACGCGTCGTGAGGATATTGACATACTCGCGCAACGCCTCGCGCCACGGCCGCAGCGGCTCGATGCCAAGCTCCTCCATCCGCTCGCTGCGCAGGATAGCGTTCAACGGGCGGCGGGTCGGACTGTCCCATTGCTCGCTCGGTATGCCGCGTATCTGCACGTTCTCGAGGCCGGCCATCTCCAGGGCAACTTGAGCGAACCTCAGTCGCGAGCAGGAGCGGCTGTTGGTCAGGTGCAGGATGCCGCGCGCCCGGACCTGCAGCACGCGCCAGATCCCGCGAGCGAGGTCGGGCGTGTACGTGGGGCGGCCATATTCGTTGTTTACCACACGCAGGCTCCGGCCGGATCGAGCCGCATCGAGAATCGCCGCGACGAAATTGCGCCCTCCGGGACCGTAGAGCCATTGCGTGCGGACGATCAGATGGTCCTCGCACCGCCGGGCGGCCTCTTCTCCGCCAAGCTTGCTCTTCCCGTAGGCATTGATCGGCGAGGGGCGATCCGATTCCACGTACGGACCATCCTCGCCATCGAAGACGTAGTCGGTACTTACGTAAAGCAGTCTGGCACCGATCTGGCTGCAGACGTCGGCAACGTGGCCGGTCGCCTCGGCGTTCGCCTCCCAGGCGGCTGCGGGCTCCCGGCTGGCCCCGTCCACGTCCGTCCAGGCGGCACAATGCACAACGACATCAGGCCCGACCTCGGTAAGGCAGGCCCGGACCTCATCGGCTCTGGTGAGATCGGCGTCGGCACGCGTCAGAGGAACGACGTTCGCCCATCGTGGCGCCAGGCGAGTGACTTCCTGTCCGAGCATGCCCGCTGATCCGGTCACCGCTACGGTTGACCGCTCTGCGGTCGTCATCTCGCAGACAGACTATCAGTTTGCGCACCAGGTGTCAACGCGTCCCGGGGCGCGATATCCGTTCAACGGCGATCACGATGAGTGCGGCCTCGGCGGGTCCCGAGGACCGCGAAGCAGGCGAAGTCTTAACGAGCTGCGAAGCCCGACACATTGCGTGTCGCTGCTCACTGTGGTATACTTACCCAAATAGCTCCGCGGCTTTGCGATACGTTCCTTTTAGCCATGGCTAACAATCATCCGGACAATCTGGATGCTATCCTCAGGCGCGTTGAGGGCTACTGGTCGAGCGAGGATATCGCCCGGCTCCGAGACGCGTTCGAATTTGCTTGTGAAGCGCACGCCCAGAACAAGCCCCGAAGGACCGGCCACCCCTTCATCTCGCATCCGCTGGCGGTTGCGGAGATCCTGACCGAGATCGAGGCGGATCCATCGACTGTCACAGCCGGGATCCTCCATGACACGGTCGAGGACACCGACGTGACGATCGAGCAGATCGAGGAGCGCTTCGGCGAGAACATCGCGAAGCTGGTGGACGGGGTGACCAAGCTCACGCGTCTGAACTTCCACACGCGCCAGGAGCGGCAGGCCGGGAACCTGCGGAAGATGTTCCTGGCGATGGCCCAGGACATCCGGGTGATCCTGATTAAGTTCGCCGACCGCCTGCACAACATGCGCACACTGTTCGCGCTCCCGGAGGACAAGCAGCGGGCGATCGCTCTCGAGACGCTGCACATCTTCGCGCCCCTGGCGCACCGCCTCGGGATCTGGCGCTTCAAGTGGGAGCTCGAGGACCTGTGTCTTCGCTATCTCGAGCCGGAGCGCTACTACGAGATCGCTCAGCAGCTCGGTCAGGGACGCGCTGAGCGCGAAGAGAAGATCGAGAAGGTCCGCTCTGCAGTGCAGGGCCGTCTGGCCACCGAGGGTATCAAGGCCACGGTGCAGGGCCGGGCGAAGCATATCTACTCCATCGCCCGGAAGATGGAGGATCAGGACATCAGCTTCGATCAGATCGCCGATCTCGCGGCCATCAGGATCATCACCGACGACGTCGCCGACTGCTACGCGGCTCTCGGCCTGGTGCACGAGCTGTGGATCCCGATTCAGGGGATGTTCACCGATTACATCGCCAAGCCGAAGGCGAACAAGTACCAGTCGCTGCACACCAAGGTGATCGGCCCTGACAAGCAGCCCCTCGAGGTGCAGATCCGCACCTGGGAGATGCATCGGGTGGCCGAGTACGGGGTGGCCGCTCACTGGCGCTACAAGGAGGGTGGCGAGGGCACCCCCTCCGACGAGCAGATCTCGCTGCTGCGTCAGGTGTTGGAGCTTGAGACCGATCTCGCGGAGAGCCATGAGTTTCTGGAGCTGCTGCAGACGGATCTGTTCAACGACCAGGTCTTCGTCTTTACCCCCGATGGCGACGTGATTGATCTGCCGGCCGGCGCGGGCCCGATCGACTTCGCCTACCGCATTCACACCGAGATCGGCCATCACTGCGTCGGTGCGCGGGTTAATGGCAGACAGGTGCCGCTCAACTACGAGTTCAGTAACGGCGACATTGCTGAGATCATCACCTCCCCATCTGCCGAGCCGAGTCGGGACTGGCTGGAGCTGATACGTTCCTCGAAGGCCAAGGCCAAGGTTCGACGGCACCTTCGGGCCAAGATGCACGCTGAGAACGTCGAGGCGGGCCGAGCGGCACTTCGAGAGGCGCTTGAGGATTACCCGCCGAGCATCCGCGAGAAGATCGATCTCAACGATCTGTCCGAGGTGCTGCAGGACTTCGGTTTTCGGGAGACCGATGACCTGCTGGCCTCCATCGGCTACGGTGACACAGAGGCGGGCACGGTGCTCAAGCACCTGGTCGCCGACGAAGTGCAGCCGGGCAGCCTCGCAGAGGAGGTTGAGCAGGTCCTCGGCGAGGGGTCGGCGAGCGTGAGGAAGGCGCGCGGATCGCCGGCGGTCACTGTTGACGGCGTGGAGGGCTTCCAGTGCCGCCGCAGCAAATGCTGCTCTCCGCTGCCGGGCGATCCCATCACAGGCTACATCACGCGCGGTAAAGGCCTCACGATCCATCGGTCGGACTGCAAGAACCTGCGCTACCATGCGCAGAACGAACCGGATCGGGTGGTGCCGCTGAAGTGGTCACGCGACACCAAGGATTCCGTCTTCCAGCACGAGATCGAGATCGTCGCGGTCGATCGCGTGGGTCTGTTCTCGCATATCGCGGCCGTGATCGCTGAGTGTGGCATCAATATCACATCGGCGAACGCCACGACGACTGACGCGGGCGTGGCGCGACTGGATTTGCGTCTGGACATCCGCAGGCGCGAGGACCTTGACCACGTCCTCGAGAGGCTCAGGTCCCTCATCGATGTGTTGAGCGTCCGACATATGTCCCTCACGCGGTAATTGCCGCTTCAGGCGCAACCTTTCCCCTGCCAGTCCCTCTAAGAGTGAGTATCACCCGCGCGGCTGCCCGCGCTGCAACATGACATGAGGTGTGCCATCTGTGGAAATCCCTCTGGTAGATCTGAAAACCCAGTACGAAGAGCTGCGTGAGGAAGTCATGGCAGCCTTCGATGAAGCGCTGACGGGGATGCACCTCGCCCTTGGCCCGAACGTCGAGGCGTTCGAAAGCGAATGGGCTGAATTCTGCCAGGCCAGGCACGCAATCGGCGTCGGCAACGGCACCGAGGCGCTGCACCTGCTGCTCCGCGCGCACGGGATTGGCCCGGGCGACGAGGTCATCACCGTCTCCTTCACGTTCATCGCCACGATCGAGGCCATCCTCCAGGCCGGCGCGACCCCGGTGCTGGTGGATATCGACCCTGAGACGATGTGCATCGATCCAGCGCAGGTCGCGCGCAGGATCACGCCCAATACCCGCGCGATCATAGCGGTGCATCTTTACGGCCATCCGGCGGACATGGACGGTTTGCGCGAGGTCATCGGCGAGCGCGACATCCTGCTGCTTGAGGACGCCGCGCAGGCGCATGGAGCGGAGTACCGAGGCCGCCGCACCGGCAGCCTCGGCAACGGCGCAGCGTTCAGCTTCTACCTGAGCAAGAACCTCGCCGCGTACGGCGAGGCTGGCGCGATCACCTGCGATGACGATGAGCTCGACGCCCGTGTGCGCGCGTTGCGGGTGCATGGCAGCGAGGAGAGGTACGTACACCGCTACATCGGGTATAACAGCAGGCTCGATGAGCTGCAGGCCGCAGTTCTGCGCATCAAGCTCCGACGCCTCGATGAGTGGAACGATGCCCGCCGGCGGGCGGCCCAACGCTACAACGCGGGCCTCGCCGACCTTGACCTGACGCTGCCCGTCGAGAAGGACTGGGCGCGGCACGTCTACCATGTGTACACGATCCGCACGCGGCGTCGGGACGAGCTGGCGGAGGCCCTGGCTGAGGCGGGGATCGGTCACGCGATCCACTACCGCATCCCGTGCCACCGGCAGCAGGCGCTGTCCGGGCTCGGCTACGACGATCTCGACCTCCCGGAGACCGAGCGGGCCGCCGATGAGGTGCTGTCGCTTCCGATGTATCCCGAGCTGCGTGACGAGCAGATCGACTACGTTTGCGAAGTGGTTCGCGACACCCTCGGCTGAGGCACGACCGCCGCGTGAGCGGAACATCTCCGCCGGGGCTCCTCGACGGACAGGGCGGATTCGATCAGCGGCGCCATCTTCGCTGCGACCGTCCTCATGTTTGCGCCATCGCACGACGAGGCGTCGGGCTGCGAGTGTGAAAGCGGGGCCGACACACGCCTGCCGGCCCCGATGGCGTTCTGTCAGCCCGCGCGCCCCGGCCTACAGCTCGTAGACGCGCTCTGAGGGGATGACCTGGATGCCCGCTTTTTCGAGCACGTCGAGCGTGGTATCGAGCACCTGGTCATCGACCTTGAAGAGCACCACTGCGTCGCCGGCGATGGTAATGAAGAACGCGTACATATACTCGACGTTGATACCCTTCGCCTGAAGCTCGCCGAGGACCTCGCCGAGGCCGCCGGGCCGGTCAGGGATACGCAGAGCCAGCACGCCGGTGCTGCCGACCGAGAAGCCTTCATCCTGAAGCACCTCGACGGCCGCGTCAGGATCATCGACGATCAGTCGCAGGATGCCGAAGTCCGAGGTGTCGGCGATGCAGAGGGCGCGAATGTTGATATCCTCGCGGCCCAGCACCTGGCACACCTCCGCGAGCCGGCCCGACTTATTCTCGAGGAAGACCGAGACCTGCTTGCACAGAACATCGTTTGTGGTCATCGCTCACGCCTCCTCACGGTTGTCAATGACACGCTTGGCCTTGCCGGCGAAGCGCTCGATGGTTTTGGGCTCGACGAGTTTGACGTCGACGCGGATGCCGAGGGTGGAGACCAGCCGTTCGCGGATCTTCTCCTCAATGGCCTCAAGCTTGCGCACCTCGTCGGAGAACATGCCCGGTGAGACCTCGACCTGCACCTCGAGGTTATCCAGCCGGCCCTCTCGGGTGAGCACGAGCTGGTAGTGCGGCTCGACCTCGTCCATCTTCAGGAGGATCTCCTCGATCTGCGACGGGAAGACGTTCACGCCGCGGATGATGAGCATATCGTCGGTCCGGCCGGTGATGCGTTCCATGCGCGGCTGCGTGCGCCCGCACTCGCAGGGTTCGTAATGCAGCCGGGTGATGTCGCGGGTGCGGAAGCGGATGATCGGGAACGCGCGCTTGGTGATGCACGTGAAGACCAGCTCGCCCTGCTCACCCGGCGGCAGCTGTTCGCCGGTGTCGGGGTCGATGATCTCGGGGACGAAGTGGTCGTCGAAGATGTGTAGCCCGGCCTTGGCCTCGCACTCGGCGGCGACGCCCGGTCCGATGATCTCGGTGAGTCCGTAGATATCGTGCGCGGACAGCCCGAGGCGCTCCTCGATGCTCTCACGGGCCCCCTCGCTCCATGGCTCGGCACCAAAGAGCCCTGACTTGAGGTTGATGCGGCTGAGGTCGAAGCCGAGCTCCTCCGCCTGATCGACGATGGTGAGGGCGTAGGAGGGGGTGCAGCAGAGGATCGAGCTGCCGAGGTCCTCCATCAGCATAAGCTGACGCTCGGTGTTGCCGCCGGAGGCCGGGACCACGAGACAGCCCATCAGCTCGCCGCCGTAGTGCAGCCCAAGTCCGCCGGTGAACAGCCCGTAGCCGTAGGCGTTATGCAGCACGTCATGGCTGGTGCCGCCGCCGCACGCGATCGTGCGGGCGATGGTCTCAGCCCAGATGCCGATGTCCTCGGGGGTGTAGCCGACAATGACGGGCTTGCCGGTCGTCCCGGAGGAGGCGTGGATGCGCACACATTCCTCGGGGGGGACGGCGAAGAGCCCGAACGGATAGGTGTCTCGCAGATCCTCCTTGGTCGTGAACGGCAGCTTCGCGAGATCATCCATCGACTTGATGTCACCCGGCTCGATCCCCCTCTCGGCGAACCGATCGCGGTACCACGGCACGTTCACGTTCAGGCGGGCGACGGTCTCCCGCAGGCGCCTTAGCTGCAGCTCCCGCCGTTCCTCGGGATCCATGCACTCGTAGAACGGGTCCCAGATCATCCTGCGACGCCTCCTCATCTCTGTGTCACGACCTCGGAGCGCACTTCGGACAGCGCGTCCCGTACGACATCTCACTGCACCTTCACGAGCTCACGGCCAGCCTCGAGGGCGCGGAGATTGATCTCCACCGCATTCGGCTTCAGCACAAGCCGCAGCGCCTGCTTCCATGCATCATCGGGCAGATCGCTGAGTGTCGAGAACGCGCCGAGCATGACAGTATTTGCCGCGCGCGGCTCGCCAAGCCCGATCGCTGTCTCGGAGGCCTGCACGATGCGCACATCGCGCCCGCTGCGCATGAGCCGCTCGACGACGTCGGGCGGGTAGCTGAAGCCGGGAAGGTTCACGATCACCGGCGTGATCCGACGATCATCCACGAACACGACGGCGTCCTGTGCGACCTGCTTGATCTGCCGCAGCCCCTCCAGCGGCTCGAAGGCGAGCAGAAAATCGGCCTCGCCCTCGGGGATGAGCGGCGACGCGACCTCCTCGTCGGCGCTGTAGCGCACGTAGCTGTTGACGCTGCCGCCGCGCTGGCTCATGCCGTGGACCTCGCTCTTCTTGACCTGCCAGCCGGCGAGTCGACAGGCCTGCGAGAGCACGGTGCTCGCGGTGATGATGCCCTGTCCTCCGACGCCGGTGAGAAGCACATTCGTGGCCATCACGCATCGCCCTCCTCGGCCTCGGGAACGACCAGCGCGTCAACGGGGCAGACCTGCACGCACATGGTGCATCCGGTACACAGCGCCCGGTCGATCTGCGGTAGCGTCTTCTCGCCCTCTCCGGACGCGTCGGAAAGTGCCGGGCAGCCTATCCGGATGCACTGACCGCAGTGGATGCACTTCTCGAGGTCCAGCTCCGGAGCCGGTCTTCTCTCGCGCGCCTGCAGCACACAGGCCCTCCGAACGATGACCACCGACGGCTCGGGGTTGTCCATAGCCTCCCGCAGAGCCTGCTCGGTCGCGGCCATGTCGTAGGGATCGACCACGCGCACATCCTCGATGCCGATGGCCCGGGAGAGCTTCACGAAGTCAAGCTCGCGCCCGGGCATGCCCGAGAGGGTCTCCCCCACGCCGGGGTGCACCTGGCCGCCGGTCATCGCGGTAGTGCGGTTGTCGAGGATCACGACCGTGCTCACGCCCGCGTTATATGCGATATTCGCGAGACCGGTGATTCCAGAGTGGGTGAATGTGGAATCGCCGATTACGGCAACAACCGGGGCCTCGTGGCCGCGGATCTTCTGTATGCCGTGCGCCTCGTTGATGCCCGCCCCCATGCACAGGCAGGTATGCAGCGCCTGAAGTGGGGGGAGCGTGCCGAGCGTGTAGCAGCCGATGTCGCCCGTGACGAAGGCCTTGAGCTTGCGGAGGGCGACAAACGGGCTGCGATGCGGACAGCCGGGGCAGAGGGTCGGGGGCCGCGGCGGCAGGTCTTCGTCCGACTCGGTATCAGGCGGGGTCTCGCCGGCGATCATCTGTCGCACGCGATCGGGCGTGAGCTCGCCGATGCGGAAACCGGCCCCCACCTCCTCGACCTCGACACCCATGGCGAGGATCTCGGTGGTCAGGAATGGATCAAGCTCCTCCACCACGTAGAGCCTCTCGACGCTCTCGGCGAAGCGCCTGATGCGCTCGGGCGGGAGCGGCCATACAAGGCCGAGCTTCAGGAACGATGCCCGCGGGAAGGCCTCTCTGGCGTACTGGTAGGCCACGCCAGCGGCGATAATGCCGATCTCCCCGTCGCCGGCCTCCTCCCGGTTCAGGTCGGTCTGCTCGGCGAACTCGATCAGCCTGCGGGTGCGTTCGGCCATCACCACACGGCGCCTGCGGGCGTGGCCGGGAACCATCACGAACTTCTCGGGCTGCTTCTCCATCTCCCCACGCAGCTCGACTTCCTGTCGCTCACCGACCTCCACCAGGCCGTCCGAGTGACAGACGCGCGTCACCGGGCGAACGAGGACCGGGACGTCGAACTGCTCGCTTATCTCGAAGCCGCGCATGGTGAAGTCGCGCGCCTCCTGGCTGTCGGCCGGCTCAAGCATGGGGACCTTCGCCGCGCGGGCGTAGTTGCGATTGTCCTGCTCGTTCTGGGAGCTGTGCATCGAGGGATCGTCGGCGGAGATGATGACGATTCCGCCCTCGACACCGGTGTATGAGAGTGTGAAGAGCGGGTCGGCTGCGACGTTCACACCGACGTGCTTCATGGTGACGAGGGCGCGCGCGCCGGCGATGGACGCTCCGGCGGCGACCTCCAACGCGACCTTCTCGTTGACCGACCACTCGCAGTAGACCGCACCCAGTTCCTTCAGCGCGGGAAGTATCTCGGAGGAGGGTGTGCCTGGGTAGCCGCTGCCCAGGCGGACGCCGGCCTCCCACGCGCCGCGGGCGATCGCCTCATTGCCCGAGAGCAGCAGTGTATTCGAACAATCCGTCTCAATCTGTCCCATGTATTCGCGTCTCCTGTATCTGTTGATCGCAAGCGATGTGGCCGGGTTACCTTCTGTCGATTACGCGGACGGCCTTTCCGTCGCTGACCGGAAGCTCACCCGGTTCATGCAGCTGGACATCGACGCCTATGTCAAGCTCGGTGTGCAGACGCCGGCAGATGCGCTCGCGGAGCGCGTTCAGCGCGCGCATATCGTCGGTGAAGACCTCGGGCGAAAGCTCGACCGCGACGGTCATGCGGTCGAGATCCGCCGGACGGTCTATGGTGATCAGGTAGTTGCTGCCCACCTCGTCGATGTCCAGCAGCGCGCGTTCCACCTGGATCGGGTAGACGTTGACGCCCCTGACGACAAGCATGTCATCGGTGCGGCCCTCGATGCGCGAGATGCGCACATGCTCGCTGCCGCACGGACAGACGCCATCGATGACGTGGGCGATGTCCCGAGTGCGGTAACGGATCAGCGGCATGGCCTCACGCCGGAGAGTCGTCAGCACCACCTCGCCGGGTTCGCCGGGGGGGACGGGCTCGAGCGTATCGGGGTCGAGGATCTCCAGCAGGTAGTGATCCTCGCGCACATGCAGCCCATGTTGCTCGACGCACTCCATGGCGACGCCCGGACCGCACATCTCCGAGAGCCCGTAGCAGTTGTACACCTTCGCCCCGAAGCCCTCCTCGATGCGCCGGCGGAGCTGCTCGCTGTGGGGCTCGCCTCCGACAAAGATCACCCGGACGCTCAGATCCTCGCGCGGATCGATTCCCTGCTGCTCGCACACGTGCAGCACGCGGAGGGCGTAGCTCGGGATGATATGCAGGACCGTCGAGCCAAAGTTACGCATGAGATGGATCTGCCGCTCGGTGTTGCCCGAGCTGGCAGGGATCGTCATGCAGCCAATCAGCTCCGACGCGTAGTGAAAGCCGAGCCCCCCGGTGAAGAGCCCGTAGCCCATCATGTTCTGGAAGACATCGTTCTCGGTGACGCCTGCCGCGAGCATCCCCCTCGCGACAACCTGCGACCAGCGATAGAGGTCATCGCGCGTGTGATAGACGGCGGTGGCGAGGCCTGTGGTGCCGGACGAGTAGTGCATCCGGACGACCTCGGACTTCGGCACGGCGAGGAAGCCCTCAGGCTGCCCCTCGCGGAGCTGCTGCTTGGTCGTCAGCGGGAGGTTGCGAACGTCTTCAGGGCTGCGAATGTCGGCTGTGGACACGCCCGCGAGGCGATCCGCGTAGGCTGGAGCGCCACGAGCCCGTTCAACGGTCTCGCGCAGCAGGCGAGTCTGCATCTGCGTGATCTCGTCGCGTGTGAGGTCCACGGCCTCGTCGGAGTACCGCATGATATGTGCCTTCCGTCATGGATTATGCGTGGGCAAAACGCCGCGTTTGGAGGTTGCACTTTCGCCCCACGGGCGCCAGAGACCTTCCCCGGCCGAATGGCGCAGAGGTCGGGCTGCGGTCGGCCGGGAAGCCACCGGTCACCTTCAACCGCAAGCCCGGGGGAGGCGACGTCGATGATATACCGCGAACGGATCCTCGCCGCGATCCGCGGGAGAGCCGTCGATCGTGTTCCCTGGATGCCGCGGCTCGACCGGTGGTACAACGCTAACACCGCCCGCGGCACGCTGCGTCCTCCCGCATTTCGTGCAGGCCTCATGGGGCGCGCGGCGAACAGGGCCCCGGCGATGAACGGCATGCACAAGGGATTGGGACCGCGATGGTCGAGAGGTTCACCATCAGCCGCGATGACACCACCTACGAGTGCTTCCCGGACGTCTGCCGCACCGACACCGGCCGGCTGATCATCACCTACCGGGAGAGCGACAGCCACGCCGGTGACAAGTACACCCATCTGCTCTATCGCGTGAGCGACGACGGTGGGCGTACGTGGTCGGACAGACGCTACGTGG
The DNA here is from genome assembly GCA_029821265.1 of Candidatus Zipacnadia bacterium. Classification (GTDB taxonomy): domain Bacteria; phylum Armatimonadota; class Zipacnadia; order Zipacnadales; family UBA5352; genus JALGTR01. Next base: position 21,253 of record JALGTR010000001.1, read on the forward strand.
CACGGTCGGAGATCGAACATGGCGTGCTGTTTAAGTGGAACTGCCCGCGCATCAGCCAGCTCCGCGACGGTCGTATCCTGCTCATCTGCGACGGCTTCGACCGCCGGCCCGGAGACGTGGACTCAAGGCGCGAATCAACGACGTGGGTCTGGGTGAGCATCGACGACGGCGAGAGCTTCTCGGGCCCCGAGGACACAGGGATCCCCGGCATCGTGCCCGATCAGGTCGTCGAGCTTGCCTCGGGCCGGCTGCTGATCGCGACCCACGAGCGGCTGGCAATGCGGCCGGAGATCTACCACCAGATGGTGCATCTCTCCGACGACGGCGGTCAGACGTGGCGTCGGGTCACAGTCTGCTGCACGGACCATTACGATGCCTGTGAGGCCAGTATCGTGCAGCTGCCGGGCGGCGAGCTGGTCTGCTACATGCGCGATAACTCCCGCACCGGCCGGCCGGGCCCGAAGTGCCTCTCCCTCGACGAGGGGGAGAGCTGGCTGGGACCATTCGACACGATCATGAACGGGTGCCACCGACCTGTCGCGGGCCTCACCGAGGGCGGAAACGTCCTGGTGCTCTACCGCCATCAGCCGGGTGGTCGCCCGTTCGCGAAGAACCTTTTCGCCTATCGTGAGAGCGTCGAATCGGCGCTCGAACCGTTGCGCTCGGAGCAGACGGGCATCATCCTGCCGCTCGACCACGACCGGAGCGCGCACTCAGACTCGTCGTACACGGGCTGGGTCGAGTTGCAGGCCGGTCGGTTCTTCGCCGTGAACTACATTAACGACGACGCGCCGATGGCGCAGATCCGCGGCTACTATTTCACCGATGACGAGTTCTGACCCGCGTGTCTGCAACCGCGCTGCCGACGTCGAGGAGGATGACACGAATGATCCGCTTCCATGCATCCGCTGAAAACATCGACGGTCATCTGCACGCGCTCTGCCGCGACATAGGCAACCGCCTCGGGGCGAGCGAGAACGAGCTTCGGGCGGCGGAGTACGTCGCGGAGCAGATGCGGCGGATCGGGCTGCACAACGTTACGCTCGAGCGCTTCCCATTCGCGCTGTGGGGCTACGAGACTGCGCGTGTTGACGTGCTGGGCGAGAGCCAGCGATCGCTGGAGGCGATCCCCGTGGCCAACTCCCCCGCAACCCCCGAAGAGGGGCTGGAGGCGGAGGTGGTCTACGTCGATAACGCCACGGCGGGCGATCTGGCGATGCACGAAATCGACGGCAGAATCCTGCTGATATGGGGCCTGTACGGAGAGGACAGGGAGAAGCTGCAGATGCTCCAGCGCTCGGAGGCGGCTGGCGTGATCTGGGTGGACGAACGGCTTCCCTTCGAGTGGCCGGTCTCCGTGGGGACGCCCTACGCCTGGCGCGACATCCTGCGCAAGCCGCAGCTGGTAGTCTCCTACTGGGACGCGCTGGAGCTGGCGAAGCAATCCGGGGCGCGGGTGCGGATGTTCTCGGACGCCTGGTCCGAGCAGCGCGAGTCGGTGAACGTCTACGGAGAGCTGCCGGGCGGCAACGACGAGATGGTGCACGTCGGTGCGCACATCGACAGCGTGATCGTCGGGACGGGCGCGGAGGACGATGCTTCCGGCGTGGCGGCGATGCTGGAGGCTGCGCGGATGCTGGTGGAGCTGAGCAAAGTGCCCGAGCGGACGATCCGGTTCTGCGGCTTCGGGGCCGAGGAGCAGCTTTCGGAGGGTGCGCGCCAGTATGTCGAGTCGCATCCCGACGAGGTTGGGCGCACCCGGCTGATGATCAACCTCGACTCGGTCGCCGCGATCACCGGGCGCAATCAGATCCGCGTGGTTGGTCCGCCGCAGCTAACGGAGCTTGCGCAGTCGCTGGTGCGCCCGCGCCATGAGCCGCTGCACGAGCCGCTATCGGAGGCCGCGGGCGTCCCTGCCGAGGGCGAGGATCGCGGCCGCTACGTCCGCGGCGGAGATGTGCATCGGCCGGAGGCGGCGGGACCGGGCGCGACGAGCGGGGTCTCGGCCGGAACAGCATCGACGGACCGCGGCTCCATCGCACGCGGGGCGGAGTTCGCGCGGCCGGGCGAGGTCGGTCCCTCGCCCCGCACCGGACATGGCCGGCTGCCGATCATCACCGGTGAGGTCCTCGAGGAGGTCTCCCCGTATTCGGACATGTTCCCATTCAACACGCAGGGGGTTCCATCTGTCTGGCTTCACCGCATGAATCAGGCGGGGACGCGTTACTTCCATCACTCGCACCTCGACGACCTTGAGTCGGTCTCATCGGATGTCATCGCGGTGCATGCGAACGCCACCGCTCACATTGCGCACCTCGTGGCCTTCTCCGAGCCGCCCTTCGCCCGCACCATCCCGGAAGCCCAGATCTTGGAGGTGCGGAAGAAGGCGGCGACGTTCTTCGGCGAGAGCGAATGAGGCGCGAGGCCAGCTCACGGCCAGGGGAAGAACGGGGCCGGGGTGCGGAAGATGCCCGAGATTGTCGCCCAGATGACCGCCTGGGAGAACTCGCCGAGGATGAGGCCGAAGAAGAACGGTCGCAGCCGCAGATATAGGTTCATGCCACCATAGCGGGCGATCGCAGATTTGATGATCCAGGCGATCAGCATCGGGAACCAGAAGACGATCATGCTCCAGGAGCCTGAGAGCGCGAAACCAAGCGGTGACAGCGGCCACCAGACGTGTCGCATCCGCATCACGCTGAGCAGCAGCGTTACGATGACCCCCGACGCAAAGAAGGCCAGAAGTCGCGGATCATACTCATCGCCTGACTGGAGGATCGGCGCGTAGTAGCGGATCCCGAGCAGGGGGTTGCCGCGATAGACGTAGCTGTACATGCCGATCGCCCCGTGCTCATAGGGCAGCCGCAGGTGGAGCCATCCCCCGAAGCCCAGTGTCACCCCAAGCGCCAGTGCGAGCGCCCCGAACAGGTGTCGGCGGTCGAGACCGGTCTGGTCGGACATCTTCAGCGCGTCGAGCAACGTTGAGAGCAGGTTGCCGCGCAGATCGCGCGTGAAGACCGCATCTGCCAGCGAGAGCGCGGCGAGGTTCTTCGGCGGAAGCGAGCGCATCGGCGTGACCAGGCGCACGAGGTCGGCCGGCCGGAAGCTCGTCTCGGTCATCAGCAGCCCCGCCTCGGCCACCGATCGTGCCATCACGACGCACACCACGAAGAGGAAGACGATCGTCTCGAGCGCGGCCATCCACCACGACATCCCCAGCAGCGTGAACCAGTATGTCGCGACCAGGGCCGCAACGCCCAGGCCGATCAGCTCCACCCGAGGCGGCAGCGCCGGCCGCGCCCCCTCGCCGGAGGCCGGCTGCTCTTTCCCCCGCACGGCCGCCTGCCACAGCGACGAGAGGTGCGGCCTGGCGGAGCGGACGAGGTACCCTGTCAGCACGAGGTAGGCGCCCGCCACCTGGTAGCCGTTCCATATCGTCGTCGGGTACAGCGGCATCGCCTCGAAGCTGGCTCCGAAGGCCGAGAAGACAATATTCTGCAGGCGGATGATGACGAAGAACGCCCACAACGAGAACAGCACCTGCGCGGGCAGGAAGTAGCTGAAGCCCACGGCGGCCATCGAGCAGTAGGCGGTCGTCGTCCCGAGGTCCCGCCAGGGCCGCCCCATCGGCGCGAAGACGAGCTGGTTGAGGCGATACTGGACGGGGATCTGCGGAATCGACGGTCGCAGCAGGTGAATGCCGTTGAGCGTGAAGACCAGCGTGGGGAGCGCGAAGCCGATCCACATGACGGGGTCGGCGAAGATCGAGCGCGACCAGCGAAAATGCTCAGCAAGCTCGACAGGGAGGACCGTCAGCGGGAAGGCGAGCTTCTCGTTGTCCACCCACTGTCGGCGAATGATCGAGGCGAGGCAGAAGTACGCGATAAGCAGCGCCAACACCGCCGGAAGCCACGCGGCAAGCGCCTGCAGCCACGGACGCCAGGGGAGATCACCCGCGCGCAGCCCCTCGTAGAAGGAGCGCGCGATCCACTGGTTTGCATCACCCTCGACATCGAACGGCACCGCCCACTGCGGGATGTGCTCGAACAAGAGCTGCGCCCAGTCGTTCGCGGGGGTGGCGTAGTAGTTGACGCAGATAAGGGCGGGGATCCAGCGCTCCAGCAGCCCCCGACTCATCGTCAGGGCTCCGACCAGCGTCATCCCGTAGACTGCGACAACCTCGTGGGCGCGGAGGGCGAACCGAGGAGCGATCGCACCGAGGGCGAGGTTGCCGATAACCACTGCGAGGAGCAGCCCGACGGCTGCCGGGGCGAACTGGAGAATGCCGATCTGGATCGTCCCGACGGTCATCTCAGCCCAGGAGACCAGCCAGCAGGCCGCCGCCGCGCAGACGGCACCGAGAACGAGCGCGCGAAGCGTGACCGGTCGGCGTGATATGGCGACCACTCCCGGGGGTGGACTGCGCACTGCGAGTGGGCTTCGCCGGGAGGCGGGCAATCCCTTCCGACGCTGATGTCAGCGCAGACGGCGCTGGGCCTGCCGGCTGCGAGAGTGCTACCAGACGCTGGGGGTGCCGACCTGCTCCGCCGCGAGGTCCTCGGCGATTTCGGCGACGCTGACCGCGAAGACCGAGTCAGGCTGCGCGAGAACCGCGGGCTGCTTACGCTGCTGCGCCACCGCGCAGGCCTCGGTCGCAGGGGGCACCACGCCAACGATCGGCAGCCCAAGCTCCTCGGACAGCTCGCTCACCCGGGGCATGACCGGACGTGCGACGCGGTTGACAGCGATCGCGCCTGCGACCTGTCCGCCGGCGCCCGATGTCCTGAGAACGTCGAGCGTCACATGCGTCGAGCGGATGGCCGCCGGTTCGGGCTCGGTCACGATAAAGATGCGCCAGACGCGTCGCAACGCCTCGAGCTGTCCTTCGCTGGGCCCCGCCTGGATATCTATGATCGCGAGATCGCTGATCTCCGCAAGCGCGTCGGTGAGCGCGCCCGCGACGTCCGGCTCAAGCTCGAACTCCTGGCTGGCCTCCTGCGGCCCAAGAAGCACGTTCAGGCCAAAGGACGTCTTCGCCAGCCGCGAACGCACCTGCTGCGGCGTGATGCGCGCGGCGCCAAGCTCAGCGAGATGGCTTACGTTCTCGGTGGGGATACGAGGAAGCAGAGACGAGAACGTTCCGAACCGACCGCGCAGTTCGGCAGCGACCACCGAGCCACCTCTCGCCGCGAGAGCAGCGCCAAGATTAACGGCGAGCGTGGTCGTTCCGACGCCGCCCTTCGCGCCCACGAGCGCGATGACTCCGTTCTCGCCGGATCGGCGTAGCTCGCTCAGTTCGCGGACGAAGGCCCGGTGTCGTTCGATCGCGTATCGGAGGGAGCGAAGCAGCGAGCCACCCGAGATCTGCCTTTTCACGAGGTAGTCCTGCGCGCCATCCTGGACCGCCTGAATCGCGACCTCCTCGTCATCGAGGCCGCTGAGGACCACGATGGGGGTGTCCTCGTACCGCCGGCAGACGCGCTGGAAGGTGTCAAGGCCCCGGCTTTCGGGGAGGCCGAGGTCGAGCACGATGACGTCAAAGTCCTGGCCATCCGGAAGCTCCAAGGCTTCGGTGAGCGTTCTAACGTGCGTCATCTCCACCCTTATGCCGCCTGCGTCGTTGAGCATCTCGCGCAAAAGGCGCGCGTCGCCGGGATTGTCTTCGACCAGAAGCATGCTGATATGCTCGTGCTGCATCTGAATGCCACCCTCTCCGCCAGTTAGCCGCCGCGGTTCACCCTGCGATCTGAACACTGGCCTCGGCGGCAGTGAGCGTGAAGAAGAATGTTGTGCCCTCCCCCGGCTCCGATTCGACCCAGATCCGACCGCCATGACGCTCGACGATCTTCCTGCAGATCGCCAACCCGATTCCAGTCCCCGGGTACCGGTCCTGGCTGTGAAGCCGCTGGAAAATCGCGAAAACCCGCTCTACCTGCTCGGCCGGGATGCCGATTCCGTTGTCGCTGACCGAGATGAGGTAGTGGCCGTTCTGGCGGACCGACCTGATCTCGACGAGAGGAGCGTCATCCCCGCGAAACTTGATCGCGTTGCTGATCAGATTCTGTAGAAGCTGTACCATCTGCGAGCGGTCGGCGACAACCGTGGGGAGCTTTTCGGCGCGAATCTCCGCCCCGGACTCCTCGATCGCGGTGCGCAGGTTGGCCTCAACCTCCTGCATGACCTCATCGAGGTCGGTCGGAGCCATCTCGCCGCCGCGGCTGTCAAGGCGAGAGTAGCGGAGCAGATCCTCAACCATGCGCTGCATCCGCCTGGCACCGCTGAGCGCGAAATCGAGGAACTCCTGCGCGTCATCCTCGAGCCGGTCGCCGTATCGGCGCCGCAGAAGCTCCACATAGCTCTGAACCATTCGCAGCGGCTCCTGCAGGTCGTGGGAGACCACGTAGGCGAACTGCTCCAGTTCCCGGTTCGACCGGGCAAGCTCGCGCAGAGTCTCGCGCAGCTCGCGTTCGGCGTTCTTGCGCTCGGTGATGTCCTGGAAGACGACCACAGCGCCGACCAGCTCGCCGGCCTCGCGCAGCGGCGTGCTGGTGTACTCCACCGGGAAGAAATCCCCGCTGCGGCGCCAGAAGACCTCATCGCTGACGTGATAGACGTCGTCGTCGCGAAACGCGGCGTAGATCAGCGATTGCTCCTCCGGATGAAGGCTGCCATCGGCGCGCGTGTGCTGCACGAGATCATGGGCACGCCGCCCGCCAAGCTCATCGGGCTCGAAACCGAGCATCGTGCCGGCGGCGGGATTGGCGAATGTGATGCGGCCACTGAGATCCACGCCGAATATCCCCTCGCCGGCCCATGTGAGGATGAGCTGACTGAGGCGCCGCAGACGCTCCAGCTCCTCGCGAGCAGCCTCCTCCTCGGTGATGGGGCGGAAGACGATGACGGTCCCGCGTCGTTCACCGTCATCGGTGATCGGCATGGCGGAGTAGTGGACGCGCACCGCCTCGCCATCGCGGGTCCAGAAGGCCTCATCGGTGACGCGGACGTGGGTCCTCGACTCCGTGGCGAGCCGCATGGGACATTCATCGGGACTGAGCCTGGTGCCGTCGGCCCTCGAGTGGTGAAAGAGCTCGTGCGCGTTCCTCCCGAGCATCTCCTCGGGGTCGTACCCGAGTGCCTCGGCGGCAGCTTTGTTCACAAACGTCAGGTTCCCTTGCAGATCGGTCCCGTAGATGCCCTCATGCGCGGACTCAAGGATCAGCTCCAGGCGATGCTGGACGCGGCGCAGATTCTCCTCGGCCCGGCGCTGTCGGCGCATCGATGACGCCACGAGCCAGCCGAACACGCCAAGGGCTGCCAGGATCAGGCTGCGCAGGTAGAGCCGATGTGTCGGCACATCCGTCAGGATGGCGCCCGCCAGGTCGTCAGTGGGCGTGAAGCGCCAGAGGAAGAGACCGTCGATGGCCCAGATACAGATGCCGAGGAAAAACGCATAGACGATGATCTTCGTCTCGGTGCTCACGGTCCGCCTCCGGTGCAGTGCTGTTGCGGTGTACCCCCTCTCTGAACCGACGCCAACGCAGAACACTCGAATAATAACAGAGTGTGGCAATGTGATCAACCATCGCGCGACCGCCATGCGTGACGTTCACTCCCACTCGCTGCGATCCGTGGCCGAGTGTGCGCGCTCGGGGCCCCGAGCGGCGCCGGTTCCGCCTATCATGTCGACGCGATGGGCTCGACCATTAGCGTGAGTTTTCGCCCCGATCGCGCAGAATCGGGGGCGGATCCAGACCATCGGGCGTGTCGGTGGGCAGGTCGCCGCCCCTGGAGATGTGATCCAGGAGCGTCTCGAGCGCGTGGGTCTCGCAGCTCTTTAGTTCGGCCAGCGTCACCCGATGTCCGGCGGCGGGCGGGATGTTCCGCGCCACGAGCAGACAGGTGCGCGCGGTGGTGGAATCTTCGCGGAATGTCGCTCGCGGCAGGGCCACGACCGCCTGCACGGTCACGCGCTCGAGCAGCCACTCCCGGACGTATCGCCAGCGCTGGTTGGCGAATATGCCCTCGGGCAGAACGACCGCGATCCATCCGCCGGGAGCGCAGAGCTGCACGAAGCGCTCGATGAAGAGCACCTCGGTGGGGAACCGCGCCAGGCGGCGCATCTCAGCGAGCGTCGGTTCGCGCCGCTCCCGCGGTGCCGACGCGCCCCGGTGCAGGTGATAGCAGCGGCCGAGGGCCCTTAATGCCTCGGTTCCGTCGCATCTGAGGTCGGCGCCGAATGGCGGGTTGCCGACGACCACATCGAAGGCGCCCTCGCTGCCGGTGATGTCCGTCAATCCGTCGGCGACGCACAGCAGCGCTCCGTCCGCCAACAGGCCTGATTCGACCCAGCGGGAGATCATCTCCGGGTCGCAGTCGAGGCCCACGGCGAACTCCGCGCCCCGCTTGAGGGAAGCTCGCAGCCACGCGCCCGGGCCACAGGCCGGATCGATGACGCGAGCCCCGGCGAGCTCGCCCCCGAACAGACCGATCAGGTCGAGAGCCAGCTCGACGATGGCGGGTGGGGTGAAGTACTGCCCCAGGGCCGGAGCGTCGCCGTTCACCGCCCCTCCAGCTCCAGGAAGTCGCCGGTCTCCCGCATCCACCGGTCGAGCCGCCAGCGCAGATCGGCCTCAACGTCAGCGTACTCGGGCTGCCCGGCCACATTCACCAGCTCGTCCGCATCGGCGGCGCGATCGAAGAGCAGCGGGGCGTCAGGATCTTCGGCGAACCAGGTGTATTTGTACCGCTCCGAGACCGCTGTGCGGAAGTGATAGCCGCCGCGGATGTAGCCGTTGAACTCCACGAATGTGGCCTCCCGGGCGGTCGCCGACGGATCCTCCAGCACCGGCGAGAGGCTCTCGCCCTGCGCGTTCTCGAGGGGTTCCAGCCCCAGCCGATCGAGCACCGTTGGCGCGAGGTCCACGTGTGACGCCGGCTGTGTGCGCAGGCCGGGCGCGATCCCCGGTCCGCGCATCATGCAAGCCAGTCGGCAGGCCCGGTCGTAGGGGACGCCCTTCTGGTAGAGCCCGAGCGCGCCGAGCATCTCCCCGTGGTCGGAGGTCATGATCACCAGGGTCTCATCGGCCCGGCCGGACTCCTCGAGGGCGTCCAGCACAACACCGTGGCAGGCGTCGGCGAAGGAGACGAAGCCGAGGTAGGCGGCGATGCCGCGCGCCCACTGCTCCCACTCCCAGTGGCTCACGGCCTGTGCCCCGGCGGCGTCCCTGATCGCCTCGGGCAGCCCGGACAGGTCGCACCCGAAGCCGGGCGGAGGAGCGATCTCGTCGGGATCGAACATGCTCAGATACGGCTCGGGCACCAGGAGGGGAGGATGCGGCGAGCCAAGCGAGCACCAGGCGGCAAAGGGCTGGTCTGCGGGGGTCTCTCGGATATGCTGCGCGATCGCGCGGGCGCGCTGCATATCGGGGTGCTCCTCGACCGGCCGCGTCCACTCCGCCGGGACAGGAATCGAGAACGTCCAGTCGTGGAAGCCGTCATCCGTGCGGGTCCGAACCGCGCCACGTTGCTGACCGGCAACGCCTCCCTGCTGGACCATCATCTCCTCATGTTCGCCATAGGGGAAGCCGGCGGGGTTGAAGTGTGCGTATTCCTCGGACCGATCATCGCTGGCGGGGCGATTGATGTGCCAGACGCCCTCATAGCCGACGCGCCATCCGCCGTCGTGGAGGCGATCGATCAGCATCTCCTCACCCTCGTTGACGGTGTCGTAGCTCTCGCCGAAGGATATCGCACCATGTGCGTGGGGCCACCGGCCGGTCATCATCGACGGCCGTGTGGGGACGCACAGCGGGGTGGCGCAGTAGAAGTGGTCGAAGACAGCGCTCTCGCCGGCCAGGCGGCTGAAGTTCGGTGTCGGCGATGGTCCACCATAGGCCTCAACGGTGTCGCGCTGGAGCTGATCGCACAGCAGGACGAGCAGGTTGGTCGCTGAGCTCATCGGTGGCACTCCTGTTGGAGACGCGTCGAAAGAGTTCGATCGGCGCAGATGGCCTCGGAGGAGGCGCTGTAGCACCCTCGTTGATCGCTGTGCACCGTCGTTTCGTCGATGGGTCCGTCGCCTCCTGCACGCCACTGCAGGAAAGACGCGTTGGACGACGAAGGCGGGCGCAAGCGGCGAGGATCTGGCACGAGGAGAGATCGCGATGGCTTTCACTCTCGGCGTGTACATAGAGGACCATCCCCACACTGTCGGCCACGTGCGCGATGTCGAGGAGCTTGCGAGCATCGAACACGTCCTGATGGCCGGATCGGAGCGCGCGGCGCAGATTGCTGCACGGATGCACAAGGCCGACTTCGTGGGCGGATGGGCCGAGCTGATCGCCCGCGAGGGGCTGGACGCTGTGGTGGTGTTGACGAATAACCGCGACGCGGGACGCATGACGCTTCAGGCGCTGGAGCGTGGGCTCTACGTCTACGGGGAGAAGCCCGGGGCCCGGACCGTCGAGGAGATGGAGGCGATCACAGAGGCCGCCCGGTCCAACAACGCGCACTTCACGCCCTGCTACGTGCGTCGGACGTTCTCGGAGACGCACGAGATCAGGCGCCTGCTGGATGAGGGCGCGGTCGGCCGGCTGTGGTCATTCCAGGCGAACTGGATCACGTCCCAGGCGGAACTGCGGGGAGCCGACCACTGGCTGTTCGACGGCGAGCGCGCGGGAGCGGGAATACTCTACTGGCTGTGCTGCCACTGGATCGATCACCTGCGCTTCGTCACCGGCGAGCGCATCGTCTCGGTGGGCGGGATGACCGGGACGATGGATGAGCGGATCTCCGTGGAGGATGTGGCCTGTGTCTGCGCTCGCCTGGAGGGCGGAGCCATCGGGACCCTCCGGTGCGGCTATCTTCTGAACCCGTACGAGCCATACGATGACTACCAGCTGATGACTGCATTCGAGGGCTCACACGGGGCGCTGTCGTACTTCCCACACGGTCGGACCACGCTGCGCCTGCGGACGCGGGCCGCGGGCCTGACCGTCGGCTCGGAGCTGCGCGAGATCACGATCGAGGAGGAGCGGCCGGGAGGCTACGCAGGAGCGCTGCTGTCCGACTTTGTGGAGGCGGCGCGCAAGCGCGTCCCGCCAATGGTCACGGCCGAGGATGCGCTCTACGTGATGCGCGTCATCGAGGCCGTCCTCAAGGCATCTCGCACGGGCAGCGAGCAGCAGGTTGAGAGCTGAGCCCGCTGGATCAGGGGCGGCGCCGCAGCTTCCACGCCAGTCCCGCGATGCCGACGACGAAGAGCGCGGTGGTCGCCGGTTCGGGGATGGGCTCCTGCCACGGTTCGTAGTAGTCTATCGCCGCTCCGGCATCGAGCAGTCCCCAGCCGTAGAGGCTGTCATAGCCCGGATCGCCGAGATCCAGGCCGGTGGCGTGGAGGGCGGCGCGGAAATCGAGGTAGCTCGCGTCCGGGTAGACTGTGCGGTACAGGCCGGCGAAGCCCGACACCAGTGGTGCCGAGAATGATGTCCCCTGCACCTGCGTGTAGGTATCCTGGCCGAGGTAGACGTCAAGGCCCCAGCTTCGCCATGTGGCCCATGAGTACATCTCCATCAGACCGGTGGTGAGGGTCCACTCGCCGGGGGCCATGATGTCGAGCACATCGTCATCGCCGGTGACCGCCGAGTAGCAGGAGTGGTTGCCGTCCCAGTCGACCGAGCCGACGGAGATCGTCTCGGGCATACTCGCGGGGAAATCGAGGCCGACATACTGGTCTCCGGAGTTGCCGGCGGCTGCGACAACGATTGAGCCGCGTTCTGTCGCGTAGACGATCGCGTCGCGAACCTCGAGGGCCTCGAGATAGTCGGCGTAGCCCTCCTCGCCGGGCTGAGGGGGATTCTCCAAGTCGACGAGGCCGAAGCTGAAGCTCATGTTGATGATGTCGGCGCCGTTTTCAGCCGCGTAGCGGATTGCGTCTGCGGCGTCGAGGCCCCATCCCCATCCCTCGGGGTTGATGACGCGGACCGGCATCAGACTGCAGCCCCAGGCCATCCCCGCCATGGCAACACCGTTGTTGGTGACGGTCCCGATCATGCCCGCGACGTTGGTTCCGTGGTTCACGCCGTTGTCGGCCATGTTCCAGGGGTCATTGTCGTCGTTGGCTGTGTTCCCGATGGCCGGGTCGATGGTGTCGAGACGCTCCAGCCAGACCGGGTCGTCCCACCATGAATCGTTTGGCGGAGGCTGTCCCCACGAGTCATCCCACCACGCGGGATCCCAAACGTTCGGGTTGCTGTCCTCGGCCGTGACGAGATCGTTGGCCGGGTCACCGATGTTCGATCCTACGAAGTCCCACCCGTGCACGTCATCTATGTACCCGTTGCCGTCGTTGTCGATGCCATCACCGGGGACCTCGCCGGCGTTCTGCCAGACCAGCCCGTCGATGTCCTCGTGGAAGAACGACAGCCCGGAGTCGATGACAGCGATCACGGTGTCGGAGCTGCCGTGGGTGGTCTCCCACGCGTCCCTGGCGTTTGTATCGAAGAGATAGTATTGCTCGTAGCCAGTCTCGGGGTCCGGGTCATCCTCAGGGCGGTAGAAGGGGTCGTTCGGCGTCTGCAGGGCAAAACAGCGCAGATGTGGGTCGGCGCCATCGATCCCCGGAATGCCGCGAAGTCGCGCGGCGAAATCGTCCGCCGAGAGCCCGCGGGGAACCGAGACGGAGAGCCATCCCTCATGCTCGCAGTGCGGACAGCATACCCCATAAGCCCGGTTGAGAAGCGCGCCGGAGGCTATCTTGAGAGCATCTTGAGCGTATGGCCACCGTCTGTGCGCACTCTGCCGCTGACGGGCCCGGCAGAAACAGCGCGACGCGCCACAGATGGGGCGCGCCGCAACGCAGGGCTCGATATCCAGCGAGATCGGTCAGGTGATATTGAAGTCGCCGTTGTGCACCTCGTAGTTGTACTCCTGCAGTGTCCTCACGTCGAGCTCGCCGCGCAGAAGCGCTTCCACGGCCAGCACGGCCACCGACGCCCCCGCGATGGTGGTGATGCACGGGATGCCATGCTGGGCGGCGCTGGCGCGGATCCGCCGCTCGTCGTCACGTGGCTGCGGGCCAGACGGGGTGTTGATGATCAGGTCCAACCGCTGCTGCTCCATCAGGTCGATCGCGTTGGGGCCACGCTCGTCGCTGAGCCGGTAGACCAGCTCCGCTTTGATGCCGCTACGCCGCAGGGCGCGCGCGGTCCCCTCGGTGGCCACGAGATCGAAGCCGAGCGTTTCAAGGTGCTTGGCGAGGAAGATGGCGTTACGCTTGTCTCGATTGCGCACGGAGATGAAGACGGTGCCGCGGGTCGGGAGGTTATGGCCGGCGGCGATGGACGCCTTTGCGAAGGCCGCGCCGAAGTTGCGGTCGATGCCCATGACCTCGCCGGTGCTCTTCATCTCCGGCCCGAGGATCGTATCCACCCCGTGGAAGCGGCTAAATGGGAAGACGGGGAACTTCACCGCGAAGTGGTTGACGTTGACCTCCTCGGTAAAGCCGATCTCCTCGAGCGTCTCCCCGACCATCACCCGGGCGGCGATCTTCGCGAGGGGCACGCCGATCGCCTTGGAGACGTAGGGGATGGTCCTGGAGGCCCGGGGGTTGGCCTCGAGCACGTACGCCTGCTCGTTGCGGATCGCGTACTGAATGTTCAGCAGCCCGACCACGTTCAGCTCCGCGGCCAGCGCGCGGGTCTGCTCCATCAGATTCTCGACTTCGGCGTCGGAGAGGCTGAATGGGGGCAGGACGCAGGCCGAGTCGCCCGAGTGCACACCCGCCTCCTCGATATGCTCGAGGACGCCACCGATGACACAGCGCTCGCCATCGGAGACGGCATCCACATCGATCTCGATCGCGTCCTCGAGGAAGCGGTCGATCAGCACCGGATGCTCGGGCGAGGCCTCGACCGCAAGCTCCATGTAGCGCAGGAGCTGCTCCTCGTCATAGCAGATCTGCATCGCGCGTCCGCCGAGAACGAAGCTTGGCCGGACGACCACCGGGTAGCCGATGCTCTTCGCGGCCTCCACTGCACCATCCACCGAGGTCGCGGTCGCTGCTTCGGCCATACGCAGGTCGAGGCGTTCGAGTGCCTGTTTGAAGAACTCGCGGTCCTCCGCCCGGGCGATGTCAGCGGGCGTGGTCCCGATGATCGGAACACCGTGCTCGCTGAGTCCCTCGGCGAGATTCAGCGGGGTCTGGCCGCCAAACTGGACGATGACCCCGTATGGCTGCTCCTTCTCGCAGATGTTGAGGACGTCCTCAAGCGTCAGCGGCTCGAAGTACAGCTTGTCGGACGTGTCGTAGTCGGTGGATACCGTCTCAGGGTTTGTGTTGACGATGATCGCGTCGTAGCCCTGCTCGCGCAGCGCAAGCGCCGCATGCACGCAGCAGTAGTCGAACTCGATCCCCTGCCCGATACGGTTCGGACCGCCTCCGAGAATGATGATATTCGGACGCTGGGATTTGCGGTGCTCGTCCTCATCCTCGTAGGTGAGGTAGAAGTAAGGTGTTGCGGCCTTGAACTCGGCGGCGCAGGTATCAACGAGCTTGACGACGGGCTGCACGTTGAGCTTTCGCCGCAGCTCGTGCACATCATGCTCGGTGACTCTGGTGAGAACCGCTATCTGCCGGTCGGAGAAACCCGCTCGCTTGTACTCGCGCAGCGTCTCGCGGGACATCTTCGCGATACTCGGCGCCTCACCCCTGTCAGGACCGGGGCCGTCGCCCGGCCGCCACTCGGCGAGGTCGTCCTGCATCTCCACGATCTCCGCCAGATTGCGCAGGAACCACGGGTCGATCATCGTTCGTTCGTGGAGTTGCTCGATCGTCGCGCCGCGCCGGAGAGCCGCTCGCAGCTCGAACAGGCGGTCGGGATGGGGGATCTCGATCAGATCCAGCAGCTTCTCGAGCGACAGGTCCTCGTAGCGTCCGCCCGCACCATCAGCGCCGAGGCCGTAGCGGCCGATCTCGAGCGATCGGATCGCCTTCTGCAGGCTCTCCTTGAAGGTCCGCCCGATGGCCATGGCCTCGCCGACAGACTTCATGTGTGTGGTGAGCCGCTCCTCGGCGCCCGGGAACTTCTCGAATGTCCAGCGCGGTATCTTGGTCACCACATAGTCGATCGTCGGCTCAAAGCACGCCGGCGTCTCCTCGGTGATGTCGTTGGGCAGCTCGTCGAGGGTGTATCCCACCGCCAGCTTGGCCGCGATCTTCGCAATCGGGAAGCCAGTGGCCTTCGAGGCGAGCGCGGACGAGCGGCTCACCCGCGGATTCATCTCGATCAGCACGACCTCGCCATCCTCGGGATTGATGGCGAACTGGATGTTGCTGCCGCCGGTGTCAACGCCGACCTCACGGATGCACTTGAGCGCCATGTCCCGCAGAAGCTGATACTCGGGCTGGCTGAGCGTCTGCGTGGGCGCGACGGTGATGGAGTCGCCGGTGTGAACGCCCATGGGATCGAAGTTCTCGATGGCGCAGACGACCACCACGTTGTCCGCGGTGTCGCGCATCACCTCATACTCGATCTCCTTCCAGCCCACCACGGACTTCTCGATGAGGACCTCATTCATGGGGCTGGCGTCGATACCGCGCAGGACCATCTCGTCGATCTGATCCTCCGCGTTGATCTGCCCTCCACCGATGCCGCCGAGTGTGGCGGACGGCCTCACAACAACCGGCAGGCCGATGCGGTCAATGATCCGCCGCGCTTCCCTGAGATCCGTCGCGGTTGCGCTCTCGGGCATCGGGAGGCCGGCCGCGGCCATGACGTCCTTGAACAGCTCGCGGTCCTCGGCTTTCTTGATGGCCTTGCGCGTCGCGCCGATCAGCTCGACGTTGTGCCGTGAGAGCACTCCGTTCTCCGATAGCTCGAGTGCCACGTTGAGGCCCGTCTGGCCGCCGAGGGTAGGCAGCAGCGCATCGGGCTTCTCGCGCGCGATGATGCGGGCGACCGTATCGGTGGTGATCGGCTCGATATAGGTGCGGTCGGCCATCTCGGGATCGGTCATAATCGTCGCGGGATTGGAGTTGACGAGAGTGACCTCAAAGCCCTCTTCCATGAGCGCCTTGCAAGCCTGGGTCCCGGAGTAATCGAACTCACAGGCCTGGCCGATGACGATGGGCCCCGAGCCGATGATCATGATCTTGTGCAGGTCGTCGCGCCTGGGCATACGTCCTCCCATCCACTGCCGATGAGGGCAGACAATGCTCGTGGTTGTGCGTGCGGTTGGTCCTGCCTCGCCGCCCTGCGGCGAGTGCGCCAAAAAGAACCCCGCCCGAGGGCGGGGATTGTCAGCCGATCATCCGTTCCTTCATCTGGTCGATGAAGATGTCGAACAGGTAGTGTGAATCATGCGGGCCCGGCCCGGCCTCCGGGTGGTACTGAACGGAGAAGATCGGCAGCTTCGTGTGCCGCATCCCCTCCAGAGAGTTGTCGTTGAGGTTGATATGAGTGATCTCGACCTCATCGGGAAGCGTGTCCGGGTCAACGCAGTAGCCGTGGTTCTGCGTGGTGATCTCTACCTCACCCGTCTCGAGACGCTTCACCGGATGGTTGCAGCCCCTGTGCCCGTACTTGAGCTTGTACGTCTGGCCCCCATAGGCGTGTCCGAGCAGCTGCTGGCCGAGGCAGATTCCGAAGATCGGGATCTCCTCTTCCATCAGTCTGCGGATCTCGTCGATGACGTATCCAAGCGCCGCGGGATCGCCGGGGCCGTTGGAGATCACGATACCATCCGGTTCCCACTCGAGTATCCTCTCGGCGCTGGTCGTGCACGGAGTGACGATGACCTCGCAGCGACGCTGCACCAGGTGGCGCAGGATGTTCTGCTTCACGCCGCAGTCGATCACAACAACGCGGAAGCCGAACCACAGATCATCGGCGTCGAGGTATCCGACCGGGGAGATCGGCTTCCCGCCGTAGGGCATGAAGGCGCGGGGGAAGTCATCATCCTCCTCCTCGATGTAGCCGCTGGGGCCCCAGCGCCGCGGGGAATCGAACGCGACCTCCCGCACCAGATCCCGTCCGCTCAGTGGAGGCAGCTCGCCGGCTCTGGCGACGAGCGATTCAGGGTCGAGGTCCTCGGTCGAGATGATACCCATCTGCCAGCCGTGGTCTCGCAGGTGTGAGGCGAGCTTGCGGGTGTCGACCCCCGTGATGCCCACGATCCCGTTGTTGCGCAGGAACTCGCCGAGGCTGCGGTCGGAGCGCCAGTTCGACGGATGCTCGTTGTGCTCGCGAACGACGAAGCCTTCGAGCCAGGGGCGCCACGACTCCATGTCCTCCGGGTTGATTCCGTAGTTGCCGATCTCGGGATAGGTCATGGTGACTATCTGGCCGCGGTAGGATGGGTCGGTGAGGACCTCCTGATATCCGACCATGCCAGTGTTGAAGCAGATCTCACCACTGGCCTCGCCCTCAGCACCGAAGTTCGTTCCGTGGAAGACCGTACCATCCGCCAGCGCCAGTACAGCGGGGCGTCGTGCGTGGCCCATCTACTCACCTCGTGAGGCAGTGTCATGACCGCGCGTCGCATCGGCTGCGCGGCCATCCTTCGATGCATTATGCCACAACCGCCGCCCTGGTGCAACGTTGTTGAGCAGCGTGTCAGCAGTGCAGGGCGTATTGCTCGCAAGAGCCGGACGTATACCCCGAGATGTGGCTCCGGATAGGCCGGAGTTTCGTCTGCAGGGAGGGAGCGGAACATCGCTGCTCGAATCAGAGTCTAACACAGATGCAGGAGTCATCCCGGGCCGATGGGCCCTATGAACAGGACTGTGGTAACGTGTCGAAGCTGAAGATCGCGGTGATCATTGCAGGAACTGTCGTGGCGTCCATTGCCATGGCCCAGGACTACGCAAATATAACGCTGGCTGGTGAGGTGGTGGCGCGCGTTCGTACCGCCGGTCCCTACGGCTCTCTTTACGGGCGCCAGGCAAAGATCGACCAGCGTATCGTCGAGGCGCTCAGCAGCGAGCTTGATAACATCTTCGATCAGGAGGCGGATGGTCCCGATCTCGACGTGAACCAGGTTGATGGACGCTGGACGCTGAGCATCGGCAACGTGATGCTAATCCAGGCCTGGCCGGAAGACGCTGCGCCCTACGGGGTGAGCACCCGCGAACTCGTCTATCAGTGGCGCGAGAACTTCCGCCGCCAGCTTCCAAAGGCCGTCTCACCGATCAAGGTCCCGGAGTGGTGGAAAGAGGCGCATCCCGAAGCGCTGCCGGAGATCGAGAAGAAGCCGCACGGGATGCCGCCGGAGGACGCAGTTCTCGTCCGCGAGGTCGTCGCGTTGCTCGATGAGGCCCGCGAGATGCCCGCGGATGACTTCGAGCGCCTCGCCCCGGTGATCGAAGAGACCATCATCGAGCGGATCTGGACGTATCGACATCCGCAGTGCGGCCCGACGCCGCTTAAGCATTACGTTCGTGTCAGTAACGCGCTTGAGCGCGTGCGGGCGACGAGCGAGCAGCAGCACGAGGCGGAGAAATGGTACATTGCCGGCGTCATCATCAGGGCGGTCCGCCAGAAGCTGCAGATGCCGGCGGGCGTAGGCGATCCGCCGCACCAGAGGCCCGTGCCTGAGTGGGATGAACTGCCGGCGCCTCAGCCCGCCGAGCCCGAGGCGCCGGCCACGCCTGCAGCGCCGGCGGCTCCGTCCGAGCCTGAGCAGCCCACGCAGCCTCCGGCCCCGCCCACCTTTGGCGCGTTCTCGGCTCCGATCCATCGGGCGGTGCTCGCGGCCGGCCTCGACGAGAGCCAGCGGCTCCTCGGTGTCGGCTCGGTCTTCGCCCCCGGTACCGATCGGCTTGTCGTCTACCTTGACGTCCGAGGCGCCGCCGAGAACACGGTCATCACCGTGGCCCTGCGGCACGGAGACGAGATCGTCGGTCAGCGACGAACCTGCGTCGAGGGCGACATCAGGCTGGCGGTCATCTTCTCTCCCGGCGGCGACCCGGCGTCGTTCGCCTCCGGCGACTACGTCTGCGAACTCGCGGTGAACGGTCAAAGCGGCGGGACGATACCGTTTCAGGTTGGGAGCTGACGGCTAAACTGAATACAGGAGGGCCATCGCTCAGCGATGGTCGGGGGCATGCGCGGCCGGTGGGTCTGCGCGAAGAAGCCATCCTGGTGGCGGGCCGGAAGGCGCGGCTTTCCGGTCCTCCACAGGAGCGCGAGACGTTGCCTCAAAACCTTGGCGGATGGCGACGGACCCGCCGGAGTGAAGGCTCCATGGAGGTGGGTCCATGCCGGACAAGCTCGCAGCACTGAGGAATCTCCTCGCCGCATCTCGCTACGGAGCGATTGATAATCGCGCGAAGATCAGGCTTGAGCATCTCGATCCGCGTGCGGTGGCCGGCTGGGTGTACTGGAAGCTGTCGCAGCGCGAGTTCACCGATATCGAGCCGGGTGACATACGCCGCATTCAGCTTCTTCCGGACGAGAATGCCCTGTTGATCACTGGTGAACCGATGGCTCTGGATCGTATCCAGGTGCTCATAGAGAGCATCGATGTCCCGCAGGCGGCGAAGATCTCCCTCTCCTGTGTCTCCGTGCGCACCTCCCAGCCGCAGCGGCTCCTCTGTCAGCCGAGGTCGCCGAACCTCGTGCAGATGCCCGACGGCACTGAGTTTGATCCTGCGGCGGAGGAGCTGGACGTGGGCAAGCTCTGTCCGGTCGCCCCGGACTACGCCGACGAGTGCATCGTCGTGGTCAACCCCTACGTGGACACCGATGAGCTCGACAGGATGCTGGAAGAGGGCGTGGCGGATATGCCGTGGGAGCCGCGCCTCGCCGAGCGCAGGGGGCTTGGAGGAACGGTCACCTTCCAGTGCGAACACACCATGCCCTCTGGCATACCGGGCCTGCGGCTGGCGGCACTTGTGGGCCAGATGGGCCTGATCACGGTGCAGGTGAGCCTGCGCTGCTCGGGCGAAGGGCGAATGGCCGAGACCTCAGCGACCGTCCAGTACGTTGCGTTTCCCGGCCAGACGGTCGCGGTCGGAGTGATACCTCGCGTGGGGACGGTCAAGGAGATGCCCGTGCTGCTGGTCACCGCTGACACGGTCGATCGTCACGCTCGGAGGCGGGCGCACCGCCTGGCCGGTGAGCACACCCGCGGTCTTCGCCGCACCCCTGTGCCGACGCGGGAGGACTGAGATCCACGGGTGGATCGAGACGCCGTCACCGGATCGCCTCCGGGGCCTATAGCCGCTGCTCGGCGTAGCGATTGAGCACGAGTGAGGCGACCCCGCAGGCGATGAATACCACGCCGAAGATGCCGAACGTCACTGCGACGCTCTCCGCCCGAAGGCCGAGAATCCCGCCCGCAACGGTCGCGACGACGACGCCAAGATCGCGCCACGTGAACATGGCTCCGTAGGTCAGCGGACGCCGCTTCTGCTCGGCGGAGCTGCCGATCAGCGCCGTGCTCACGACCGGCACCGCGCCGTTGAGCAGACCCAGCGTCAGGGCGGTGGCCGCAAGGCCGAGCGGGTGCTCCACCAGCAGGGGCACGGCCATTCCCGCCGCTCCCCCGAAGAAGCCGATCGCCAGCACTGTCCCGTGGCTGAGCCGCTCGCTCAGCAGCCCCGAGGCGAAGCTCAGGACCATGCGCGCGAATGGGTAGAAGAATGCGGTGATCCAGACCCACTGCGCCCCATGCGCGTTCTCGACGAAATCGGTGAAACGTCCCAGCACGAAGCCGAACGCGAGCGAGGCTGCGAAGAGCAGGAAGGCGGCGATCTGGGCCTTCTTGCGGGACATGATCTCCATCAGGGCCGACCACGTCGGCAGCTCGGGCAACGGTTCCTCGGGGCGCGGCAGAAAGAGCATGATGACAAAGCCCGTCAACGCGAAGGTGAATGCCGCCACGTAGAGCAGCCACGGCAGGCCCGCGGCCTGCCCGTAGCTGAAGACGTTGCCGAGCACGATGACTCCCAGCGCCCAGCCGAGGTGCGTCGCGGCGTAGAGCACGCCCATCCCCGTCCCATGACGCTGCGCGCGGTCGGAGAGCGCCAGTACCTGCATCGTCGTGCCCATCCACATCGCAGCGCCGCCCCATCCCCAGATCGCCGCCGCAAGCAGCGCCAGCGGATAGCTGGGGACGAAGTACAGGCCGAGCATCGCGAGAGGGAAGAAGACGTACATCGCGCCGCCGACCACGCTGCACATCCACTGCGGCCATGATCGCAGCAGGTAGACGTTGCCGAGGCGGAAGATGGTCATCGAGAAGTACACGGTGGCGATCACAAGCGCTCGCTGCAGCTCATCCCACCCGGTGAACTCCTGCAGGTAGGGCAGCAGAAACGCCTGCTGCGCCCCGGTGCCGAGGAAGATGAAGAAGAACGCGCTCGACAGAAGCAGAACGTGCGCCCGCGTTGACAGGCCGCTGTTGCGATCGGAATCGGTGCTCGTTTCAGACAAAAGCGCAGCTCCTTACGCTCGTTCGCTCGAATCAGGCTGGATCGATCGACGCGGCCTCAGTCCGTGCGCTCCCGGCCACTCCAGAACTCCGCGTAGAGCGCCTTCACCGCGTCGAATGTCTCACTGCCCTCGCGCTTGTTCAGACAATATGTCACGACGCCCTCGGCGATGCCGTCCTCAACCATGCCGAGGCACATCTTCACGCGCCGGGCGATGTTCTCGGGCGTGCCCTTCTCACCCCAGCGGTTCTCATACTCGCCTGACTGCCCCGACGGCATAAGGATCACCGGGAGGTCGCGGCTGCCATCCCCGCGCTGGCCCTCCTGAAGCTCGATCTCGAACCGACCCTTGCGGTGAATGCGCCACGCATCGGCTGAGCCGAAGTCACTCAGTCGCAGGCCGTCCGCTCTGAGGGCCGAGAAACTGACCGTCACCGGGAACTGCCCGACCCCCTGCCGGTCCGCGATCCCGAACGCTATCTCGGCTTGCCGACGGCCGCGGACGTGCCGGGCGAGCTCCAGCGTCACCGAGCCCTCGTCGTGCTCCGCTACGTCACGCTCCCAGACCACGTTGCCGTTGACGCGCACCTGCATGAAGTGATAGCCGGCAGTGGCCCCCCCGAAGTCGTCAGCGTACCTGAATCGCAGTCGGGCTCTCCGCGCGTCGGTCACCCGCGCCGTCTGCTTCGCGAAGCCGAAATCGCCGGCCTTCGACGGCGTCCATGAGGGGAAGCTGACGGTGAGGCGGTCCGGCAGCTCCCAGGTATTGTTCAGGTAAGGCAGCGCGCTGACTACCGTCTGCCGGTCCTTCGGGTATGCTGCGACCACACCGTCGATGATCGGCGCGATCGTCATGGCGAACTCGGGCCCGATCTGCCCCACGGTGGGGTACATCAGCGCGTAGAACTTGATCTCCGGGTTGACCGCCCTCCCCGCGTCCACCATCTCTTGAATGTACTCGGGCGTAAACCACCGGGCGTTCACGTTCCCCCAGAAGTCGTCGATGACATAGCCCACGAGGTTGTCATACTCCAGTGACAGCTTTGCGATCTCCTCGGCCCAGCGCACGTAGTCAAGGCGGAACGGCTCCGAGTACGGAAAGCCTCGCTCGGGATGCAGCGCGGAGGTCTCCGAGGGCGGCACGAGGTAGGCCCAGACGGTGATGCCGGCCTCGCGCGCGAGGGGCAAGAAGTCGTGCAGGTCGTCCCAGTCATTCTCGTTGTGCCACATCAGCCACATGTACGTGTTGGCGTTGAGCTCCTGCAGCCGCTGCAGCATTAGGTCATTGTCGACATGCTCCCCGTCCCGTAGCTCGGCGTCGTAGTCCCCGATGTATGGCTGCGCGGCCGCCGGCGCAGCCAGCGTTACGGTCAGCGCGGCGAACAGACCGATTGTGCGCATGGCGATGGCTCCTTCCTGCTACGCGAAGCTGCCGGACACGCGGATCTCGTCGTAGAGCGCCAGCACGTTCTCCAGCGGCGTCCCGGACTGGATATTGTGGCATGGCCCGCAGATGTAGCCCGTCCCATCGCCGGCGAGGACACGGATGTTCTTGCGGACCTCCGCCCGCACATCCTCCGGCGTCCCGAAGGGCAGTACCTTCTGGTTGTCTACGGCCCCATCGAAGCACAGGACGTCGCCAAACTCGCCTTTGAGCCACGCCAGGTCCATGTTCGGGCAGCGCCACTGGATGGGGTTAAGGACCTCGACACCCATCTCGACGAGGTCGGGTATGATCTCGCCGATGCCGCCGTCATCGTGGTGGTAGACCTTCAGACCGAACTCGCGGGCCAGGGCGATTGCGCGGCGGTAGTGCGGCCAGAAGAGCCGCCGGATGGTCTCGCGGCTCATCACCAGTCCGTTCTGGCCGCCGAAATCGTCTGTGACCTGCGCGAGGTCGGCGTGCCGGGCGCAGGCCTCGAAGAGCAGCCGATGCTGGCGCAGCCGGTAGTCCATGACGCGATCGAGGACCGCCTCGATCAGCTCAGGCCGGAGGCCGATGTTCAGCAGCGCTCTCTCCTCACCGAAGAGCGTCCACAGGTCCACGAAGGGCGCGATGTAGCCGAGGCGCACGACCTGATGCGGATGCGCGCTGCGGCAGGCCTCAGCGGCGGCCTCGAAATCCCAGTCGGCGGGGTCGCCGAAGTCGAAGTCCTCGACCTGCGCGATCTCGGTGAAGTCGGCCATCGGGGCGTGAATGCGCTCGGTGTAGGAGCCGCCGGTGGGCAGCTCGATCCGCCTCGACTGAGCGCCCCACAGCCCGGCGGGCCCCCCGTCAGGCCCGGTCCACGGCGGCCCGGCGTACGACGGCATCACCCCGGCAATGCCGTCAACGCCAAGCTCATCAAGCACAACCGACCAGTCATCGGTCTGGAAGTGCGCCAGCAGTTCCTGCCGAATCTCGGGCGTCACCCAGATGTCGCAGGGGACGCGATCCACCGGCTGATGGGTAATCGCAGCCCAGACGCGCTGTCGCGAGGTCATTGCCCTGATCGCTGCGCTCCCTCGGCAGCCACACGCTATAGGCCGCAGGCTGACCAATATGGCCCGCGGCGGGCGGCGTTGACGCTCGTCCGCCGCGGGCGCTGGCCGATTACCCCCTGCCTATTGCCCGTGCTTTGCGATCCGCGCTAATCGACGTCCCACACCTCATAGGCATGCCGCGCGGCGGCGATGCGGTCGTCGCCTTTGGGGCCGAACTCGTGGCCGACGTAACCGTCGTAGTCGAGCTCGGCGATGGCGCGAGCGATCGCCGGGTAGTAGATCTCCTGCGTCTCGTCCATGTCATTGCGGCCGGGATTGCCGGCGGTGTGGAAGTGCTTGATGTAGTCGATGTTGTTCTGGATCGTGCGGATCAGGTCGCCTTCCATGATCTGCATGTGGTAGATGTCATACAGCAGCGCCACACGGGGGCTGTCCACCATCCTGCACACGTGCACGCCCCACTCGGTGCTGTCACACATGTAGCCGGGGTGGTTGACCTTCGAGTTGAGCAGCTCCATGCACAGGTTGATGCCCTTCTCCTCGGCGACTGGTGCAACGCGTGCGAGGATTTCGGCGGTGATCTCGGCGCCCTCGAGATCGCTGACGCCCTCATAGCGATTGCCCGAGAGGCAGAGGATGCTCGGAACGTCGTACTCCTCGGCAAGCTCGAAGCTCTGCATCAGCTCATCGTAGATGCGATCGTGGTTCTCGCGCTTGTTGAGGCCGTCGGCGAGGGACTTGTGGCCGACGAAGATGGCGATATCGAGCCCTGCGTCCTTGATGATCGGGAAGACCTCCGGCGGCGACATCTCGATCGACGAGTAGCCGATATCGGCGACCTGGCTCACGACCTCTTCGGGCGTTCCAGCCGAGGCGACGACGCCCCAGCATACTGACTGCTTGATGGCTCCCATGACTGTGGACCCTCCTGTGTACGCCTGAACGCTGTCGCGCCGGTTCGCCGCCCGGGCCAGGATACCTTCCACTCGGGGAGGGATTCGGCCGACGGAGCAGGCAATACCGGTCATGGGGCCGGAGGGGGATCTGCGGCCCACCGCACTACCTGAGTTGACAGGTGCGAGATTACGGTGCGGCTACACGCACGAGACTTCCACACGATGCCCGGGGAGTGAATGAATTGAGATTTGCCCTGACGGTCTGCGCGCTCACCGTTGCGGCACCAACTGTCTGGACGGACGATGGGAGGACGGGGCCAGTGTTGGTTCAACGCACTATTATGCTTTCGGAGACGGGCTCAACCCGTGGCTCGCTCTACGCGATGAGCAACAAGATCGTGACCATCGACGGACGTTCGCATGTCGCGTGGCTCGACGCGATCTCGGATACGAAGGTGTGCATGT
>JALGTR010000331.1 GCA_029821265.1 Candidatus Zipacnadia bacterium
CGGAAGCAGGAGATGCTTCGCGGCGTCTGGCGGCATATCCACGACACCGACGACGAGACGCTGGCGAACTCGCACTACTGGTCGCTGCGTTTCTTCGATCTCGGCCCCGACAGCGTCGAGCACGACTGAACGTCCGTCGCGAGAGTGAGGTAGGACAGCATGCTCAAGGGCATATCGCCGCTCATCAGTCCGCAATTGCTCGAGATCCTCGCGCGCATGGGGCACGGGGACGAGATCGTGCTCGCCGACGCGCATTTCCCCGGCGAGACGATAGGGCAGAGGGTCGTACGCGCCGATGGCCTGCGCATCCCCGATCTGCTTGACGCGATCCTGCCCCTGTTCGAGCTTGACGCCTATGTCGACGATCCGCTGGTGATGATGGCCGCGGTGGAAGGGGACACGCTCGACCCGACCGTCGAGGAGGCCTACCGCGCCTCGATCGACCGACATGCGCCAGAGACACCCCCGATCAGGCGGATTGAGCGTTTCGCCTTCTATGAAAGAGCGCGCAAGGCCTTTGCAGTCGTGATGACTGGCGAGACGGCGAAATATGGGAACATCATACTGAAGAAGGGCGTCACCCCGGTGGAGTGACGCCCCTCTCAGTATCCCGCGCCGAAGCAGCGCCCCCGTCAGCGGGAGACATCGACCGCGGTGGTCCCCACGGAGTCGAGCATGTCGCTCTTCGAATGCAGGCCCTGGCCGCGGTACTCGTTGTGGGCCTGATTGAGCAGTGGCAACTCCCCGCGACAGGGCGGGCACCATGTCGCCCAGAGGTCGAGTATCAATGGCTGGCCCCGGAAGCTTGAGAGCTACACCTCGTTCGCCTCGAGGTCCTGTGCAGTGAAGTCCGGTGGCGCGGCACGGGACTTCGGCCCCGGTGCCAGTCTCCTTGCACAGAAGCGTGTCGCACGACGTTCCAGTGCACCGTGCAGAACGCCACTACGTCGCCCGCCGGTCACCGTCGAGACGGCGACTGTTGCGGCGGTGCCGGGAGGCGGCCAGCGCAGCCTCGCTCTCGGGCCAGCGCTCCTCGATCATCGCCAGCACACGCGCCGCGCGCTCTTCGCTTCCCCTCCGTTCGAGCAGGTTGGCGGCTCGCAGCGCTGCCTGCGGCGCCTGGGGAGCGGACGGATGCGCACTGGCACAGGCCAGCCAGGCAGCCAGGGCCAGCTCGTGATTGTCCTGGCTTTCGGCCGCCGCTCCCAGGCGCATCAGTACGGCCGGGTCGAAGTCGCCCGGCCTGAAGGAGTGCGTGAGCTTGCGAAAGCGGTCGAGGGCCTCCTCCTGATGACCATGCAGAAGCAGCAGGCGCAGGTGCTGATTCCAGTGGCGCGCCGCGCGATCGCTCATCCCGCGCAGCATCTCGTAGCAGGCTGCGGCGTCCCGATGCAGTTCGGCATCATCGGGACGAGCCGCGATGCGCTCCTCCAGCAACGCCGCTGCTGAGCGCCAGGCTCCGGCGGCGATAAGGTCCCTCACCTCGCCACGCTTGATCTCGTGTGTGCCCTCCTCCGGCAGGCGCATCGCCCACGCCCAGATTCCCCCGACGATGAACCCGCCGACGTGGGCCCAGTGCGCCACACCGCCGGCGCCCTCGGTGCCGATGTTGATCAGCGCAAGCCCGAAATCAAAGAGGAAGAACGCAATCCCCACCCACAGCGCCCGCACCTGGAACACGTAGGGGAGGATGAACCACACGAAGAAGCGCACCAGCACTCCGTGGAAGCGCAGGACGAAGAGCGAGACCACCCCCATGATCGCGCCTGATGCCCCCAACAGCCCCATCGCAAGCTCATCGGGGTAGAATGCGTAGGAGGAGACCACATGAAGCGCCGCCGAGCCGAGGCCGGCGCTGAAGTACAACAGTACGAAGCGTCCCCGTCCGAGGGCATCCTCCGCGTGGGGGCCGAAGACCCACAGAAAGAGCATGTTCCCCACGAGATGCATCAGGTCCCCGTGGGCGAACATGTACGTGATCGGCATCCACCATCTGAAGCGCGCGAAGACCAGCTCGAAGTTCGAACTCGCCGGCGTGCCCTGCAGGAAAAAGTACACGTAACAGTTCGCCGCGATCAGCGCCCACGTGATCCACGGCGGTCCCCGTCGACGCCGATCTGTTCCGATCGGAAACAGCAGCACCCGACGCGCCCCCGACCCCCGTCAACCCTCAGCGCGAACGTAAAGCCGCGCGTCCTCTTCCTCGTATGCGAGCCGCCACTGCGGCAGAAGCTCCAACCCCCGACACAACGCCACATTCGAGCTGATCAGCACCCAGTCGATCTCGTAGCGTTCCAGTACATCGCGCCAGCCGTCCTTAAGCTCGGTAGCCGTCTTGTAGTCCTCCATCAGCGGTCGTCCCATGACGTCCGCCCGGCCGTCGATGAATACCTGATGCTCCGGATAGAGTTTCCACATCAGGTATCCGCCCCAGCGGTAGGTGTTGAACATCCTTCCGCTTAGCTCCTCGCGTTCGATGTACGCCACGCACTCGTCAGGCATGTCCTCGCTGAAGAGCTTCTCGACGTTCCCCAGAGCACTGGGGACGAACACAACCGCCGCGATCGTCAGGGCGCCTATTATGGCAGCCAGAACGAGCTGCGAGGGTTGCCGGCCATCCGACCTGCCGAGACTGTCAAGCCCCACCGAGCGCACGATGGCGGTGAGTTGGAGGGCCACGAGCGGGGCCACGGCCAGCGCGAACAGCGCGGTG
>JALGTR010000332.1 GCA_029821265.1 Candidatus Zipacnadia bacterium
GCGCTCAGGCATATTCCGCACCCGCTCTCGAGTGATCTTTGACGCGCAGATGTCTTTCGCCGACACGCGCAGGGGACCTGCCCACCGAGGAGGGGAGCGGAGAAGCGAGCTGGAACGACAGTGTTCGGATGATGTTCACTGGCGTGTGAGGGGGAACTCCGCGCACCTGCTTACTGACGCGCGACGCTCGACGAGTTCCTTCGAGCGAGCTGCGATGAGATCTCCGCCGCTCTGAATCGACCTGCGGCAGAGGCCAGTCGTGGGCCTCAGTTCTAGGAGGAGGTTCGGGGCCGGGATGTGCAGCGGCCCTACTGAGGTGCAGGATGGAGCGGGTGACGGCCGTTTGGCGGGATGAAGCGGGGCATCTCCCGGATCTTCGTCACTTCCGTGGCCGATGGGAGCAGGCAATCGGGGAGCGCCCGAAGCCGGCGCTCCCCGATTGATTCCGTGCGGCGCTCAGTCGCCGGCGAGGTCATGCAGCGCACGGCCGATGGCGTCGCGATGGGCGGTGATGAACGACGCGTCGGCGTCGACCGGATACTCCGTCGCGAGCTCCGCCGGCACTTCAAGCAGCTCCGCATGCGGCGAGGCCGGGTCCTCCGCAATGGCCTCGCGCAGAAGCAGCAGATACTCGTAATCCTCGATGCCCTCGCGCAGGATCTCGAGGCGCTGTGAGCTCCACGGGCGGCCGTCCGAGCCCGGGTAGCACATGTTCCCGATGCCATTGTGCCCGCCGTGGCCGGTCGGGTCGAATGTCTCCCACACCGTCTCGCCGGGCTCGGGATGGAAACGCGCGGGGCTGTTGGGAGCGCGCCAGCCGGACTGGATCGCCCAGTAGAGGATCCCATCGAGATCGTGCTTGAAGGTCAGCCACGGCATGCTGCGCGCTGATGCGGACGGCATGTCGAGGTCGAAGAAGTGCCCCACCGAATACCACCAACACAGCTCGCCACGTTCGTGTGCCTCGGCGACATCCTCCGGGCGCATCGCATTGACGATCGGACACCAGATGTCAACGCTGCCGTCGAATGCGCGATCGATCGGACGGGTGAGCACGAGCATCCGTCGCATCTGCGGGAAGCGCTCGCCGATGATGCGCGCGCGGCGGTTGATCTCCGCGGTGACGGACTGCTTCTCGGCCGGCTCGTCGGCGAGGTAGACAATGGCCTCGTCGTAGAGGTCGCGCTCGGCGAGGATCGCATCCCACTGGGCGAGGTCCTCGAGCGCCTGCTGGAAGTATTCCTCCTCCGCGCGATGGCCGCCGGAGTAGATGTATTTGATGACGAACGAGTTCATGCCGCCTGCGAGTGTCTCGTCGAGGTCCTCGGGCGGCGGCAGCATCTGCCCGTAGAGTGAGGTGGGATTGAGGCGATGGTCCAGCCAGAACTGGTAATACTCCGACTTCAGGTCCTCCCAGCCGAAGTCTTCGCCGCGATACCACGCGTCGACCAGAAGGCTGGAGAGTGAGAAGACGTTCGGCAGAGACACCCGCTCGGGCAGCGTGAAGTCCCACACGGTAAGACGCACCGGAACGGCCTGCTCGGGGATGCCATCGGCGGCGATGCGGACAGTGGTGGAGTATTCCCCGGCGGGGGCGTCGGCCGGAACCGCGATCGTCAGCCAGATCGGCTGGACCTGGCCCTGCGGCAGGTCGAACTCGGCGAGCGGGCTGATGCCGTCGGGCCAGAGGCCGATGTGATGCACGAGGTTCGGCGCGTCGCGCGTTGGGATGTAGCAGACGAGGCCGGCCTCGACCGCGTTGTCGAGGGTAACCGGGCCGGCGAGTGGATCGACGGATACGCGGACGTTGCTCAGCTCATCCTCGAGTGCCGCAATGATCACCTGACCGCTCTCGCGTTCGTTGCGTGCGCAGCGCAGTTCGAGGGCCTCAGCGGCGTCCTCCGGCCAGACATCGCGGAAGACCTTCGTCATCGCGCAGACAGCGCCGACGGCCACCGCAGCCTCCACGCGGTCGCCGAGGGCCGCGAAACTCAGCCGCGCCTCGGCCTCATATGCGCGGTCCTGCAGAGCGCGGAAACGCGCGTTGATCTGCTCCCACTCCTCGCCCGAGATCGGCCCGTCTCCCTGCAGCATCGCATTGAAGCGGGCAGCGTCCTCAAGCGCCGCCTGAAGCGCGGCGGGGACCCTTCCCTCCAGCGCGTCGGCCCGTCGCGCGAGGCCGTCGAGCCGTCCGGCGATCCACTCGTAGCGCTCGGCGTTCATCTCCACCAGTCGCGGGATTCGCGTGGTGCCGTAGAGGCTGAAACGATTGATCACGGTCCACTGGTAATCGTGAAGCGCGAGGACCTCCATGCGGACATAGCGCGCGCGAATCGGCTCCTCGAGGATGCGGTACCAGAAGCGGCCCTGGCCGCCGACGTCGCGGATCTCGAGCGTGGTGTGCCACTGGTCAGGCTCAAGACCGAAGCTGATATCGAAGTCGTCGGGGCCTTTGTCGCTGTAGCGGAAGTCGATCTCGATCGCGTGAATGGTGCGGACCTGGCCGAGGTCCAATTCGAACCAGTTCGGCAACGCGCCCGGGTACGAGAGGTGGCTACCGTCGCCGATTGCTGCGCGAACATCATAGGGCGGTGGGTTGACACCCTCGGAGACAGCTCGGACCGTCGTTCCGCTGTCAACATGTGCAAAATCGGTGGCGGTCACGGCGGCCTCCTGGGTGTTCGCGATGCATGCGCTGAGGGCGATGGCCAC
>JALGTR010000333.1 GCA_029821265.1 Candidatus Zipacnadia bacterium
AGCAGTGGGACCTGTAAGATCGCCCTATTGGGGAGGCCCGGCGATGGCACTGAATGTGCTGGTAGTTGACGACAGCGCGGTGATGCGCACGATGATCCTGCGCACGCTGCAGATGACGCAGATTCCTCTGGGGGAACTGTACGAAGCTGAGAACGGACGCGAGGGTCTGGAGGCGCTGGCCGAGCACTGGATCGACCTGGCGATCGTGGACATCAATATGCCGGTAATGGACGGCGAGGAGATGATCGAGCGCGCCCGCGCGACGCCCGAGACCGCCGGCACGCCGATCGTGGTGGTCTCCACCGAGGGAAGCGAGACCCGGATCAGTCGCATCGTCCAGAAGGGCGCCCGATTCGTGCACAAGCCATTCACGCCCGAGGACCTGCGCGACGTTATTACCGGTCTGGTGGGTGAGGTGTCATGACAGCCGAAGCCGATACGATCATGCAAGTGGTCGAACGGACCTGCGAGATGCTCGCGTTCATGTTTCCGATGCTGCCCGATGACGATCCTCCGGCCGACGAGGCGACGGCCGCGGTGCGCGTGGATTTCTCCGGCCCCGTCAGCGGCTATCTGCTGGTGACCGCCCCGCGACGAATGCTCCCGGCCCTGGCATCGAACATACTCGGACTTGAGCCGGACGAGATCGATGAGTGCGCTGGCGTCGACGCACTGAAGGAGCTCGGGAACGTGATCTGCGGCAACCTGCTGCCCGCGCTGGCCGGCCCTGAGCCGGTCTTCCGCATGAGCCCGCCACGGCCGTGCGACGCGCCCGCTCCGCCCGATGGTGCAGCGCCTGTGCGCGCGTGGCTGGACGAGGGCTGGGTCGAGGTCGCTGTCTGCTCGGAGGGCGGCCTCGAGTGCCTCACCGCACTGGCAGCACGAGGAGAGAAGAGCGCCGACAGCGCTCGCATCGTATGAGGGGACGAGCCGATGATTCGTGTACTGATCGTCGATGACTCGGCCGTGGTGCGCAGAGTTCTCACCGAGGAGCTCTCAAGCGCGCCCGACATTGAGGTCGTCGGCACCGCAACCGACCCGTATGTCGCACGCGACAGGATTCTCGCTCTGAAGCCCGATGTCCTGACGCTGGACATCGAGATGCCCCGCATGGACGGGCTGACCTTCCTCGGCAAGCTGATGCAGCACCAACCGATGCCCGTCATCGTGGTCTCGTCGATCACCCCCGAGGGAAGCGCCGCGGCCGTTCAGGCGCTGCAGCTGGGCGCGGTGGATGTCGTGGCCAAGCCCGGCGGCGCCTTCACCGTTGCTGAGATCTGCGAGTCTCTTGTCCGCCGCATTCGGGTTGCCGCGCGAGCCACCGTCCAGGTGCGTCAGCCAACGCAGGGGTCGATCCGCCTCGCTCTGAAGGCTCCAGCTCTGCGCACGACTGACCGCGTGCTCGCCATCGGCGCGTCCACCGGCGGGACACAGGCCATCAGGACCGTGCTCACCGCCCTGCCGCAGACGACGCCCGGCACCGTCGTCGTCCAGCATATGCCCGAGCACTTCACCGCAGTCTTCGCGGAACGGCTCAACGACCAGTGCGCGATGGAGGTGCGTGAGGCCCGCGACGGTGATCGCATCACCACCGGAGTGGCGCTCGTCGCTCCTGGAAACCGGCATATGGTCGTCCGAAGAAGCGGCGCCCGCTACGTCGCCCACCTCAAGGATGGGCCGCCGGTGCATTATCAGCGTCCGAGCGTCGATGTGCTGTTCCACTCCGCGGCGCGTCACTGTGGCCCGAACTGCGTCGGAGTGATCCTCACGGGCATGGGCGAGGACGGCGCCAGCGGCATGGTCGCGCTGCGCGAGGCCGGCGCGCACACCATCGGCCAGGACGAGGCCTCCTGCGTAGTCTACGGCATGCCGCGCGCCGCCGCCGAGGCGGGAGGCGTGGCCGAGGTGCGTCCACTCGATGAGATCGCCTCGGCGATCGTCGCGGCCTTCTCCCCGCCAGATGCTCGCGCAATGTAAACTGATTCACGACTGTCACGAGATCTTTGCTGTGGCGGCTAAAGTGCCAGCGGGGCCGCCCGATAGATGAATACGCGAAGCAACGTGCATGCATTCCCTGCGCACGCAGCCTGACGTGCGCAGAGCGAGGGGGAACGGAACGAGGCCCAGGCGTCCGGCGCGAACCCCATCGCCCGGGGCGCCATCAGACCCCAAGCCGGGTAAGGAGGATTCCTCATGTCGCTCACACGTATCAACCAGAACATCAGCTCACTCAACGCCCAGAGGAACCTGGCGAACAACTCCGCGCGGATCGGACGGTCGATCGAACGCCTCTCGAGCGGTCTGCGTATCAACCGCGGCGCCGACGACCCCGCGGGCCTGGTGATCTCCGAACTGCTGCGCGCCCAGGTCTCAGGCCTGGACGTCGCGCAACAGAACGCCTCACAGGGCGTGAACCTGATCAAGACTGCTGAGGGTGCGCTGGACGAGGTCTCGGGCCTGCTGAGGCAGATGCGTGACCTCGCGGTTGACGCCGCTTCGGACTCGAACAAGAACGCCGACGCCCGCGCCGCGCTGCAGTCGCAGGTCGAGTCGGCCCTGAAGACGATCGACGAGATCGCGGTCAACACGAAGTACGCCGGCCGCTCGCTGCTCGATGGCTCTGCCGGCACCAAGGTCAACATCGTGGACAACTCGACCGTCGCGACGCAGGGCATCAACACGCTCGGCGACCAGGG
>JALGTR010000334.1 GCA_029821265.1 Candidatus Zipacnadia bacterium
GAGAGCGAGTCAACCGCCGCAGATGACGCGGCGTCCGCAACTGCCCGTGAGCCGTTCGCGCAGCGGATTGCAGTCGCGACCGAGTCGGCAGCCGTCGAGCCGCGCGCGTCCCTGCCTGCTCCGGACACAACGCCCGCACCTGAGGCCTCGGTCGAGGATGAACCGTCCGCGGCGGAGCGGACCGTGGTCGTTCCGGCGCCGCGGCAGCCCGCCGAGCCGTCATCTGAGGCTCCGCGTCCGGCACGCGAACCTGCGCGGCCGGAGCGCGAGCCTGAGCCGGCTCCGACGGGGCCGGTCCTGGCGCGAGCCCCGGAGGCGCCCGACGCGGAGCCTGCGACTGTAACCGGTCCAGTGCCGCCCCCGGACGTGGCAGCACCGGTCACCACTGAGCCCGAGGAGGAACCTGGGCCGGAGATCGCCGTTGCGCCGCGCCTGACCGGGCCGGAGCAGCCCAGACCCATTCCGGCGCAGCCGGAGGTCGTGGTGGAGACTGAGCCCGAACCCGAGCGACTGGCTGACGCGAGCAGTGTGCTGCCGAAGCAGACCGGTGGGCGAACGCTCAGGTTCCGCAACGAGAGGCCGGTGCGCGACGCGATCGAGCGCGTGAACGAAAACCTGAACCGTGAGGCGGCCTCAAGCTTCGACACAGGGCGTCTGGGCCTCGACCTGTAGCACGCACGCAGGGAACCTCACGGGCCTGATGAGCGTCGACCCCTGCTTGGGGGCGACGCTTTTTGTACGTGAACGCCATCTGGCAGGTGCCTTCGGTGAGAATGATGAGACTGCTGGCAACGCTGTCCGTCATCCTGACGCTTGGGGCGAGCTGTGGCGGCGGGGGCGAGGTCGTGCCGGCCCCTCCCGCTCCTCCGGCTCCCCAGCGGCCAGCATTTGACGCCGGGAGGGCCTTCGCGGACCTGGAGGCGCAGGTGGCCTTTGGCCCGCGGGTGCCCGGCAGTGACGCGCATGAACGATGTGAGCAGTTCCTCCGCCAGCGGCTCGCCGAGGCGGGCGCGCGTGTGGTGACACATGACTTCCGCTCCGCAACGGCCCTGAGTGACACGGAGTACGATTTCACGAATGTTCTGGGCGTGTTCGCTGAGGATGCGCCCGGCGACGTGCTGCTGCTGGGCGCCCACTGGGATTCTCGCGCGAAGGCCGATGAGGACCCTGATCCGGCGCTGCGCGATCGGCCTGTGCCGGGCGCCAACGACGGGGCCTCCGGCGTGGCGGTACTGCTGGAGATTGCGCGCGCGTTTCAAACGAGTGAACCGCCGAGGCCGGTGATCATCGCGCTCTTCGACGCGGAGGACCAGGGGGGCACAAGCCCAATGCCCTACGCAGGCTGGATCATCGGCTCGCGCACGCTCGTGGCGGAGTGGCCCAACGACGTCCCATGGCCGGACGAGATGATTCTCGTTGATCTGGTGGGCGGAGACGAGGAGCATAATCCCCGGGTAGGGACGCCAGGCCTCTCAAACGATGTCTTCGACCTGAAGATGGAGCAGCGCTCGCTGCAGGCGGCGCCGGACCTGGTGGATCGCATCTGGACGATCGCCGAGCGGCGCGGCCACGAAGGATTCGAGCGAACGGTCGGCCACGCGATCACTGACGACCATGTGCCGTTCATCGAGGCGGGAGTGCCGGCGGTGGACATTATCGAGTTCGTGCCCCCGGAGTGGCATACCGTCGATGACACCCCGGAACACTGCAGCGCGAATTCGCTCGAGCAGGTGGGGGACACCCTGCTCGAGTTCATCTACGGGGAGTAGCCGGCGATCCCGGCGTCCGGCATGGCGTCGATCAGCCGCCGGGCTGCCTCCGTCGGGTCATCTGCGGCGGCGATCGCCGATATAACGCAGACGAGGTCGATCCCGCACCCGGCCAGTTCGGCCACGTTCTCCGCCGTGATGCCGCCTATGGCGCAGAGCGGCAGGTGGGTGAGTGGACGGAGCCGCCGGGCAAGCTCCGGGCCCGCGACCGGCTTCTCGGGCTTTGTGGGCGATCGGAACATTGGGCCGGCGGAGACGTAGTCGGCTCCCTCAGCCTCAGCACGTCGGACCGCCTCCGGCGTTGGCGTGGTCGCTCCTATAATCGCATCCTCACCCAGCAGGCGCCTGGCCTCGGCGACTGAGACGTCCTCCTGACCGACATGCACACCCTGGGCCCCGGCCTCCGCGGCGACCGCCGGGATGTCATTGACCAGCAGAGGCACGGAGAAGTCCGCGCAGACCGCAGCGAGGGCCCGGCCGAGGCGCACCATCTCCTCCCGCGCGGTATCCTTCGCGCGCAACTGAACCAGCGTGACGCCTCCCCTCAGGGCAGCGCGTGTCACCTCGATCAGGCGCTCGCCCTCGAGCAGACCCGTATCCGCCGCGAAGTAGAGACCTCGGGGGACCTTCGTCTCCGACATGGCATCCACCACCAGACGCGCGCCGGCGCGCGGCGTTTCTTGACTCGACCGTGCGGCGACCGGTATGATAGCAGGCAGGCGGCACCGGGGCAAATGCCGCCGGCGTTATGTACGGTGCCGAGGCCCGGTTCGCCGGGGGACAGGCTGCGGAGCAGATGGGTATTGAAGTAATTGCGACAAATCGACGAGCTCGCCATGAATATCATATTCTCGACAAGATCGAGGCGTGTATCGTGCTCACCGGGCCGGAGGTCAAATCCGTCCGAGCCCATC
>JALGTR010000335.1 GCA_029821265.1 Candidatus Zipacnadia bacterium
AGGCGCACGAAGTTCTGATGAGCACGGCTGTGGCGGCAGGCGACTTCGTGTCGCTGGCTGCCGCCTGTCGGGCTGCCCGCGACCTGCTCACGGTGGAGGAGGCGGCCGGGGACACGGCGACCATCAGCGTCGGCTGGACGGGCGCACATACGCCCGCCCCCCTCGCTGAGGCAGCCGAGACGCACATCCGCGCGGCCGGAATCATCCCCGCGACCACTGTTGGGCGGTTCGGGCAGTTTCGCCACGACCTCGCGATTGAACCGATGGACGTCGACCTGATCTTCGTTCGTGTCCCGCCGGAGGCCCTCGATCCGGCGCTGCAGGCCTGGCACTACGCGGGAGGCGATCCGGTGGCGGCTCGTCAGGCGGGGCAACAGCTCGCCGGGCTCGTGCGCAGTTGGCTTGACCGCCGGTCAGGCCACGCCATCGTGCATCTGCTGCCCGAGTATCATCGCTCGGCGCTGGGCATAGCTGATCCGCAGAGCCCCGACGGAGCGAGCGCGGTGATTCGGGCGTTCAATGAGCCCCTCATCCGGTTCGCGCGCGAGCACAGTCGGGCCCACCTCCTCGACGAAACAGCTGTCCTGCTGCGCGCCGGTGCTCCGGCGTACGACGCTGACATGCGCTATCACGCGGGTATCGACCTGTCAGGGCCCGCCATTTCCGCCATCGCGCAGGAGGCGAGCCGTTTCGCGATAGCGGCGCGCCGCCGCCCGGTCAAGTGCATTGTGTGCGACCTCGACAACACGCTCTGGGGCGGCGTCGTCGGCGAGGATGGCCCGCGAGGCCTGTCGCTGGCCGGCGAGTATCCCGGCGAAGCGCACCTCGAGCTGCAGCGCTGGCTGCTTGCGCAGCACGCCTCAGGGGTGCTGCTGGCGATCTGTAGCAGGAACGAGGCGGCGGACGGCATGGCCCCATTCGAGCAGCGGCCCGAGATGCTGCTGACGCCGGAGCACTTCGCGGCCATCAGCATCGACTGGCGTCCCAAGCACGAACGCATTCCCGAGATCGCCCGGGATCTGAACATCGGCGTCGATTCGCTCGTGTTCCTCGACGATTCGCCGTTCGAGCGGGCCTCGGTTCGCGAGGCAGTGCCGGAGGTCATCGTGCCCGAGCTGCCGCCGGAGGTCTCGCACTGGGTGGACCACCTCGCCGCCCTGCACCTGACCGACGCTCTGGCGCTGACCGACGAGGATCGCCGGCGCGCGGAGATGTATGTTGAGGACCGCGAGCGGCAGGATCACGCGCAGGCTGCCGCCGACTTCGATGCTTTCCTCGCCGGCCTCGGGAGCGTGGCCACGCTCTACTTCGACGAGCCCGCGCTGCTGGCGCGCACAACACAGCTTTGCGCGCGGACGAATCAGTTCAACCTCACCTCGCGGCGGCACAGTGAGGGTGAGATCGAGCGCATGATCACCGACGAGAGCACGCGCGTGATCCAGATGCGCGCGTGCGACCGCTTCGGCGACATGGGCGTCGTCGGCATTGCTATCGTGCGCGCGCAGGGTGCAACGGCGGAGCTGGACACATTCCTGCTAAGTTGCCGCGCGCTGGGACGGGGGTATGAGCGCGCGCTCCTGTCGGAGGCCGCGCGGGTGGCGACTGAAGAGCTGGGGGCCCGTGCAGTGATCGCAGCGTGGTCGGACAACGGACGTAACTCGCAGGTCGCCGAGTTCCTCGACAGCATCGGCTGCGCGCGCGCCGAACGCGACGGGGCGACCGTCTTCACCTGTGAGGGGCCGGTCGCGTGGCCCGAGCACATCGAACGCCGCATCGGCTGAACGATCGGGAGGACGCAACGTGATTGAGCTCCTCAGGCAGATCTACCCGCTGAACCGCTCGCTGGTCTCTGACGGCTACGACGAGGCTCTGCGCATCCTTGACGACCGAGTGGGCCTGAACATCCATGCCTATCCTTCTGGCACGCAGTGCTGGACGTGGCGTATCCCCCAGAAGTGGACGGTCCACGAAGCGTACATCGAGGCCGAGGGCCAGCGGATCGTCGACGTCGCCGACCATCCCCTGCACCTGTGGAGCTCGTCGCTGCCAGTCGATCGCGTGGTCACCGCCGAGGAGCTTGAGGCGCATCTCGCATACGATCCTGACCGGCCCGACTCTATCCCCTTCCGCTTCAACTTCTACGACCTGACCTGGGGTTTCTCCGTCACCTGGGAGCAGTACCAGCAGATGGACGCTGACGAGTACCACGTTGTCATCGACGCGGAACACACCGATGGCGAGCTGAAGGTGGGCGAGGCGACGATCGAGGGCCATTCCGACGAGATGGTCATCTTCATGGCGCACCTCGATCACCCTGCGCAGGCAAACGACGGTCTGTCAGGCGTGGTCGTCGGCGCAGAGCTTGTTGACAGGCTTCGCGAACGCGACCTGCATTACACCTATCAGTTCCTCTTTCTCCCCGAGACTATCGGGTCGATCGCCTACTTCAGCCACAACGAGGACCTCATCCCGCGCAGCCGCTGCGGCGTGTTCCTTGAGATGCTGGGCAACGACAACGTCTTTGCGCTCCAGCACTCGCTGCAACACGATGATTTCATCGACCGCGCGGCGCGCAGAGTGCTCGTCGATCGCTTCGGCGAGGGCAACTTCATGGAGGGGCGCTTCCGCGAGGTCGTGGGCAATGACGAAATGGTGCTCAACGGCCCGGGCCTC
>JALGTR010000336.1 GCA_029821265.1 Candidatus Zipacnadia bacterium
GCATCGGATTGTTGATCCGGACCCCGTCGATCATCACCAGCGTCCCGGTGCTGTTGCCACCGCGGTTGACGACGTTCGTGGCACCACCGAAGCCTCCCTGCTGGATGACATGGATGCCCGGAAGCATGCGGAGGAGGTCCTCGACGGTCTCCGCCTGCGAGCGCTCAATCTCGTCCCGATCGATCGTGTACACCGATGCCGCCACGTCGGTCGCCCGCTCCTCAGTACGGGTTGCGCTGAACGTAACTTCGACCTCAATGGCCGGCTCTTCGTCGGTGTCGGCCACCAGCGCGCCTCCGGCGAGCAGCGAGGTCGCGAGCGCGATCAATGCTGCGATAGCTGTATGTCTGTGCATCATGTGCCCTCCCTGATGGTATGTCGAACCGGCGACGCCTCAGCGCAGCCGGAATGCAACCGTGGCTGTTACACGAATCGAGGAATCAAGTCCCCTGGGGAACGGTTTGTACGGCCCCGCGCGCCTGACGGCCCGGATCGCCTCGTTGTCGAGCGCCGGGTACCCTGACGATGACACGACCGACACGGAGCTGACATTCCCCGACGGCGCGATCGAGAAGCTCACCCGTGTCGTGCCCTCCCAGCCCTGCTGCCGCGCCGATGTCGGGTAGCGGCGAGCCGAGTTGATGCGGCTCTGCACCATCGACCGGAAGCGCGACAGGTCGGCCTGAGACGGGCCCGTCGGCTGCGGTTCAGGCTGGGGCTCTGGCTCCGGCTCGGGATCGGCTTCAGGCTGTGGATCAGGCTTCGGCTCCGGCCGCGGCCTCGGAGCCGGCGCCGGGCGTGTCGGCGGAGGGGAGCCTGCACCCGAGCCGCGCCCCGGGCCATGCCCGACCGTGCCACCAGCGGCGATCCGTCCCGTCCCGCTTCCGCCCTCTCCGCCCGTGCCCAGGCCCGTGCCTCCGGGCGTCCCTGAGCCACCGATTCCGCGCGCGGAGCCGCCTGCGCCGATCCCCGCGCCGGATCCACCCAGCCCGACACCGCTCCCGCCCGTGACCTCCGGAGCGGCCACTGCGAATGACGCTGGTCCGGGGGCAGTCCGCGCGATCGGCCTCGCCCCGCCTCCGGCCAGCGGCCCGTCAACTGCCGCCCCCGGTCGCCCCATGCGCGGCGCCGACGCCGAGCTCCCGAGGCGCGCCGCCGCGAGACGGTCACCGACCGTCGGCCTCGTATCGGACTCCGTCTGGGGCCTCGGGTCGGCGAGGGGTTTGCGCGCCGGCCTGGCGCGTGGTTCAGGCGCCGGCTCGCGGCGCTGGCGGGGCTCCTCGCGCGCTCTCCTCGCGCGCTCAGCCTGCGCCCCCTGCGCGTGCAACTGCTGTGCTCTGGTCCTCACCTGCGGAGCCTCGACTGGCGACTGAGGCTCGCGCTCTCCTGCCGCCTGCGCGGAGACCTCCGTGCGCAGCTCTGGCGGCTGCACGGCTCCAGCAACAACCACGCGCATGGTCTGCTGCGGGGCCTGCTCGTCACCTCTCGGCAGCAGGGAGGCGCCCGCGAAGACAACCGCGTGCACGAGCAGCGAAAGTGCCACCCAGCCGGGCATGATCCGCTCGAATGGCGGGCGTCCTCCGGTCATGGCTGCTGCTCCTCGGCGGCGAGCGCGAGGTAGCTCACGCCCGCGGTTCGCACCGCGTCCAGCACGTCCACCACGCGCTCGTAGGGCACTTTGCGGTCTGCACTCACGATCACCGTCATCTCCGGGTCCTGCTCTGCCGCATCGCTCAGCCGTCGGGCGAGCCCCTCCGGTTGCACCCGATCGGCGTTCAGATACACCTCGCCCGCGGCGGTGATGAAGACCACCACCTGCCCCTGCGTTTCCGGCAGCGCGGTGGCGGCGGTCGGCAGCTCGATGTTCAGCCCCTGGCCCGTCGCGATGAAGTTCGCGGTGATCATGAAGATGATCAGCAGCACGAGGCAGACGTCGGTGAAGGGGACGATGTTGATCTCCGAGAAGACGTCGTCATCTCTGCGCCGCCTGCGCCTCATTCGACGGATTCCTCCCGTTCGAGCCACGCGAGATCCAGCCGATCGAGGTAGCGCCCCATGAAGGTGTTGAAGATGTTGTAGGCCAGCACGGCGAGGATCGCCACGGCGAGCCCGGCGGCGGTGCAGATGAGCGACTCAGAGATGCCCGCACCGACAACCTCGATGCCCGCGCCCTTCTGCCGCGCCACGGCCTCGAACGCGTGCATGATGCCCACGACGGTACCGAACAGCCCGACGAACGGCGACAGCGCGCCGAGCGTCGCGAGGATCGGCAGTCGGGTCCGCAGCACCTCGCGCGCCCGCAGCACGTTCGCCTCGTGAACGCGCTCGGCTCGCTGCGGATCGGTCGGCAGAGGCAGGCGAATGGTGTCGGCGAACCAGCCCTCGACCGGCCTGTCGGTGAGTGCCGCCTTGAGCTGCTGTCCGAACCGGGCGAACGCGTACCATCGCTCGGCAGCGACCGCCACGAGCAGCACGGACGCCGCGAGCAGAACGATCATGGTCGAGCCGCCGGCTTCGATGAGATATGTAACTGTCGCGATCAAGTTGATCCCTCGCGCC
This sequence comes from Candidatus Zipacnadia bacterium, assembly GCA_029821265.1. GTDB lineage: Bacteria > Armatimonadota > Zipacnadia > Zipacnadales > UBA5352 > JALGTR01. The sequence goes on from JALGTR010000336.1 coordinate 2,560, forward strand.
TCCGGGCGCTGGTTAAACGCAAAACGGACCGCCCGAGGGCGGTCCTGAAAAGTCATGACGGTGAGGCGCCTCCCGCCCTCGGGGAGTTGGCGCATCAGGC
>JALGTR010000337.1 GCA_029821265.1 Candidatus Zipacnadia bacterium
GTATTGAGGTTGATCTGCAAACCGTGCAGACTAATATCGTCAATCTCGTCGTGGCGCGGGAGGATATGGACGCGCCGGGCCTGTGCCGCGCGCTGGAGGCATATGACATCATCGCGACCTCGCGCGATGACCGGCGTATCCGCCTCGTGACGCATAAACAGGTCACGGATGAAGATACTGAGACCGTCTGCCGGGCGTTGAGGGAGGTGCTCGGCTGAGGCATGATCGAGCACACCTTCCTCCACCTGCCCGGGGTCGGCGCCTCGACCGAACGGAAGCTCTGGGATCAGGGGATTCTCACCTGGGTGGACGCCATCGAGCGGGGCAGGTGTCCAGCGGGCTTCTCAGGTGCCCGCTGGGGGCAGACCTGCCGCATCCTCGATCAATCCCTGAGGAGCCTTCGGAGGGGCGATCACCGGCACTTCGCGCGGACGCTGTCAACCTCCGAGCACTGGCGCGCGTGGCCGGAGTTCAGACGGCGTGTTGCCTATCTCGACATCGAGACCACCGGTTGCCATTCTCGCGACAGCGTCACGGTCGTCGGCCTCTACGACGGCAATCGCACGACATCTTTCATCGCCGGCGACAACCTCGATCAGTTCCCGGAAGCCGTCAGGGAGTACGGCATGCTCGTGACGTTCAATGGATCGAGCTTCGACATCCCTTTCCTGCGCCGAAGGTTTCCGGGCCTCGTCTTTGACCACCTGCACCTCGATCTGATGCATGCGCTGCGGCGCGTCGGTCTCACGGGCGGGCTGAAGGCCATCGAGCGGTGCTGCGGCCTCGAGCGTGACGATGATATCGCCGGGCTGGATGGTTGGGACGCCGTGCGTCTGTGGCATCAGCACCGTCGGGGCTGCGCGGAATCGCTGGAGCTGCTCGTTCGCTACAACACCGCCGATATCGAGAACCTGGAGCACCTGGCCGGGCTGGTCTACCGTCGTCTGCGTGCCTCCCTGAGCCTGCCGTGCGACGAGGGAGGCAAAGAGCAGTGAACGGGTCGGAGCGCCGGTCGGGGCTGCTGTCCCCGGCGCATCGCCTCATGATCGCGGCGTTCGTGATGGATCTGGCGATCGCGATGATCGGGATCGCCGTGCAGTTTATGGGCAACGCGCTCGACGCGAGGCCCATGATCCTCGGACTACTGGGCACGGCATCGCCCGCCGCCTACACGCTTGGCTGCCTCGTGACCGGGCGGCTCTCTGACAAGTTCGGGCGCCGGCTGCTCAACTCGGCAAGCTGTCTGATCTGCGCGGGCGCCTGGCTGGCGATGACGCAGGTGAAGACGCCGATACAGCTTCTTGCCCTGGTGCCCATCTCAGGCGCGGCAATCTCCATGTTCTGGCCGCCGCTGCAGGCGTGGCTGTCAGAGGTCACGGTCGGCGGACGCCGTCAGCTTATTCGCAATATCGGCAACTTCAACATCTCCTGGACGGTGGGCCTGATGCTCGGCCCGCCGATCGCCGGACTCGCCTGGGATCTCAGCCGCGCCGCGCCGTTTGCCATCGCCGCCGTCGGCGCGCTCGGGCTGCTCGTGATGCTGCAGACCATCCCCTCGGAGGTTGAAGGCGGGGGAGAGGCGGTTCCGGAGGACGCTCTCGCAGACCGCCCCTGCCCCGAGGTCAGCCAGCACTATCTCCATCTCGCGTGGGTGGCAAACTTCGCAAGCTGGTTTGGCCGCGGGATGAACATCGTCGTGTTCCCGAAGCTCGGCACCATGATGGAGCTTCCGGAGCGCTACATCGGGGTGGTCATCGCGACCTTCCTCGCCGGTCAGCTCTTGATGTTCGCGTATCTACGCGAGCGGACCGGCTGGCAGTACCGCCTCTGGCCGTTGCTGGCTGCACTCGGTGCGGGCGCCGTCGGCTGGGTTATCGCCTGGTTCGCGCGCGACCCGTTGACATTCGTCCTCGCGTTTGCCCTTGGAGGCATGGGGGCTGGCGTAACATACGTCTCCAGCCTCTACTACAGTTTGGAGGGTCGAACCGTCTCCAGGGGCGCCCGTACCGGTATCCATGAGGCCGTGCTCGGCAGCGGGGTCTTCCTCGGCCCGCTGTCGGCCGGGGCAATCGCCGGCTATGCTGGCTTCCGAGCCCCGTATATCGTGACCGCCGGCGTCTTCGTGCTGGTCGCAGCTATCGTCTGGGGCATGTGGCGCCGGATGCCGAAGGACGTCGCAGAGGCTGAAGAGGAGTGCAGCGCCGAGGTCCCCGTCGAGGTGAGCGGAGAGTGAGCCTGAAAGCCGTCCTCCTGGCAGCCGGGAAAGGCACGCGGATGCGGCCCCTGACCTGGCGTCGGCCCAAACCACTCGTGCCGGTGGCCGGACGTCCGATCATCGAGCACATCGTCGGTGGCCTCGCCGACGCCGGCGTCCGGGACATCTGTCTCGTAATCGGCTACCTGGGCGAGCAGATTCGCGATCGTCTCGGCGACGGGAGACGCCTCGGGGCTCGATTGAGCTATCGCTGGCAGGAGACCTACGGCGGCACCGGCGCGGCGCTACTGCTCGCCGAGGATTTCATCGGCGACGATCAGTTTGTGCTCGGCTGGGGCGACATCATCGTCCCACCGGACAGCTACAGGCGCATGACGCGAATCCATCGCGAAGAGCATCCGGAGGCGATGCTCGCTGTGAACGTCGTTGACGACCCGT
>JALGTR010000338.1 GCA_029821265.1 Candidatus Zipacnadia bacterium
ACCGAGCGCAACGCCTCGCGGATGCAGGATCTCCTCGGCGATGCGATGCCGGTGCGCATGGAGGGTTCGCCGCCGCTGGCGCCGATGCAGCAGAACTACCTTGAAGCCCTGCGCGGGATGGGTCCGATGATGGAGGACCTCGCCTTTCGGCCGCACCTCGTCCACCGCGCCATGGCGAAGATGACCGAGGGCATCCTGAATGGGATGCGGGTCGCCGAGGAGGCGGGCGTGCTGACCACCAACCACCACGAGCCGATGTTCTGCTCCGATCCGATTAACGATCCACCCGAGGACGGCCCCGCGAGGCTGCACAACCTCTGGGTGGCCGCGAACTCCCAGGAGTTCGATACCGTCGGCCCCGCGATGCACGAGGAGTTTCTGCTCAGCTACCAGAAGGTGGCATTCCAGAGCTACGGCCGGGTGCAGTATGGCTGCTGCGAGAGCCTGTCGAAGAAGACCGACATCGTGCTGGCCATCCCGAATCTGCGCATCTTCGTCTGCAGCTTCTGGAGTGACCTCCCGGAGATCATCGAGGCCTGCGGGAGGCGATATTGCATCATGTGGCGGCAGTCCGCAGCACAGGTGACGCTGCCGGACACGCTCGACGAGCACCGCAAGCACCTTGAGTGGGGATTGTCGCTTCTGCAGGGACATCCGTATCAGATCGTGCTCCGCGAACTCGAGACCCTTCACGGCCACGAGAACCGCCTGCACGAGTGGGCCGCCCTCGCAATAGAGATGGCTGAGAAGTACGCCTGACGACGCGCGAGCTGAGGAGACCTGTTGCATGCCGTCCGAACTGCACATGGCGCTTCAGCGCTTCTACGCCGGCCCCGATGGGGCGGTGGAGGTTGAGATGGACGGGTACTTCGCGGACGCCATCCGCGACGGGGTCATCTACGAGATCCAGACCGGGGCGTTCACGGCCATTCGCGATAAGCTCCATGCGCTCGCAGACGAGCATTCGGTCGTCCTTGTGCACCCGATCCCGCGCTTCAAGTGGATCGCGACCTACGACGGTGAAACCGGTGAGGAGATCTCCTACCGCCGCTCACCGAAGCGCTGGCAGCCCTGTGAGGTCTTCGACGAGCTGGTCTACGCCACCCGCCTGCTGTCGCGCGAGAGTATCTCACTCGAGCTGATCGTGATCGCCGAGCGTGAGACGCGGATCGACGACGGAAACGGGAGCTGGCGGCGCAACGGCCGATCGATCGCCGGGCACGAACTGCTCGCGATCCTCGAGCGGCATCGCTTCGAGCGGCCGTGCGATCTCGTGCGCCTCCTGCCAGAGGACCTCCCCGATCAGTTCACCACGCGGGATCTGCGTGAGTGCGGCATACGCAAGCGCCTTGCCGGGAAGATCGCCTACACCCTTCGCGAGGTGGGCGCGATCGAGCAGATCGGCACGGACGGCCGGGCATATCTCTACCGCCGCGCGGAGGGCTGAGCCGATGGCCGCCATGACGTCGAAAGAACGCGTACTCACCGCCTGTCGCCACGAGGAGCCGGACCGCGTCCCGCTCCAGGTCTACCTCACACCCGAGATTCGCGAGCAGCTCCGGGCGCACTTCGCAGGCCGCGACATCCTCGACGCCCTCGGGATCGACCTGCGGCATGTCGGCGCGCCCTACATGGCTGAGTGTCGCCCCGGTCCGGGCCTGCCTGGCGACGCGGATCACTACGATCCCTGGGGCGTCGGCTACACGATGACCCGCTACCAGGGCGGGATGTATCCCGAGGCCACGGAGCTGCCCTTCGCCGCCATGGACAGCATGGACGAGGTCGAGAGCTATCCCTGGCCGAGCGTCGATGACTACGACCTCTCCGGCCTGCCCGAGGCCTGCGAGGCGGTCGCTGACTTTGCGGTGGTCTTCGGCGGCGCCGGCATCCCGGATATCGTCAACGGCGTATCGCGTGGCCGCGGCATGGAGCGCGTGCTCATCGACATCATGACCGACGATCCCGTCGGCGTGGCGATCATCGACCGGCGGGTTGATCACTACTATGAGCTCTGCCGGCGCGGGCTGGAGGCGGCCGATGGCGCGGTGGACATCCTGGCGCTGGGCGAGGACTGCGGCGACCAGCGCGGCCGGCTCTTCCCCCCCGAGGTCTTCGACCGATTCTTCGTTCCACGCCTGCAGCGCTTCTTCGACCTCGCGCACGAGTTCGGCGCGCTTGCGATGCTGCATTCGTGCGGCGACACGCACGAGATCATGCCCACATTCATCGAGATGGGCCTCGACATTCTTGACGCCATGCAGCCAGAGCCCGCCGGGATGGACCCGCCCACGGTCAAACGTCGGCACGGCGACCGGCTGACCTTCTGCGGGCTCGTGAGCACCCAGCAGACGCTTCCTCGGGGAACCACTGAGGACGTCCGCGCGGAGGTCCGTGAGCGCATCGACGTCATCGGCGAGGGTGGTGGGTACATCTGTGCGCCAGCACACTGCATTCAGCCGGACACGCCGCTGGAGAACGTGCTGGCGATGTACGACGAGGCGCTGAGCTATCGCCCCTCATGGAGCGGTTGAGATGTCCGAGACGATGGCGCTCAACGCCGAGATCCCGATCATCGCGGAGCCTGAACTGTGCGTTTGAGGAGGTGGAGTCGCCGGCACCCGCGGCGCGGGTGCCGCCGCGCGGCGCT
>JALGTR010000339.1 GCA_029821265.1 Candidatus Zipacnadia bacterium
GCCTGCGCTGTCTGCAGGACCTGAGGCGGGTCGCGCGGAACCGTTCAGCTTGCAGACGTTCCTGCAGCCCCAGCAGCCGTATGCAGCCAGCCAGAGGTGAACCGATGAAGCTGTCACTGATGACATACACGGTCCACGCGGGCCAGCCGGGCGGCATTGAGACCCTCGAGGCCATCGCGGACTTCGCCGCGGAGCTCAATTTCGGCGCGCTCGAGCTCTCGGCGCGAGATCTCGCCGGGCGAGAGGCTCAGGATATCGCGTCGCTGTGCGCCGGTCGGAACCTGCAGATCTCGTGCATCAACGGGCCGGCTGATCTCACGCCCGTGGACGACGCTGCCTTCGAAGCCGGTGTGGTCGAGGCCTGCGCGCTCATCGACGCCGCAAGCGCCATGGGCTGCCCCACTGTGATGATTATCCCCGGGCGCGCCGCGAGCGAGGAGGACAAGCCCCGCGCCGCCGAGCGCATCGCCGCGGGCCTCAGTCGAGCTGTTGAGCACGCCAATGAGCGCGATGTCACCGTGACGATCGAGGATTTCCCGAACCTTCTCGCCCCGTACGCGTCGATCGAGGAGGTGGGCTACCTGCTCGACCGGGTGCCCGGGCTGATGCTCACCTTCGACAACGGGAACTGGCTGGTGGGAGGCGATGATCCCGCGGAAGCGGCACGTGCGTTCGGGGACCGCATCGCCAACGCGCATATCAAGGACTGGGAGATCGACCCGCAGCAGGCCCGCATTCGCACTCCGGACGGCCGGTGGATCCGCGGCGGGCTGCATGGCGAGGGCCTCCTCGACCACCGGGCCATCCTCTCCGCCCTCGCGGAGATCGGCTACGATGGCTGGCTCGCCTTCGAGTACGAGGGGGTCATGGACCACCAGGAGGCGACGCGGAGGGGCGTCGAGTACCTCCGTGGCCTGCTGGACGAGATGCGTGCCGGCTAAGCGCCCTTCGCGTCAGGCGGATCGATGCAGGAGTCCTGCAGGCCGGCGTTAAAGTCTTCGGGAAAGCGAAAACGGACCTGTCTTGTGAGAATTCGCGAAGGAGGACGCATGCCGATGCGCAGGATACTGCTGCTTGTGGGTCTGACGGTCACGAGCGTGGCACTGTGTATGACCGTCCTGGCCCAGGACGCCTGCCAGATCCAGCTCGAAGGGCCTGCGATGGTCGAGGCCGCCGGGCAGCGGAACTACGATCAGGCGATCAACTACGCCCGACGGATCGTCGATGCGGCGAAGACAAAGGAAGAGATGTTGCCCGACGAGCTGTACTACCTCGGTATGGCGCACCGTTACCTGATGGCCCATGCGATGGACAGGGCCATCGCGGCCGGCCTGCCCGGCGAGAAGAAGCAGGAGGCCATGAGGATCGCCCAGTCCGTCATGGCCCCCGCGGTTGAGGACGTGCGCATAGTCTCACATGGCGAGCAGATAGACCTCGCCGACTACACGGTTCCCGGCCAGACGGTCATCTTCGACTTCTACAGCAAGCACTGCGGCCCGTGCCTGCAGATCGGCCCGTACGTTGAACGCGTCGCCCAGCAGCGCGATGACGTCGTGCTTGTCAAGGTGGACATCAACCGCCCGAACGTCCAGGGTATCGACTGGCAGTCACCGGTCGCACAGCAGTACAACCTCCGCAGCATCCCGCATTTCAAGATCTATGGCCCCGAGGGCACTATGATCGCTGAGGGCGATCAGGCCCGCCAGATGGTCATGCAGTGGATCCAGCAGTTGGAGGGTTGAGCCACACCGCCGGGGAAATGCCGGGTGGGAGCCGGAAGCCGTCCGCCCGTAGAGCACTGTGAGCGCATCGGCCTCCCCGGCCGATGCGCTTCGCTATTCTGCGCCGGGAGGTCGCCACGCTATGTCCCTCGATCGCCTCGGTCTGACCGTCGCCATTCTGCTGACGCTGCCGTCGCTGGCGGTCGTGCAGGACGTTCCCCGGGCAACGCGCTTTGAGGCCGAGGATGTATCGCAGCCCGAGAGCGCGTGGATCGTCAACGAGGATACCGAGGACCACTGGAACCTGTGGTCAACCGACGTGGACGCGGACAGGAAGTGGTCCGGTGGCGTCGTTCTGCGCTCACCGGCGGTCATGGAGGATCGCGCAAGCGGTGAGGAGGGCGCCCCCGTCCTGCACACCGTCGTTGATGATCTCCCCCCGGGGCGCTATGCCGTTGAGATCGGCCTGGGCCGGGTGCTCGGGATATCCTTCGACGGCGAGAGCTGGCAGCGGCAGTCCTCCAGCCAGCTCGGCGAGTTCGACCTTCCCGACGGCCGTTTCGAGATCTGGGTCGATGATCGCTACGCCCTTGAGGGCGAGAGCAGGGGCCCGGCCTATTACGATTACCTGCTGTTCACCCCCGTGCTTGAAGCCCAGAACGGGGTGCGCAACGGGGGCTTCGAGCAGGCCGTCGAGGGCACGATCGGCGGCTGGTCGTTGTGGACGCGCGAGAACGATGCCGGAAGCGCCCAGATCCCCGACGAGGTTGCGCATTCGGGGAGGCACTCCTGCTACATCGAGCATCTCCGTGAGCGCGACTTCGCCCTTAGCAACACCGGGCGTCTCGACGTCGAGTTCGGCGACCTGATCACCGCCAGCGCGTGGGTTC
>JALGTR010000100.1 GCA_029821265.1 Candidatus Zipacnadia bacterium
GAACTGAGGTCGTCGGTCTCGAGCGGATGCCGCGACCATGGACGTGGCGCTGGGGCCTCAAGCGTGCTCTATTCAACGCCCTGACGCGACGGCCGTGGATCGCCCTCGCCGATGGCCTCTGTGCCCTCGGCGCCCCTGGCCCCGCTGAGGCCATCTACAGCCAGGTGCTCGCCGACTGCTACTACCGGGGTATGCTCGAGCAGATGCGCGCCTCCGAGAGCGATCCTGCGCAGCCTGGAACCTCCGAGGGGACGTGAGCGGTTAGTGTTACTGGCGGGACATCTTCCGGGACAATGACTGAGGAGCAGAAGACGGTGACAGAGCGTGCACCAGACCAGGCCGCCGAGGGGGCCAGAGCGGCCTTCCGGCGGCCCGACAGCGGCGACGGCATATCGCGCGTTCGTCGGCTGATGGAGCTGATGGCGATCCTCACGGTCGCTCAGCTCAAGGCGCGCTACCGGCGCTCATTCCTCGGCTTCCTCTGGTCGCTGATCATGCCGCTGGTGCAGATCGTTGTGATTGGCTTCGTCTTTCAGAGCCTCCTGCAGCACGATATCCCCAACTACACGCTTGTTTTTCTGACCGCACTGGTGCCCTGGATCTACTTCAATGACGCCACGCTCGCCTCATGTCCGGTGTTCCTGAAGTTCCGCGACGTGGTGAAGAAGATAGCATTCCCCCGCTGGGCGCTGCCGATGTCCATCGTCCTCAGCTCGCTGGTGCATTTCTCGCTGTCGGTCGTGATCCTCTTCGCTGTCTTCGCCGTGGTTCCGGTCCGCTTCACAGCGCAGTTCTGGTGGATGATCCCCCTTACCCTGATGCTGACGCTGATGCTCAGCGGTCTGGCACTTATGTTCTCGGTGTTGCATACATATTACCAGGATGTTGAGTATGCGCTCACTGCTCTGATACGGATGTTCTATTTCGTCACTCCGATCATGTATCCGACGGAGATTGTCCCGGAGCAGTACCAGTACTGGTTTCTGTTCAACCCCCTCGCCGCCATCGCGGAGGGCTTTCGGTCGATCCTTCCCGATTACTCCATGCCGGCTCCGGAGCATCTGGGCTTCGCTGCGGGCTTCAGCGTCCTGTGCTTCATATTCGGAGTGCTCATCTTCCGCCGCATGCAGGGGCAGCTGCCCGAGGTTCTGTGATGCCATCGACTCAACCACAATCTGCGCGGCGCGGTCAGCCGGTCGTTGAGCTGTCCGGGGTCTGGAAACGGTACCGCCGGCACCATGACCGGCCGGCGCGACTGAAGGATGCCCTCCTGCAGCGCGTACTTGGCCACGTGCATCAGGTTGAGGAGACCTGGGCGGTGCGCGATTTCACGATGCGGCCCGAGCCGGGCGAGATCGTTGGCCTGATCGGGCCAAATGGCTGCGGCAAGACCACCGTGCTGTCAATCGTCGCTGGCGTGCTCGAGCCGACGCGGGGCAGCGTGCGCGTTGAGGGCCGCGTCTGCCCCATGCTTCAGGCCGGCGCGGGCTTTCATAGGGATCTCACGGGCCTCGAGAACATCTATCTCTCCGGCGCGATTCTTGGGATGAGCCGGAGAGAGATTGAGCGCAAGCTCGACGACATCGTGCACTGGGCGGGTGCCGAGAGTTGGGTGGACACGCCGGTCCGCACATTCTCCTCGGGGATGCTCATGCGCCTTGGATTCTCGGTCGCGGCGCATATGGAGCCGGACGTGCTGATCGTGGATGAGATTCTGGCGACCGGCGACGAGGCGTTCCGCGCCCGAGTGCGCCATCGGCTGCGCAGGGAGGCCGAGGCAGGGCGCATCATCCTCTTCGTCTCCCATTACATGGAGGAGGTCCAGATGGTCTGTGACCGCGTTCTCTGGATGGAGGAGGGCCAGATCATCCGGGAAGGCCCGGCCGACAGGCTGGTCGAAGAATATGTCAGGCAGGGACGTGAGCAGGCGGAGTTCAACGGCGGTGGCGGCATGTGATCCAACTCCTGGCGCTGGCTTTGATACTCGCGGGCTCACCCGCGTGGGGGCAGGGCGAGCAGGCTGCAGACGGTCGGCAGGACCTCGAGCTGTGCCCACCGCCGGCTGAGATGACCGACGAGCAGACGGTGGGATGGATCCTCGTCGAGCAGCTCGGAACGTGGCAGCGGACCGAGCTCGTCACGGTCATGATCCCGGGCGAGGTATCAGCGATGTCGCAGCGCGATCTCGAGCTGCTGAGCACCTTCGGGGCCGTCTGTGGAGCCATGGCCCGCTACGCCAACACGGAGGGCCCGGGTACGGCCGAGGTTCTGGAGGTCACCTTTGCGAGCTGGCTCGATGCGCTCGGCTTCTTCTCCGCCCAGCTGACCGAGGACGCCGAGCGGGTGCTGCTCACCTCGGCAGCGTTCCGTGCTGGCGGGGCCCTGCACGTGCATTCGGGGCGCCACTATCTGCGCGTGACAACCCACGATACTCCGCGACAGGCGCTGCCCGCGGATCAGTACCTTGGTGCGCGCCTTGAGGTCCGTCTTCCACAGAGGCCGGACCTGCCACGTCTGCTCGCGATATTCCCTCAGAGCTGGCTATCGGCCGTCACCGTGAGATACGGGCCGTCGGAGGTCCTCACAGAGGAGCCGCGGCCGATGACGCTGTCGGTAACACACACACTCGGCCGCGCGCGCATCGTCGTCCACGCGCTGCAGGCCGAGAGTGAACGGGACGCGCGAGAATACTACACGCGACTGCTGCAGCAGGCCATGAAGTCCGGGCGTGCGTTCAACATAACGGACCTCGGCGAAGAGGCCTTTGCGGCGGAGAACACCGATCGTGTGACCATGGCCATACGGCAGGACCAGTTCGTAGCATACATCGCGGACGGCACAAACCGCGAGGACGCTGAGGCCGTGCTCCGGCTGCTGGGCATTGCCGTGCGCACGTCAGAGCCGCTTCCGGAAGTCGAGGTCGATCCCAACTACACGCTACCGCCCACGATTCCGTTCTTCTACTCTCGGCAACCTGAGGAGCCTGTCAACGCCCCGTAAAGGTCTCTTCGGCCAACTCATTGTCGGCAATCAATGGTCGAATGCGTCTTCTTGCCTCCCGCGGAGCTCCCTGGTCCCACGGTGGACCGTCCAGTGCCCGGCTGTCGAGATAGCTGATCATCTCTGCCGGCGTCCCGACAAGTCCACTTGCGGCCTCGTGCCGTGTCCGGAAACGGAGCGAGATCCGATTGGTGTACGTCTCGAGGATGACCCGGAAGCTCAGGAAGTGATCATCACCTGTTCCGTAGTGCTCGTACAACACCTGGTGTGGCATTGTTCCCGCGTCTCCTTCCGTCCAGCCGTTTGCGAGCGGGTCCCCCTGGATCCGCTCCTAAAGTATACCCGCTGCCCGGTCCGGCTAACCGCAACTGGCAGACGTCAGAAGGAGTTCTCGGCCCTCATGGGCAACGAACCTTCCGCGCTGCGAAAAGACTGGAGGTTGACAGCAATATGCTCAGCATGAAAGGAGACGGCGAGGGCCGTCGGACAGAGGAAGAGATCCGTCAGGAGGTCCTGAGGCGCCACAACGCCGACCTCGTGGCGGGATTCGGCGAGATCTCCGAGTGGGGTCGTGCGCATCGCGAGCGCGACTGGGTTGCCTCATTCACTGACGCCCGCGCTGCCTATTACGTGCACCAGAACGGAATCGACCATCTGCAGGTCTGGACCGCGCCGGTTCCAGCCGACACCGGAGCGGAATCGGTGATCTTCATCTTCTCGGTCGGGACGGGGATGGGCGCAATGCTCCCGCAGCCCAGTGGCCGATTCGACGTGCGCCTCAACGTCCCGTCCGGTGGGCGAACCGACCTTGTCTCATTCAACGTGACCAAGGAGAGCCGCATCTGGCGGAAGGGCGACGTTACCCTCGCCTACGACGTCAAGCGCCGCGAGTGGGCGTCCGGGTATAGCCCGATGACGCTCGACCCGCATATCACTGAGGAATCGGCGGCCACCTTTGGCATCATGGCGCTGCGTGTCCCGAAATCCCTGCTCACGCCGGGAGAGCCGACCCGGATCGACATCGTGCCGTATAACCGCCAGCCCTCGAAGCGATGGTTCAAGATGGACGTGGACATGTTCGCGCGTCCCATCTTCAAATGCGGGATAGAGGATGCGGTCGAGATGGCGATGAGCGGCCCTCAGGCGCCCGTCGTCGGCGACTTCCACGTGTACTTCGGCGACGTGCATGCCCATTCGGGCGAGGAGCACGGCTCCGGTCGCAGCTGCGGCACCGGAACCGTCGCAGAGAACTACGAGTACGGGCGCGACGTTGCCGGGCTCGACTTCGTCGGTGTGGCCGAACATGACTGGCAACTGGCCGGGGCCGAAGACTGGCGTGCGCGCCAGGAGCAGATGGACGAGTGGACCGAGGACGGCCGCTTCGTGGTCATCCCCACCTACGAGTGGACCTCGCTCAAGTACGGGCATCGCAACGTCTACTATCGCGACACCGGGTATCCGTACTTCGACAATAACCCCGGGCCCGAACACAACGCCATCACCGAGGAGAGCCGCTCTCCACGCGACCTGTGGGAGTCGCTGCGCGAGGCCGGCGCCCGCGCGCTGACGATCGCTCACCACCCCAGCGTCGGATTCTTCCCCGTGGACTGGGGGTACATGGACCCGGAGTTCGACCGACTGGTCGAGGTGTACTCCACCTGGGGCAACTCGGAGTATCTGGGGGCGCCGTTCCCCGGCCAGGCGGCCGATCGCCTGCCCGGCCTCGGCGCGATGGATGCCCTTAAGCGTGGCTACCGCCTCGGTCTGATGGCCTCCAGCGACGGGCATGATGGCAATCCCGGCAACGCGCAGTGGTCGGTCCGCCAGCCGCACATCCATCATCGGCTCGGCAGCGGGTACATCGCGGTCCTCGCCGAGGAGTTGACGCGAGGCGCGGTCTGGGACGCGATGTATGCGCGGCGATGCTACGCGACGACCGGCGTGCGCATCGTCCTCGACTTCCGGGTCAACGGAGCGCTTATGGGCAGCGAGATCACCGCGCCTCCGGACGAGGCGAACGTCATCGAGGCGACTGTCACCGGCACCGCACCGATTGACCGCCTCGAGCTGGTGCGCGAGGGCCAGACGATCGCGGTCAAGGAGGGCGGCGGTGAGATGACGCAGACGTTCAGTGTCGCGGACGCATGTGCCGGGGAGGCAACGTGGTACTACCTCCGCGTCGTGCAGGTGGACGGAGAGATGGCGTGGTCGAGCCCCGTGTGGGTTGATCCGGAGGGCGCCGACGAGTAGAGGCAGGTGCATTCGCCCGCGGATTGGAGGCGGGGCCTGCATTGGCCTCGCCTCCACCATGTCAGCGGCTATGTTGGGCGTCAGTCACCGTCGTTCGCAGTGATGCCGTTTGCGGTGGCGAGCCGGCACGTGCGTACGTTGAGCGGGATGAGCATCTCCTGGGTTCGATCGTTCTGATCGTCAGACACGGAGCTGCGGAATCTTCTCGAGCGTCTGTGACGATATCTGAGTGCGTCTCCCCCCCGAAAGAGTAGTGTGCTCCCCGGCACGATGTCCGACGTGGAGGCACTCGTCGCATGCAGCGCTTTGCGCCCACCGAACGCCACCGCCCTCGACCGTGTGGTTCTTCTCCTCCTGAGGCACGCGGGCAACACAGAAACGCCATTATTGCACTTATTGTGCCCTGTCATGTATGGACGAAACATTGATTCCTTGCCGTGTAAGCGTTATAATCATGTGAGCTATGCGTGACTGCCCTGGTGGCCTGGCGCGTCGGGGCCATCTTCGCTGCGATGATTCTGTGAGGGATACGCGTTGTTTCCTACGCCGCCAGCTGCTTTGACGGAGACCCCCAGGGTCTTCATGAGCATTGTCAGCTTCCTGTGTCTTAACGCAGGGGTATACCTGCTCCTCATGCTGCACACGAGGCGTCGTCGCTCCGGACTCCTGCTGCTCTCGATTGGCCTCGCAGTGCTCGCACTGCGGTTCATACCCGCGCAGCTCTACATCAGCCCCGGCCCGCTGGCGTTCGCCGCCGATACGGTGGCCTACCTCGTCTCCGCCGTCCTTCTGGTGTCTGGGACGCTTGCCCTCGTGGATGACAGGCACGCTCGGGCGCAGCACACCCCGCGGCAACGCATCATCCTGATCGCGGCTGCATCGATCGCCGCTGCCGCCGTTACATTCGTCTGGGTGCTGCCCTTCTGGCCCCCATTCCAACGCATCATCGCCTCGGCCTCAGCGGAGGGAGCTTTCACGACATTCCAGCAGGGGCTGAGGGTCGCCGTTGCCGCCGCGTGGTTTGCGTGCGCCTGGATCATGTGGGAGCGGCGGATGCTCGGCAGAGCCCTGTCACGGATGTTCGGGGCTGCGCTGTTCTGCTGGGGCGTTGCCCTCGTGCTGGATAGCACACGCCTTGCGGGCGCGCTCAGTATGCTGTGGATTCCCGACGTCGTGATGGCCCTCGGCTGCCTATTTGTCGCAAACGCCCTGACCAGCCAGGTGCACGAGGCGGAGAAGTCCGCGGCGGAGCGACGACGCAGGCTGGCCCTGATCGATCGGGTCGCCAGCGCCGCACTGAGTGCGCCCAACCTCGCGACGATGATCGAGGCCGCCAGCGATGAGGTGCGCGCCCTGCTCGAGGCGAGTTACGTGGCGATCTACCTGAATGCCGACGATGCGCCGATCCTGCGGCGCATGTATGGCAGCGGCAGCGACATCTCGTTGCCTGCTGAGGTCGCGATCGACGACGACCACCCGCTTGCGCGGACGCTGAGCACGGGCCAGCCGGTATGCCTCAGCCGCGACGGCGGGCAGCACCCGGGTGATCGCAACTCGGGGTGCCTGCGGGGCGTCGCCGTGCCGCTACACGCCGTCTCTGACCCCATCGGAACACTGGCGGTGATCATGAGCGCGAGCGGCCGGATGAGTCAGGCGGAGGTCCATACCCTCGTCAATGTTGCGTCGCAGCTCGGCGTCATGATCCAGCATATGATCCTGCTCGAGCGAGTTCGCAGCGCCAGGGATCGCTGGCGGCAGATCTTCAACGCGATCACTGACATCGTGACCGTTCATGATGCGGACGGCACTATCACCGCTGCCAACGCGGCAGCCATGGACGCGGCCGGCGTTTCGGACACGGCTGAGATCATCGGTCGTACGGTATCCGAGGTGTTCGGCCCTGATGAGGATGAGCCGGCGCGTTCCGTCGCTCGCTGTCTGGCAACGGGAGAGCCAATGCGCGCGACGGTTACGGTCCGCGGCGATCGCGTCCATGATATCAGGATCATGCCGATGCGCGATGCCTCCGGCGAGGTCTGCGGCTGTGTTCGGGTGGCACGTGACATGACTTCCCAGTGGCGAACGGAGGAGCGCCTCGCTCAGTCCGAGCGCCGCTACCGCGACCTGACCGAGAACGCGAACGACATCATCTACACGCACGACCCCGAGGGCAACATCCTCTACATGAACCGCGCCGGAGCGGACATTCTGGGCTACTCCCAGCGTGAGTTCGCGCAGTTGCGGTTCTGGGACATCGTCAGCAAGGAGAGCGTGGCGAAGGCACGTGAATACGTGCATTCCCTGCTGCAGGGCCGTCCGTCTGGCGAGCAGATCGAGATCACGGTCAACTGCGCCGACGGTAAGGTCGCAGTGCTGCAGCTACGCGCGAATGTGCTCAGACGCTCTGGCGAGACCACGGTCGTGCAGGGCATTGCCAGGGACGTGACGGCCGAGAAGCAGCTTCGCGAGCAACTCATACAGGCCGACCGGCTGGCCTCCGTGGGCACCCTCATCGCCGGTATAGCCCATGAGCTGAACAACCCGCTGACGGCGATCTGCGGGTACGCCGACATGCTCACTGACGGTCTCGAGGACGGCCGTGACGTGAATGCGATCAGGACCATCGCTAAGGAGGCGTCGAGATGCCGCGCGGTGGCCCAGAATCTGCTGAACTTCGCCCGCCAGACGGACGGCGAGCTCACGGAGTTCAAGATATCGGGCCTCGTGCTGGGCGTCACAGATCTCCGCGCGTATGACCTGCGCGCGGCCCGGATTGAGGTGCATACGGATTTCGCAGAGGACCTGCCTCTCATCGTCGCCGACTACGGCGCCGTGCAGCAGGTGGTGTATAACATCGTGGATAACGCGTATGACGCCCTCCGTGAGCAGGAGGGCGGTCACCTGATGATCCGGGCATGGGCGTCCGATGGCCATGTGAACATCGAGATCAAAGATGATGGTCCAGGTCTGCCCAAAGGCGCCAGCGAACGGATCTTCGAACCGTTCTTCACGACGAAGGCGCGAGACGCCGGGACCGGGCTTGGGCTCAGTATCTGTCAGCGCATCATACGTGAGCACGACGGCGACATCGAGGCCCGCAACCACGAGGACGGCGGGGCGGTCTTCACCATCACTCTGCCGCTACGCCGGGAGGTGGCATCCGAGCCGCAGCTCGAGACGCCAGCGTCACAGCGCAGCCCTCAGCCTGAGCAGCGAGCGGCTCGCGATGTGACGTCAATGCATGGAGAGCAACGCGAAACGGGCAGGATACTGTTCATCGAGGACGAGAAGGCGCTCTCCCGGCTCGTCGCCGAGTATCTGGAGGCGCATGGCCACGAAGTAACCCTCGCCTCGACCGGTGAGGAGGGGCTAAAGGCCGCGCTCGCGGAGAGCTTCGATTGCATCGTCTGTGACATGCGCCTGCCCGGCATCACCGGCGAGGAGGTATGCACGCGGCTGCTCGAAGAGAAGCCGGATATCGCCGGACGGATCATCGTGGCGACCGGCGATATCCTCAGCCCCAGCACCCAGCAGTTCTTCGAACGCACTGGCCTGGCGCACATGCATAAGCCCTTCAGCCTCAAGGACCTCTCCGCGCAGATCGCCCTGCGGCTTAGTTGCCACGTCACGGAGCAGGTCTGATCGGCTTCAGTTCTCCGCGGCCGTGAAGTTGACGGTGCGTCTTTCGATCACATCGCCCCCGGCATCGACGAGCTGCGCCTCAAGAGTGTATGCGTCCGCCATGCCGAGAAGTGGGAGCCTGAGGTCCACCTCTTCCTCGGCCTGCCAGGTACCATCCCCGGCGATCGTCGCAACCCCGTTGGAGAGCTCGCCTCCGAGGATGATCTTGCGATAGCTTATGCTCCACCGCACCTCGAGGCCGGCGGGGCCCGTCCCTGAAGGCCTGATCCGACGCGGTGCCCGCACGCCGGCCTCGGGCACCGCCACCGCGAACGGTGTCTCCTCAACGGGAGCGCTGATGGTCACCGGCTGCTGGACCACCGCGCTATAGGCGACCCCGGCAGCATCAGTGTAGTGGACCGTCACCCGGGCGTCTTCGACCTGGTCTCCCGCAGCCACGGTGTAGGTGCCCTGCCAGATGTCCGTCCCCTCCTGGTTCGTCATCTCAACGTCCCGGGCGATTTCGGCGACGTCGAAGCTCGCATCGCGTCCGTCAGCGGGAGCCTCAAGCGTGACCGTGAGCGTATCGCCGAGACCGAGCGGTCCCTCAGCATCGTGTGACACCGCCCGGATGGGGCCCTCTGCCTCAATTCTGAACTGCCACGTCTGCTCGATGGTATTGCCGGCCGGGTCGCCCACGCGGATGAGGACGGTGTGAGTGCCCCCCGCCAGGCCCTCGGCGTCCCACGACGCGCGACTCTCCCCCACCTCCGCCAGCCCGGTAACGTCCGCGCCGTCGACCACCAGCTCCACGCTGCTCACAGCGATGCCCGCCGGCCCGGTGTCCTGGTAGCTGACGGCGATGGTCGGCGTGAGAACGCGCACCAGGGCGTCATGCGGCGGCGTGAGGTTGTAGACGCGTGGCGCGGAGGAGTCGATCATCACCTCAGGGATGCTACGGGCCTCCGCAATGCGATCACCCGCGCGAAGTCGCGCTCGCAGGTGCGTCGCGACCATCTCCATGCCCTCCGGAACCGTGTAGTTCGTCTCATAGATTCCCGGCTGGGTCTCGCTCAGCTCCACGGTGACTCCGGTGGCGCCCATAATGACGCTTGCTGCCGCACCAGCGCTGCCGCGGAGAACCATCTGCAGCGTGTCACCCGCGCTCAATGGACGATCGTAGCGCGGAAGCAGGAATGCAGCGATCCGCGGCTCTTCGGTCGCAGGAGGTGAGGCCTCTCCATGCCGCTGAGCGAGAATCGCCCAGACCTCACCCGTGGCCGGATTGAGGCGCAGGATGGCGGCCTCTCCCTCGGTGCGAAGCAGGTGCAGAGGCGCACCGTCCGCCCCGACCGCCGAGATCCCTTCGCCGAGCGGAATGCTGCGACCGTCGTCGAGGGTGAGCTGGTTTGCGCGCACGGTCTGTATGGTCCCCAGTTGCTGCTGGTAGGTCGCACGCACGCTCGTCGCCGTCTGGAGTTCGCCGACGCCGATCTCGAGAAGGTCGCCCGGCTGCAGGTCGGCCGGCTCAACGGCCACCGGAGCGGTCCCCTCGCGCCCGCGACGCAGCGTCGCGTCCGGCGCAAGCTGGATCTGCTCGATCAGGCCCGTATCGAGATCCCGGTAGGTCAGGCTGAGCGGCTCTTCCGCCCCGGTCAGCTCGAGCATCGTGCCCCGGATGACGACCTCGGGCTCGGTGGTGGCAGGCGACGTCACCGCCAGGCTCAAGGTCGCCTGGTCCCAGGTCACCTCGAAGCCCAGCAGGCGCGCGATCTCGTCCCCGGCGACGTAGGGCGCGCCTGTGAGCGTCTGCAGGCCATGCTCCAGATCGACCTGTTCGCCGGCGATGGTGGCCCAGTCCCGCCCTGACCACATCTGTAGCTGCGCGTCCGCGAACTTGGCGTCAAGCTCGCCGGCCGCGCGGTCCCAGGATGTTGTTGCGCCCAGCGCGCCGAGAAAGCGCTCGGCGGGCAGTAGCGGGTATTGCATGTCAACCATCAGGATCGGCGATTCGAATGTCAGTGGCTCGCCATCGACAGTGACCTGGACGTTCCGGGCGGTATCGGCCCCGACCGCTACACTGAGCATCGCAGCGAGCGCCATCATTGCCCACCGGCTGCGGATCGTCATAGCTGGTCCTCCCATTGGCGTGCATGTGCGTCGTGCACTGTGCAAGGTCTTCCGTGCGCATGAGCAAGTTCCTGCCTGTTGGGGTGGAGGGGCGCGGGCGCTGCGAACCGGCAATGCGGTTCCGGTTGACTGACGGCTTCTCAGGTGATACCCTGTCCCGGTGCAGAGAATCTTGTGAGCTAATGCTCTCCGGAGGTTGTTGCGTTGCCTTCCCTGACCACTGATTTCGTTGGACTGACGTTGCGCAGCCCGATCATCGCCGGTTCCGCCGCAATCACCCGTAACCTCGACAAGATGCGCCAGGCCGAGGATGCGGGCGCCGGTGCGGTGATCATGAAGGGCTTCTCCGATATCGTCGCGATGCGCACATCCCCTGCACCTCGCTACCGGATCATCCGCCATGAGATGGCCGATCGCGACGCATTCACTTTCTACTCGTACGAGCAGGCCAGCAGCAAAGACGCGGAGGAATACGCCGAGGAGGTCGCCCGGACGGTCGAGGCGCTCTCGATCCCGGTGATCGCGAACGTCGACTGCCAGACGCTTGAGAGCTGGCTTGAGAACACCGCGATCATCGCCGAAGCCGGCCCAGCGGCGCTTGAGATCAACGTGTCATGCCCGCACGGATCGATCGCCTTCAGCGGCCACGATGTGGAGCGTCGAATCCTCGAGGTCGTCGAAGGCGTGCGTGAGCAGGTCGACATCCCGCTTATCGTCAAGCTCACGCCACAGCTCACGACGCCGCCGAGCATGGTTGCGTCGGTTGAGGAGATCGGCTGCGAGGCCGTAACGCTGTTCAACCGCTTCACCGGCCTCGAGGTGGACACCGACAAGCAGCGCCCGGTCATGCACGGCGGCTACGCCGGTCATGGCGGGCCCTGGGCGCGGAATTTCGTGCTGCGGTGGGTCAACACCATCTCACCGACCGTCGGTCTTCAGATCAGCGCAAGCGGCGGAGTCTCAAATGGAGACCACGCCGCGGCGTACATCATGGCAGGCGCACAGACAGTGCAGGTCTGCACCGGGATCTACCTCGAGGGCTACGATATCCTCACGCGGATCAACAAGCAGCTCGAGGAGTACATGGAGCGTCACGGGGCGGAGACGCTCGAGGATCTGCGGGGGCTGCTCAACGACCGGATCACGCCCCTCGAGGCCGTGGATCGGCGCCATCATATCCGGGCCGAGATCCAGCCGCGTGGCACTGCGCCGTGTCGCTGGGAGTGTCCGCTCAACGAGGATGTGCAGGGTTACCTCAACCTGATCGCCGAGGGCAAGTACGACCACGCGCTTCGGCTGATCAAGCAGAATCACCCATTCCCGGGCGTGCTCGGCCGTTGCTGCCATCATCCCTGCGAGACGGCATGCACCCGCGGCGAGGTGGACGACCCGATCTCGATCGCTGCGATGAAGCGCTTCGCCGCCGATCACGGCGGGCGCTACCTGCCCGAGACCCCCGAGCCGACGGAGCAGCATGACGAGCGCGTTGCGATCATCGGCGCCGGCCCTGGCGGGCTTACGGCGGCCTACCGACTCGCGCTGATGGGCTACCGCTCAACGGTCTTCGAGAAGCTTCCGGTACCCGGAGGGATGCTCGCGGTCGGTATCCCCGAGTACCGTCTGCCCCGCGCGGTCGTGGAGCACGAGATCAGCGAGATAGAGAGGCTCGGGGTGGAGATCCGCACCGGCGTCAACGTCGGCGAGGATATTACGATCGACGATCTGCGGGAACAGGGCTATAAAGCGATCCTGCTGGCGGTAGGCGGGCATAAGCAGCGCAAGCTGAACATCCCCGGCGAAGAGCTCGAGGGCGTCGTCGAGGGCGTTCAACTCCTGCGGGATCACGCGCTCGGCGAGCCGGTCGAGCTTGGAGAGCACGTCATCGTCATCGGCGGCGGTGACGTCGCCGTGGACAGTTCTCGCGTATCAACGCGGCTCACCGATCGGGTAACCCTGGTCTACCGGCGTCGCTATGAGGACATGCCCGCGCGGCGCGAAGAGGTTGAAGATGCGCTCGAGGAGGGTGTCGAGCTGGTCGATCAGCTCCAGCCTGTCGAGATCGTCGGCGAGGGCGGTCGGGTCACCGGAGTCCGGTTCGCCCGCACACGGGCGACGGAGCCCGACGAGACCGGACGCGTTGGCTTTGAGGTCGACGAGGACGATATCGAGTTCCTGGCCTGTGACACCGTGATCGTGGCCATCGGTCAGCTTCCGGATATCGACTGGCTCCAGAAGGTCGGCCTTGGGGCTCTTTGTGACCGCGATAGGATCGCCGCCGACGTGGAGAGCGGCGCGACGTGCGAGGTCGATATCTTCGCCTGCGGGGACTGCGTGACGGGCCCAGGCCCGCTCGTGGAGGCGGTGGCGGCGGGAAAGCGCGCCGCCTTCAGTATCCGCGACTACCTGGCGGGGGAGCAGATCGAGCGGCCCGAGCCGGCGCTTCCGCGCGTTGAGCCGGAGGACGTCATCAAGGAGGCGCAACCCGTCGTCCTCACGCGACGTCAGCGGATGCCGCACAGGCCCGCTGAGGAGCGGGTGCGTGACTTTGAGGAGGTCGCTCTGGGGCTGCCGGAGGAGCTGGCGCGCGCTGAGGCTGAGCGCTGCATGGACTGCGGTCGGTGCGGCAACTGCCTCGACTGCGTGCGGGTCTGTCCGTGGCTTGCGATCAGCCGCGAGGGCGACGTCACCCAGGTCGATCCCGAGCTGTGTGACAGTTGTGGTCTGTGCGTGGTGGTCTGCCCG
>JALGTR010000340.1 GCA_029821265.1 Candidatus Zipacnadia bacterium
ACCGAGGCGATCGAGGCAGATAGCCGCAGCGACGACGGCGGCGGTCTCGGTACGCAGTATCCGCGGCCCCATCGTCACCAGCGCGATCCCTGCCTCCCGCGCCTCACTCTCCTCCGACAGGTCGAAGCCGCTCTCGGGGCCGACGAAGAGTGCAAGCCGCTCGACCCCGTCTGCTGCCAGCGTGGCGAGGTGCTCGCCCAGCGAGGCGGCATCGCTGCCGGCCAGCCCGGCGGAGGGCATGACCCCGGGGTCGCCCGAGGCCTCGTAGCGCGCCAGCGCCTCACGCCAGGGCACCGGCATGCCGACTTCGGGGACCTGGGTGCGGCCGCACTGCCGCGCGGCCTCCTCCACGATGCGTTGCCAGCGATCCTGCTTCTTCGCCCGCCCGCGCGGATCCAGACGGACCACCGAGCGCTCCGACAGGACCGGTACGAATGTCTGAACGCCAAGTTCCGTGCACATGCGCAGGGCCGTCTCGTAACGCGAAGCCCGCGGCAGGCCATGGTAGAGCGTTACCTCCACCTCGGCTTCGGTCTCAGGCTGGCGGGCAGGCCCGAGAAGTGCGCGGACCTCACCCTCAGACGTCTCCTCGATCGTCGCGACACGCTCAGCGCCACGCTGATCCACGACGGTGAACGTATCACCACGCGCCATGCGGAGGACGTTCAGCAGATGATGGGCGTCTGAGCCGCGAACGACAGCGTGGTTGCCGTGGATCTGGCCGTCATCGAGGAAGACCCGCGTCACAGCGATCACCCGGGGGTCGTGCAGATGAAGCCGATCCAGTCCCCGCTGATGCGGGGCGTAATGCCGTCGAAGCGTTCCTCCCGCAGGGCCTCCAACACCCTGGCCTCGCGGTTGATGGGGATCCCTGTGCAGATGTAGGTCCCGCCCGGCTCCAGAATGCGCGCGACATCCTCCGCGATCTGCGCTACGACCACGGGGTTGATGTTCGCAATCACGATGTTCCACCCGGGCTCGGCCACGGTAAGGCTGTCGCCGACGTGAGTCGTCACGACGTCCTCGAGGCCGTTGTTGCGCACATTTGCCTCGGCGACTCGCACGGCGGAGGGATCCGCGTCGATTGCGAGGACCTCGCGGGCGCCGAGCAGAGCCGCTGCAATCGCGAGGATCCCTGACCCGCAGCCGAAGTCCACGACGCGATCCCCCCGGCGCATGCGATCCTGCAGCGCGTTCAGGCAGATGCGCGTGGTCGGATGGAGGCCAGTCCCGAATGCCAGCCCGGGATCAAGCTCGAGCAGGATGTCGTCGCTGCGCGCTGGCAGCGCCGGATTCGGCCATTCCTCCCAGCTGGGCTTGACGACGATCCGACCGATGCGCACCGGCCGATGGTGGGCGCGAAAGGCCTCGATCCAGTCGGTCTCCGGCACGAGCGTGACCTTCATGTCGATCGGACGGGGGAGAAGATAGTCAGGGATCTCCTCAAGCGCCTCGCGAGCCCGTTGCTCGACGCCGGAGGTGTCGTCCTCGGGCCGCATCGGGCCGACCCATGCGGAGACGGTGATCGGGCCTGTTCCGAGAGTGCTCAGGCCGTTGGGCGAGAGCGGCAACAGGGCGCCGGTCACGGCGTCCTCGGCCTCAAGCGGGCACTGGACGGCGACCCGAACCCACGCACGCTCGGCCTGTGACATCTTAGGCTTCCCCAGTGAAGACCTTCCTCAATCGGTCGAACAGCCCCCTGTGCTCGGGCGGCCGCAGGTCCTCGCCGCGCTCAAGTGCGAACTCCATGAGCAGGCGACGCTGCTCCTCGGTCAGATCGGTGGGGGTCACCACATTGATGTGCACGACCTGCGAGCCGCGCTGACCGCCTCGAAGCGCAGGCAGGCCCATGCCCGGCAGGCGTATCGTCTCGCCCGTCTGCGTTCCTGGCGAGACCTCGATCTGTGCCTCCCCGTCTACTGTCGGGACCGTCACGGTATCGCCGAGCGCAGCCTGGGCGAAGGTGAGATCGAGGTTCATGTGCAGATCCCGGCCGCGCCGGGTAAACAGATCGTGTGGAGCCACGCGGACGGTGATATACAGATCGCCCGGGATGCCGCCACCGGCGGGCATGTCGCCCTGCCCGGCCAGGCGCAGGCTCTGACCGTCCTCGATCCCTGGCGGGATCTTCACGTTGACCCTCTGCGCAGTCTGCACAACGCCCCGGCCGGCACAGGCTCCGCAGGGATTTCTGATGATCGTCCCGCGCCCCCCGCAGTTGGGGCAGGTGGAGGTGGTCGCCATCACGCCGAGCAAGGTCGCGCGCTCGTGAGCGACCACACCGCGGCCGCCGCACATCTCGCAGGTCTGCGGCATGGAGCCTTCTGCGGCGCCGGTGCCTCCGCAACGCTCGCATTCGGCCTGCCTATTGACCTCAAGCTCGGCCTCGTACCCCTCGACCACGCCCTGCAGATCGATCGTCACCTCGTACTGCAGATCGCGGCCACGCTGCTGCGCCTGCCGGCCGAAACCGCCACCCATGCTGCCGCCGAAGACCTGGTCGAAGAGGTCGAATATGTTGTTAACATCGCCGCCCGGCGCCGCCCTGAGGCCGTCCTCACAGTACATATCATATCGTCGCCGCT
>JALGTR010000101.1 GCA_029821265.1 Candidatus Zipacnadia bacterium
GCGGTTGAGATGGGACTCGCTGCGCTTGCGGGCGCAGGCGGCGCGGCGCTGCTTGCGGCCGCAGGGCTACTGGGATCATTCGACCACGAGCTTGGTGGCTCCGTGTCTGACGCGGGCAGGCAGGTTCCGCTGTGGCTGTATCTTGGGATCGCCGGTCTGCTCAGCCCGATCCTCGCGCTCGTCTTCTACCTGGTGTTCGCGCTGCTCGTGGTGGAGCTCTCCTGGCGCGTAGTCGGCTACTTCGTCGGCGTCTTCACGCTGGCAGCGCTGATGGCGTGGGCGCACGGCGGGCGCTACCTGGGTGCGATCGTCTTTGGCTCGGGTTTCATCTTCGTTCCCGGCCTCGTCGGCTGGGCGCTGGGGAGCGCTTTTCGGCCTGGCTACTGGTGGCAGTAGCGCACGCAGGCGCATTGACGTTGGATGCCGAATCATCAGCTACAGCGAGAGATGGGGGAGACAGCTATGCAGATAGCTCGGACCAAGCAGGAGGTTCGTGACGCAGTGGCGGCGGCCAGGAGCGAAGGCCTGTCCGTCGGCCTGGTGCCCACGATGGGAGCGCTGCATGAGGGGCACATGTCCCTGGTGCGACGCGCCGTCGAGGAGTGCGACTACTCGGTCGTGAGCATCTTCGTTAACCCAACCCAGTTCGGCCCTGGCGAGGACCTGGAGGCCTACCCGCGCGACCTCGAGACTGACGCTAAGCTGTGCGAGGGCGAGGGCGTGAACTTGGTCTTTGCACCATCCGTCGAGGAGATGTATGATAGCAATTCGTGCACCGTGGTCAGTGTGAAGGGTCTAACCGAGGGGCTGTGCGGAGCTCACCGGCCGGGCCACTTCGACGGCGTGACGACCGTCGTGTGCAAGCTCTTCAACATCGTTCAGCCCGATCGCGCCTACTTCGGGCTGAAGGACTACCAGCAGTTCGTGGTGGTCCGCGCGATGACGCGTGACCTTGACATCCCCGTCGAGATCAAGGGATGCCCGACGGTCCGTGAGGAGGATGGGCTGGCCGCCAGCTCCCGCAACCGCTACTTGAACGAGAGGGAGCGTCGGGCCGCCCCCAAGCTGTACGAGGCGCTGCTGGCAGGGGCCAGGGCCGCCCGTGAGGGAGCGACTGGCCGGGAGGTCGAGCGCGTCGTCGCCGAAGTCCTGGGCCAGGAGCCGTTGTTCAGGCCACAATACATCCGCGCTGTCGATCCGGAAACGCTGACGCCGCTGGGGGACAGCTCCGGGCCAATGGTCATCGCGGCGGCGGCGTATCTGGGCGACACGCGGCTTATCGATAACGTGACAGTCGAGGGATGAGTTCGATGCTGCGCAAGATGTGTATAGCGAAGATTCACGGCGCAACGGTCACTGAGACTGAGCTCGAATACGAGGGTAGCATCACGATCGCGCCGGAGCTGCTTGAGGCGTCCGGAATGCTTCCGAACGAACAGGTGCAGATCGTCAACCTCAGTAACGGCGAGCGCATCGAGACGTATATCATCGAGGGAGAGCCCGGTTCGGAGACCATCTGCCTGAACGGGCCCGCGGCCCGGCGCGCCTACGTCGGCGACCGCGTGCACATTCTCTGCTACGCGCTCCTCGATGAGGAGGAGGCACGGAGCCGACCGTTGAAGGTTGTGCACGTTGACGACCACAACCGGATCGTGGAGACATGAGCCTGTCCGAATATACCCGCTGCCCCGTTGAGAGGCGCATCCTCAAGCGCATCGTCCAGGAGGCGCTGCGCGAGGACATCGGTCGTGGGGACCTGACCAGCATGCTCACCGTGCCGGCCGCGACCCTCGCGAGGGGTGAGTTGCTGGCCAAGCAGCGCGGGGTGATGGCCGGAGGCTACGTCGTCGCGGAGTGCTTTCGCCAGAACGATCCGCGCTCATCCTTCGACCAGCTGGTCGCCGAAGGCGAGCGGTTCGAGCCCGGCGATCGGCTCGGCACGGTCGAGGGAACGGCCCGTGGGCTGCTCGGAGCCGAGCGCGTCGCGCTTAACTTCCTGCAGCGGCTCTGCGGAGTCGCCACGCTCACGAGGCAGTTTGCCGATGAGGTCGAGGGGACCGGCGCAATGGTGACCGACACGCGCAAGACCACGCCGGGCTTGCGCGCGCTCGAAAAGGCTGCCGTGATGGCCGGCGGCGGGACCAACCACCGCTACGCGCTGTACGATGGCATCCTGATCAAGGACAACCACATCCGCCTCGCCGGGGGGATCGCACAGGCCATCCAGCGCGCCCGGGAGGGCGCTCCGCATACGCTCAAGATCGAGGTGGAGGCCGCGCACCTTGGGGAGGTGCGCGAGGCGCTTGAGGCGGGCGCCGACATCATCATGCTCGACAACATGGACAACGCCACGATGGCCGAGGCCGTGCGTATCGTGGGGGGTAGGGCGGTGGTCGAGGCCTCAGGGGGAATGCGTCTTGAACGTGTCAGGGAGGTCGCGCAGCTCGGCGTGGATCTAATCTCAGTCGGCCGATTGACGCACTCGGCGCAGGCGATTGACATCAGCCTCGAGCTTGAGATGCTGGACTGACCGCGGAGGTGTCGTGGCGTGCGCGCAGCAACATGGAAGGCCCCGCTTGCAGCCGCCATCGCGATCATCGTCGTCGCTCACCCGGTCGCCGCGCAGTACAACGTCGCGCGTGACAGACCCTACACGGCCGATTGTGAGATCATGGATCAATGGACCGGGCTGGTGGACGGCGTGGTCGATTCCGACACCAGTCCGGGGTGCTTCGCGACCGGAAACGAGGACGACTTCCCGAAGACGGTGACCATCGACTTGCAGCGTCCCTGCTCGATCAACCGCATTGCGGTACACAACTCCACCAACGGCAATACGCGCGGCCTCGTGATCTCGTGCTCCGAGGATGGTGTCAACTTCGAGGAATTGCGGCAGTTCATCTTCCCGCAGGCGCAGCCCATCACGTTGAACCACCGCTTTCAGGACCGCCCCGCGCAGTTTGTGCGCATCATGTTCACGAACTCCTGGGGCGGCGGCCTGGGCGGAGACTACCGGATCTACGTGCGCGAGGTCGAGGTCTTCGGGGTCCCCACCGATGGCACGCCTGTCGAGCTTGCGCCCCCCGCCCCTGTCGGTGATCCGCTGGTGCGTACGCGCGACCTGCGCCTCTTCCGTCGGTGGGTAATCGAGGATGACGGGCCGCTGACCATGGCGCTGCTGGGCGACAGCGCGGCCGCATGCGGCGAGGACGCATGGCCCCAGATCGTCGCCGAGCGGCTTGAGCTTACGCGCCCCGATGGTGCGGCGGTCACCGTCGCTGCCATGACTGAGGACGGCCTCTCACCCGAACACGCGTCGGGGCACCTCGGTATGATCGTGGAGGAGGAGCCGCACCTGGTGATGGTGACCTTCGGCTCGGACATGCGGGAGTTCGAGCGCGAGCGCTTCCGATCCTCGATGTCCAGTCTTCTCGCCCGCCTGCTGGCTGACACCGAGGCCATGGTGCTGCTGATCGGCCCGGTCCCGCGCGAGGACACCCTTGAGGTGTCGCGCCGGGTGCTGCGGGAGATGGAGCGGCTGGCGGACGCGTTGAACCTGCCGCTGCTGCGGACCGAGGCGGCGCTGGCACGGGCCGATCTGACTGAGGACCAACTCCGCGACGAGGATGGCGCGCTGTCGGAAGCGGCACGGAACGTCATCGCAACGGGTGTGCTCGAACTTCTCTTGCAGCCATCGCTGGAGCAGTAGAATCGAACCTGAGGTGATCCTGAGTGCGACGGCTGGTCGGAGTGATCGTGGGCTTTCTACTATTCTTCCCGGGCGCGATGGTCCTGCAGTGGCTGGTGGTCAAGGAGCTGCGGCTCTACCAGGAGATGACGCTCACCGACGCCCTTCTGGCGATCATCATCATCCTGGCCTGCGTGATCATCTTCGGCCAGCCCCGGCGCGCCCTCACCGCCGAGGAGCTTGAGAAGCAGGCAAAGGCGATGGAGCTCGCCTCGCGGAGGATCAGGCGAGCCCGCGAGGAGCAGGAGAGTGTCCGCCGGAGCTCGCGCAGCAGCCGCTCGGGGCGGCCGAGAGCGTCGGCCACCAGGTCCTCCAGACGCACCCCACGATCGAGGTCCAGTCGATCACGCGGTGACCGGCGCCGCCGCTGATCGGGAGAACCCGCGAATGCGCAGCGGCCGGGATCACGAAATCCCGGCCGCTGCAGACCTCATGACCGCAAGACCGCTACCGGCGAGGCACAGTCCACCTGCCTGAGGGGGCCATCGCTAACCGAGGCCCACGCCGCCGCTGAACCCGCCCTCGGGCCACTCGAGCTCGACCTCGAGGCTGAATTCCCTGCTGGTCCCTTCGGTCTCCTCCTCGAACTTCACCTCAAGCTCGACAGCATCCGGGATGTCAACGGGAGTCTCCTCTCCGCTTTTCGTAAGCACCAGGTTCCCCTGCTCGATTCTGTCCGCCAGATCACGGAGGAAAGCGCACACACGCTGCCTGTCGGCGCGCTCCTCGCTCGAGAAGATGACGACTTCCTCTCCCATCGATCCACCGCTCCGTTCGGACTGCATCCATTGGCCCGACTATCTGTACATACGAGGCCCGGGACCTCTGTTCCTGCAGGTCCCGGGCGGTCGCTCGCAATGACGGTGGCGTCAGGCCTCGAAGTTCTTCAGGAAATCCACGGCCTTCTGGATATCATCCACCGGGTTCTCGCCAACCTCGCGCTCGATCGCGAAGTATCCGTCGTAGTCGTAGTCGTCGCGAAGGATACCGATGAAGCGCTCCCAGTCCACCCAGCCCTCGCCAAAGGCGACCTCCTGGGCTCGGCCGTCCTCGTGCACCAGCGCGTCCTTGGCGTGAACGTGGACCACGTATTCGCCGACCATCTTCAGGCCCTCGACGGGCTGGTAGAGCTCCATCCACTTCTCTTTGTCATACTCCTCGCCGGCCTCCTGTGCGTAGCGCGCCGGCCAGAGGATCAGATTCGCGGGATCCCAGTTCAGCCGAATCGCGTCGGAGCCGACGGTCTCGATCAGGCGCTTGAGCACGTATGGGGGCTCGGGGCCGGTCTCAATCGCCAGGCATGCACCAACCTTCTCACCATGCTCGGCGATCATCTCGTGGTGCTTCACGTGGTTGATCCAGCCGGGGTCGTTCTCGTCCTCGGGCATGATCCCCACGTGGCCCTGCCAGATGCCGCACTCAAGATCGACGGACATCTCCAGGTAGGCCTTGGCATCGGCGATCGCCTCGGAGCAGTCGTCCTCCTCGAGGTGGACGTTCCCGCCCCACGCCGAGATCGCCGAGATCTCGAGGCCAAGCGAGTTGAGGTGCTTCACGAGATTCTTGCGGTCCTGCTTGCTCATGTCCTGGGGCCGGAAGGGCTCGCGCGTGACCGAGAGGTGAACGCCCGTGACGCCCATCTCCGCGATCTTCTCGAAGCCCTTGTACGGATCATCCATACGCAGCGAATTGAGCATTACGGCTATGTTCAGGTCCGCCATGATCTGCCTCCATGCATCTCATATCGGTGGTGAGCGCACCCATTCGCCGCGGTAGCGGACATTCCTCCCCCTGCGCGCTGCGGCTCAGATCCCCTCGATCGGGCGCCCGCTGCGGGTGGTCGGCTGCTGTGACACGGTAACGACCACCTCGTGGCTCTGGTCCTGCCGCAGAAGTCGCACCGACACCGCACTGCCGATCTCGCTGTCGGCGACCAGGCGGGCCAGCTGGCTGACTGAGGTGATCTGCTGCCCATCCCAGCTTACGATCACATCCCCCGGCTGGATGCCGGCCGCGATGGCCGGCTGGTTGCGGTAGACCGCCTCGACGAAGACGCCCGCCGTTGCGCCCGGCGCGTAGCGGCGGACGATCGTCGGGGTGAGGTCACGCGGGATGATCCCGATCCAGCCACGGATCACCCTTCCGCGCTCGATGAGCTGCTGCGCGACCCCACGGGCCATATTGCTGGGCACCGCGAAGCCCACCCCCGCTGAGGTGCCGGTCTTCGACGCGATGGCGGTGTTGATCCCGATCAGCTCTCCGCGCAGGTTGACAAGCGGGCCCCCGGAGTTCCCGGGATTGATCGCCGCGTCGGTTTGGATCAGATCCTCATAGCCGACGATGCCGATATCCGTCCGTCCGGTCGCTGAGATGATCCCGGCAGTCACCGTGTGCGCGAGGCCGAACGGCGAGCCGACCGCCACCACCCACTCTCCCACCTGCAGCAGGCTCGAATCCCCCCACGTCAGGTAGGGCAGGCCGGTAGCGTCGATCTTCACGATCGCGAGGTCGGTCGCAGGATCGGCGCCCACGATGCGCCCGGGGAAGTCGCGATCATCGGCCAGTGTGACTCTGATCTCCGTCGCGTTCTCGACGACGTGGTTGTTGGTGATGACGTGGCCCTCGGGGGAGATGAGGCAGCCCGAACCGAGGCTGTGCACTTCGCGGTTGAACCCGCGCAGCATGCCCTCGAAGTCGCGGCCGAAGAAGTCCCGGAACAGCAGCGCGGGGCCGTCCACGACCACGGTTGTCGTGCTGATGTTTGCGACCGCCGGGCTGACGCATCGAGCAACCGCCGCGAAGGCGTGGCTGAGCGTCTCCGCCTCAGCGATCGCCGCCTGATCCTCCGCACTCATCACCTGCGCCGACGCAGGAAGCGCGAGGACGATGAGCACAGTGACTGAAATGAAAGCGAACCGAAGCCTTGTCATTGCCTGCAGCAGACCTCCAGCGTGTGAGCGCTTGCACGGGCGGAGCGAAGCCCGAATGCCGGCGGTGACCGAGCTACCCGTGATCCTTCTTCTCAACAGACGGGAACTCCTGCCGGGGGTTCAGGTGTATTAACAACACGTGATTGTGCGACCAGACGGCCCCCTTTCCGGCGATCGGATCCCGGAAGATCTCGGGGGCCGTGCGGGGAATGATTGCTGATGGCTCGTCCGCTGGGTTTGTCCAGCATTATGCTTCAGAACCGGTTGACTGACGAGAGCCTCGGTGCCGCGAGGGACCGGGGCTTCTCCTGTGTGGAGGTGAGCATTCCAGCAGACGACCCGCTGCAGACCGATGATGGCGCCGTTCGCGACGTCCGGGAGGCGATCGAGCGGGCGGGGCTGTATACGTGGTCGGTCCACGCGCCCTTTGGTGGCCCGGCTGATCTGAGCCACCCCGACGAGCTGGCGTGGCGCGATGCGGTCGGGCTGGTGTCACGCGCGTGTGAAGTCGGGGCGCAGCTCGGCGCGAGGTACGCCGTTATTCACGCCGGCCTGCTCGGCGAGGACGAAGCGGAGAGCGAGCTACGCCGTCGCCAGAGCATCCGAAGCATCAACTATCTGCTCAAGCGCTGCTCGCAGCTCGGCATTCGCCTGGCGATCGAGTATCTTCCGGCGAACAAGCCGCGCCTCGGGAACGATGCCGAGCAGATCCTGCAATGCCTGCGCATATCTGATGGCGAGGCCTGTGTCTGTCTGGACACGAATCACGCCAATCTGCGGCGACCGCTCGCCGACGAGATGCGCGCGCTGGGCGACCGTGTGGAGACGCTGCACATCTCCGACAACGATGGTGTGCAGGAGCGCCACCTGATGCCAGGTGAGGGCGTCATCGACTGGCCCGAGTTCCTGGAACTCCTCGACGAAATCAGCTATGATGGCCCACTGATGATCGAAGCGCACGGAGGCGAGACGATAGAGGAATGCCTGACGCTGGCGGCCACTGCCGCACAGAAGCACCTCGGCTGGGAGGGGCCCGATGCCTGAACGCCTCATGCGGCACGAACAGACGATCGTTCGCGGAGATTGCATCGAAGTGCTCTCGGAGCTTGAGCCCGAGAGCATCGACATGTGCTTCGCCGATCCCCCCTACAACCTGCAGCTTCGGGATAGCCTCCACCGGCCTGATCGCTCGCTGGTGGAGGCGGTGGATGATGAGTGGGACAAGTTCGATTCGATGGCGGCCTACGACCGCTTCACAGAGGCATGGATGAGCGAGGTTCGCCGCGTCCTCAAGCCAAACGGCACCCTCTGGGTCATCGGCACCTATCACAACATTTACCGCGTCGGCACGGTGCTGATGGACCTCGGCTTCTGGATCCTGAATGACGTGGTGTGGATCAAGTCCAACCCGATGCCGAACTTCCGCGGCGTGCGCTTCACAAACGCCAGCGAGACGCTCATCTGGGCTGTCCGCGACAAAGATCGCAAGGATTACACCTTCAACTACGAGCATATGAAGCGCTACAACGACGGCAAGCAGATGCGCTCGGACTGGTACGTCCGCGAGCCCGTCTGCTCTGGCTCGGAGCGAATCCGCGACGAGAACGGTGACAAAGTGCACTCGACACAGAAGCCGGAGGCGCTGCTGCGGATGGTGGTGGAGGCATCGACGAACCCGGGGGACCTGGTCCTCGACCCGTTTGTGGGCTCCGGGACCACTGCAGCGGTCTGCCGCAAGCTGGGCCGCAGATGCCTTGGGATCGAGATGATCGACGAGTATGTGGAGGTCGCGCGTAAGCGCCTCGCCGCGATCGAGCCGGGCTGCTGGCTCGAAGACGAGTGCCCTCAGGTTGCCGCGGGTGAATGAGCAGGCCGCGGCCCGCCGGTCAGAGCCCCATCGAGAGCTGTTGCGCGGGCTCCTCGCGAGGGTAGTATCGCCCGCCAACGGTCACGAAGTTGCGCGCGCGGTCGGTTCTGACGCCGAGGATCTCGAGATGGCGCAGGGACGTGAGCCGATGCTTGCCGCGCACGGCCAGGATCCGCTCGGCGCCCGTCGGCCCGATCCCCGGCACGCGCAGAAGCTGCCAGCGCTCGGCCTCGTTGACCTCGACCGGGAATTGGTCCTGATTCGCAAGTGCCGCCGCCATCTTCGGATCACGATCAAGGGGCAGCATGCCGTCATCCTCGAACACCAGCTCATCGAGTCGAAAGCCATACACCCGCATCAGGAACTCGGCCTGGTAGAGCCGATGTTCCCGTGCCGGCGGAGTGGGGTCCCGACCATCAAGCGGCGTGTTCTCGACGGGCCGGAAGCCGCTGTAGTACGTGCGCGCCAGCCCGATCTCGGCGGTCAGTCTCGCGGTTGTCTGCATGATCTCGAGGTCGCTCTCCCCGGCCGCGCCGACGACGAACTGCGTCGTCAGCCCCGACCGCACCTGGCCGGGTGCGATCATGCCCCGTGCCCAGCGTAGCGTCCGCAGCAGGTCGCGCTCATAGCTCTTCCCGGGGCAGATCGCCGTGAGGCGCTCGGGCCCCGGCGCCTCGAGGTTGATCGAGAGCCGGTCGGCCAGTCCAACGGCGGTGTGAACCGCCGCCTCCGAAACGCCCGGCAGCAGTTTGAGGTGCACATAGCCGCGGAAGTTGTGCTTGTGGCGCAGAAGCTCGACGGTCTCAATCATCCGGGCCATCGTGCTGTCGGCATCGCCAACGATGCCGGAACTGAGGAACAGGCCGCTGATCATCCCCGCCTGCGCAAGTTCGGTCGTCAGCCGGGCCAGCTCCTCCGGACGGAAGCTCGCTCGGGGAATATCCCGGCTGCAGCGGGTGGCGCAGTACAGGCAATCGTGACGACAGGCGTTGGAGAGCAGGACCTTGAGAAGCCGCACACGCTTGCCGTCCGATGACAGCGCCTCGTAGATACTTCCCGGTCCGTCGGCAAGCGCGGTCTGCGGGGCGATCGTCGAGGGGCAGCTGACGTCGAACCGGGCACCCTCGCCCAGAAGCTTCAGCTTCGCTCCGTTATCCACTTGTGGCACTCTCCCGGCTGCGATGAAATGCTGCGCGTATGCTGTGACGGCTGGCTCTCACTCAAACAGGAGCTGCGCCTCGGACAGCATCATCCAGTCCGCCGACATGCTGTCCGAACCCTCCAGGTTGCGAATCGTCAGCGTATTGGCTCCATCCCGAAGTATACCCGAAGGTAGCGCGATTTTCCACTCATACCAGCCGCGCTTGCCCAGTTCGTTCGGGCCCTCGTGGAGGGTCTCGCCGTTAAGGATCACCGCCACGTCGGTGACGCCCTCCTTATCGTGATCCTGCCCGACAAGCACCAGCATGGCCTCCGCGGGCGGATCGCTCAGCGTGAAGATCGCCTCCATCGTGTGCACGGGTGTACCCTGCCCGTAGATCCAGGTCGCGCGCCGCGGCTCGCATCCGTTACCGTAGACGCGATGGCCGGTTCCGCCGACGAACGCCGATTCGGGAACGACCACACCGCCATCGATCTCGCGCACCGTCGCCGAGACGCTGCCCAACTCCTTCAACCGCGCCGCAGACGCCCGCAGCGGCGCCGCCAGTGCCTCAAGCTCGGCCAGCAGCGCCTCGTTCGGGGAGCGCTCCTGCAGACGGCTCAGTGCGACGTCCATCGCTTCGACATGCGCCACGATCTCGGCCACGCGCTCTGCGCTCAGCGGGCCGATCCGATCCGCGATCTCATCGGCGCTCAGAGCACTCAGATCGTTCGTCAGTGCGATATACGGGTCACGCACCGCGAAGTAGTGCTCGCGGAAGGCGTTGCCGTCGGCGGCACAGCCGGGCCCGAGCACCATCTCCAGAGCGTGGTCGATCGATGCCTGCGCATCGTATGCGTCGGGGTTCCAGGCATAATCGCCGTAGACGAGGCAGCCGGTGAGGTAAAGTTCGCTCACGCCGCCGTTGTTATGCAGGCCACCGGCGAGCATGTCGTGGAAATCGTCGGGATACTCGGAGGTGAAGGGATCAAGCACGTAGGTTGGGTTCGCGTGGCGCGCGTAGATGGTGTTGTCCCACAGGTAGGGCTTCCGGCCGATGAGCCAGCTGAAGCGCTCGACGTCCTCTTCGGTGATCGTGCGCGACCGCACCTGCGGCCCGGTCCAGACGATCAGCACGTCCTCGGGGACCATCTCGCCGAACGTGCGCAGGTATCGGTTGCCCTCCTCCTCGTAGGCGCCGTTCGGCGTCCAGTAGTATGCCGGGCAGACGATCAGCCGACAGTGTGGATGTGTCTGCTTCAGCCGCTGGTACAGTTGCTGCACGAGCGTCCCGTGGCACTCGCCGAGGGAGTCGAACGCCTCGCGGTCGGCCTCGTTGGTGATGACGTAGTGTGGAGCAGGGCCGCCCAGCCGTGAGGCGAAGTCATCGAGCGCAAGCATCACCCACTTCCCACCGCGGTCGAGGCTGATCCGGAAGGTGTCCGCCAGTGCATCGATCTGCGCCGGATCGGAGACCTGAATCTTGAGCTCACCATCATACTCCCAGTTCGAAACGTAGAGCGGGTTGACGAACTGTATGGGCCACAGGCCGCGCGGCACGCACCAGTCCCACATTGCCTCAATCTTGCTCGTGTAGGGCTTCTCAGCCTGCTCAGCGTCGCCGTTCGTGAACAGGTTCTCGTCGCTCTCCTCGCGTGTGATGACGAGATCGTCCACCACGAACCCGGAGCCGATCTCATACCCTTCATCCTGGTGTCCGGTGACGCCCAGCTTCGGCGCGAAGGTGACGGCGCTCTCCGGAAGCTCGAAGCTGAGCTCGTACTCTCGCCACTCGGAGGTCGGTCGCATCGTCGGGGGCTCGCAGGGCACCTCCACGCGGTCGCCCATGGGCGCGCTCTGAGACGTCCACATCAGGACGCTGGCATTCACCGAGGGGACGTCGCCGCGCATCCACAGGCACATCCTGTAGCGCCCCGGCGCGGCCGGCAGCGCGTTTGGACCCCGGTAGCCGTTCGTGTTGCCGACCATCAGGGCCCCGTTGATGTAATGCGGACGGTCCTCGAACTGCTCGTAGTAGTCGGAGATGCGAAGCTGCACCGCCGCATCGCCGGAGTGCGGATTCTCCCGTGCAACCGAGACAGCCACGCGACCGGCGCCGTCGTACTTGCCCCAGTTCACGGGACGGCCCATCGCGTCGGGGTTCATCCATGCGTCCCGGCCGTGTGAACCGTAGTTCATGTCCTGGGTGGAGAACTTGCACAAAGCGAGCCAGGCAGCCTCCTCGGGCGTATAGCAGCAGGTGCCGCGCATCTCGAACTGCGGCCAGTCATCCACGCGAGCCATGCGCAGCCAGACCCGGCCGTCCTCCACCTTCAGGAGTTGCCTGAGCGATGCGCCCGCGAAGGTGCTTCCCATCGGACCGCCGCCTGCCGCGATACAGACGAGACGCTCTCCACGCTCGGCCCAGCGAATCGCGTAGGCCTGTGCGCCGTGCGGGCGGGGGATTACGGCCAGACCCGGTTTCGCGGCAAGGATGGCGCAGGCGGGACTTGTCCACGGAGCAGCGAGACAGATCACGTTGCCCCCGGGCGGTTCCTCGATCCCCACGCGCGGCTCGTAGTTCGGCTCCTCAAGGTCCGCAAGCGCGCAGATACGCGCGACGAGGTCCTCGGCCGCAAGCTGCTCGGCCGGCAGGTCCCCCGCCATGACCGTCGCAAGGGGCCGGCGCTTGCCGATGTGGTAGACGGGCATGTAGCGGTCCGCGTAGCTCACTTGCTGCGGAGTGGGCATGATCTTCCCGGTGTGGTAGGGCGGTCCAGCGTCGGCGGTTGCCCCGGTTGCTGCTGCAGCGAGGAGCGCGATGATAGCAATGCGACACATGCGCGGTCCCTCCAGTCTCAGTCGTCCTTCTCTTCGCGGAAGATCAGACCGTTGCACTGCTGACACACGGCAGCATCGCCGAGGACGGTCTGCCGTGAGCCGCACAGCGCGCACCTTTGCATGACCGGCTCCTGCATCAGCGTGAGGGTCTGCTTGCCACGCTGACTCCGCGCCGACGGGCCAGTGCGACGACGCCGCCGGGGACGCTCGACCGGCTCGGGGAGATCGATCGGTAATCTCGGCTGGAGCCGATCGAACACAGGTGCGCACCTCCTGCGCGGCGGAATCGAAACGGGCGTTGCAGAGACGCTGACGCAAGCGTACACGAGCGCCTGGCACACGTCAAAGGGTTGCGCGAGATTCCGGCAGACCATACGAAAAGTGGCGGCCGATGGTGTGCCGCGGTTCGGCGCGAGCTCATGACATGTCAGTGCGGCACCTTCTCAGTAATCCCGCGTCCTCTCGAACTCGTCGATCATCGCCATGAAGTTGTCGTACTGCGTGCCCCATGCGATGGAGTGGCTTGAGCCGACGGTAACACGGCGTCGCAGACCTCGTAGACGCTCTTGTCTTCCGGCGGTACCTTCGGGTTGAGAGGGAAGTCCTCGGGCGAGTACGCCCGGTGTGGCTCGGTGGACCTCACGAGGGTGATCTCGTTGGTCGTCTCCGAGTAGCGATAGACGCGACCGGCGTCGTCCTCCCACGTCTTCTCGTCAGTTCTGCGCGGCCCCTCCCGCACGATGCCCCTGGGAGCGATGATCGCGCTGACCGTGTCGCAGTCCACTGCAAAGTGAGCGATCGGCACGCGATCGGGTTCCCCCGAAGCGGAGGGTGGTCCTTACACGCTGTCGGGAGGTTATCGGCTGATACCTCATGTGCGGCCTTAAAGCACGAAGCGGCCGGGCCGTGCTGCCGACCCGGCCGCCGCATGCGAGACCGCTTACTCCTCGATCTTCGTGACCTTCGGCGGGAATGCGAAGTCGAGGTAGCGTTCGCCCACCTTCGCCTCCTCGACGTCACCGTCGTGCACGTAGACGCGGTAGACGAAGTTCACAGAATCGCC
>JALGTR010000341.1 GCA_029821265.1 Candidatus Zipacnadia bacterium
GGGACGACTTGCTCGACGGCTATAGCGACGGCCCGTCCGACAAGTGCGCCGCCGACCTGTTCTACGAAACATACGTCGCCGCGCTGGAGGGCTATACCGGCACCATCCGCATCGTCGGACACTCGCTGGGCAACCAGATGGCGGTGCGGCTGACCAAGCTGGTGGACGAGGGCATAGCCGCCGGAGAGGTGTCCGAAGCGTTGCGCCCCGCGCGGGTGGCGCTGCTCGACCCCTACTGGTCGCCTGGTCCACGGAACGACCTGAGCGACGGCGACGCAGCCGGCCGCAAGACCGGCGACGTGGTCCGCGAGCACATCGCCGAATGCTCCCCACCGGCACCCTGTTCGAGTGGTACTGGTCCTCCGAGTGGACGACCGGGGCAAACGGCGACGACAACGACGTGCTCAAGCCTATGGTGATGTACGCGGCGATGAACCCAACCTACGCCATCACCGGCAAGGACCGGCACAAGGCTCCTCGTTACCTGTACTTTTGGGCCTACGCATTCCCTCAATCACCCCCGTGCGCCGGCGTCGGCGACGATTGCCGGCTGCTGGGGCAGATGAGCGACACGCAACTTGCTGCGTTGATGCGCTCCGACTATCGCTGGGCGCAGAGCGCGGGCGGCAGCACATTCTCGCCGTCCGACGACGTGTACACCGCCACCTTGCAGGCGGGCGCGCCCTACACGGTAACACTGCTCACGGCCTCTCCGGTGAGTCAGACCGTCGGCGGAGTGGTCGCCGTGACGGCGAGCATCTCGGCCCCCCAGGGCGTGCTGGTCTCCTTTGACACCGACCTGGGGCGGATCTCGCCCCGCGCCGTGGTCAGTGGCGAGCTGGCGCTGGTACAGCTCACCTCCGACGTGACAGGGACAGCCCACATCTCGGCCACCGCGCGTGGCACGGGAGGCGCTGTGCAAAGCAGCACCAGCGTCACTTTTACCGAGGCTTCGGTCTATAGTCTCTATCTGCCGCTGACGCTGCGCAATGCTCAATAGTCGTTCTAACTCCGTTCATAGTGCGCGATTCATCGCGCTCTCACGGCGCTGAAGCGCCTACTACGAACGTT
Source organism: Candidatus Zipacnadia bacterium (assembly GCA_029821265.1). Classification (GTDB taxonomy): domain Bacteria; phylum Armatimonadota; class Zipacnadia; order Zipacnadales; family UBA5352; genus JALGTR01. The sequence goes on from JALGTR010000341.1 coordinate 1,072, forward strand.
GAGGGAGGGAGATGAAACACACACACCGACCGTTCCGTTTGTGGTTGACGCTCTTGAGCCTCTCGTCACGGCGCTGAAGCGCCTACTACGAACCTTGAGGGAGAGAGATGAAACACACACACCGACCGTTCCGTTTGTGGTTGACGCTCTTGAGCCTCTCGGCATTGGCCCTGCTGTTTGTACCGCGCCTCGTCTCGGCCACGCAACCCTCGGCCCAAGAGTCCGTGCGAGCGGCCTGGGCACGCGCCCGCGAATCCGGTAACTACCAGTTCAGCGCCGACATCCGGCAAACCACCGTGCCTCTGCCCAGCGTGCGCAACGTCGGGCGGAGCAGCAAGACCCAGGCCCTCCATCTGGAGGGTGAGACGGACCTGCCTGACCGCACGCTCCATCTTGTCCTCTGGTCCCAGGGGGGCAGTGTGCTGACCGGGGCCGGCAGCGTCGAGGTCAAGGTCGAGGGCGACCGCGCCTACGCCCGTCAGGGAGCCCACGACTGGCAGGAAATCAACAACTTCACCACACTCTTTGCCCCTCAGGGCGACTTTATGGCCTTTCTGGCGGCGGCGAAGAACGTGCAAGTCAGCGAGCCAGCGAATCGGCGAGGCTCAGGTGACGAGTCGCATGTAACGCGCTATGTCTTCGATGTGGACGGCCCGGCCTATGCCGCCTATCTGCGTGACCAAATGGAGCAGTACCTGGCCGAGCAGGGCGATCTCCCGCCAGGCGTCGAACTCGACCTGCCCAGGCAGTACGCGGATATGACGGGCGACGGCGAGCTGTGGCTCGACGCCGACGGGTATCCCTTGCGCCAAGTCCTGCGCCTCCACTTTCCCTCTACCCCCGACGAGCAAGAAATCTCGGCCGAGGTCACGGTGGATTTTGACTTTTCCACGTCTCACGCCTCAAGCCTCACGCCTTCCGTTTCACGCCTTACGGATTACGTCTCACGTTTTACGTCTTACGCTTTACACCTCACGTTCCTCCTGGCCTTCTGCGCCCTCCTCATCCTCCGTTCCCGCTCCCGGAGGCTGTACGTCACGCTGGCGATCCTTCTCATCGTTTCGATGGTCTTCACCCCACTCCTCCAATCTGTCCAGGCCGCCGACTTTGCCGCGCGGCAGGCCGCCAAGGCGCAGGAAGCCGAGGCCCGCGAGCAGGAAAGCGATATGCAACGTGCTCTCCAAACCATCTTTGCCGAGTCCGATCACAATCCTAACCTCGATCCGCTGGCGAGTCGGCGAGTCAGCGAATCAGCGAGTCAGCGAGTCGGCGAATTACGTTTTACGGATTACGCAATACGCAATACAGACTACGTCCCGGCCATCACCTCCGAAGATAACTCGGAGAACTCCGACAACGACGACAACACCACCGACTGCGATCCCGACAAACTCGGCGACCACGACGATGACGGCCTCACCGACGGCAACGAGTGCGTCCTGGGCACCAATCCCGACGTCGCAGACTCGGACGGCGACAATATCAGCGATGGAGACAATATCAGCGATGGAGACGAAATCGCCGGGTTCAATTATAACGGCAAGATGTGGTACACTGATCCTCTCGAGATGGACACCAACTCCGACGGCCTGGGCGACGGGCAGGAATGGAACACCGGCCGCGCCGAGGGGGACACCCCGCCCGACACCGATGGCGACGGCACCCCCGACCTCTTCGACCACGACAACGACGGCGACGGCGTGCCCGACAACCTCGATCTCTCCCCCTACTACAAAGGCGACACCGTCTTCACCGCCGACGACCCCTTCAAACTCATCCTCGACGGCCTGCAACCCGGCTACCCCACCTTCGTCGAGTTCCAACTCCGCCCCACGAACCCTGACCACCTGTGGTACGCCTTCAACGTCCTCGACTGGCCCCAGGGCGACCTGCAAGGCCAGATCCAGGACCAGGACGGAGCCACCTTTTACGACCAGAACAACGACACCCCTCGCTCCCCAAACGACAACGGCGACGTGAAACTGGTCCCTATGCTGGAAATCAAAATCAGCGGCGAACCGGACAACTTGCCCTCGCAAGCCACGCTGGAACATTACGGCATCTTTACCCAAACGCTGAACAACGACAGCGACAAAGCCGTTTACGTCCCGTTACAACTGATCGTGGACAAAACCGGGGATGAACACGTTGCCTTTAGCGGCAGAATGCGCTACCTCCCCGCCGCCGAGTGGGGCAACGCCCAGCAGGTGCGCCTGGTCTGGCTGGTCAAGGCGCTGGTGGACGTGTGCAAGACCTACAAGGATGGCCGCTGCACCGAGTATGACGAGATGAACCGCATCCAGGTCATCCACACCTATGACGACGACTGGACCCTCACCGGCCTCAGCGTGCGCGAGGACCACGGCGTGGACTATGACATCATCTACGAAGACCCCGACGTAGACGACGACAAAAACGACGATTCCACCCTCCTCCTCCTGACCTATGGCCTGGAAAAGACCTTCCTCGCCGGCAGCGACTGTAAGGACATTGACGACAACGGCACCCCCGACGACGACACCTGCATCGGCGGCGACGGGCAGCCCGACATCACCACCGCGGAAATCTACAACCGCTGGAACCACCTCACCACCACCAGCACCATCACCAAACGCTGGGGACTGGATAACATCCTCAGCGTCGTCACCTACACCTACACCACGTTCGACGAGGCACTCTATACCCTGGCGGCGACCGAGACCACCAAAATCCTCGATGACCATTTTACCGCCATTACCCCCGTCACCCCCACGCTCCTCTTTGCCCGCGAACAGCGCTACCGGGGCGTCAATCTCGACCAGGCGATCAACGACGACGACAACGTCGTCCAATGGTCAGACGACGACCCGCATCAACTGACCCTGGTGCTCTCCGAGGACGATGTGCCTGTGGAGACGCTGGCCGGCATCAATTGGGCGCCCTATCGCTACAAAGATGGCGCGTGGCAGGCCTATCCCATCGAAGAGTACTGGGACGAACTGCACAAACGGTACACCGCGGACATGTCCGGCGAATTCAGCGACGACGACGACCCCGAAGCCGCGCGCGGTGGCGCGGTCATCGTGGGGCAAATGCGCTACCTGTCCCTTTACGTTGGAGCCAGCAACGTTGTCATGTCCGGGGACGAAATACTCACCCAGGCCGGCATCCAGACTTACAGCGCCCCCTTGTGGTCCAAAATCGCCAAACACACCAGAAAAGCGGTCCTTTTTATAGCTAAACAGATCGTCGCCTACCAGACCTTCCACTCCACACTGATATTCAAGGACATATACGGCTTTATGCGTCAGAGTCGTTTTGGCAGCTTCCAGGAACCCAGCATCGAGAAACTCGTGCGTTATGGACGTGCGATCAGAAATCAAGTGACAAAATGGCTGTCCACAGCCCGGGGCATCAAAACGCTTGGCGCGGTCTCCATAGGCGTCGTCGTTCTGATCTTTGCAATGATCATTGGCATGGCATTGCTGATCAAAGCGTACATGGCCGGCAGCAGAGGGGCCAAGATCGCGCTGGCCGTCATCGTGGGAGCCTTGCTGGGCTACCTAACCGTCGTCATCCCCATTCTAAATGCGATCAACCTCGTTTTGGCGACCAGCGCTATGGAAGGCATCTCCAAACTGGCGGCCACGGGCAAAGTATTGAAGACCGTGAACCAACTCAAAGGCTTGTCCAAAGCTGTCGCCATCGCCGGATTGGTCATCGCCATCGGCATCACCTGGGGCGTCTTTATCTACACCGTCGTCACCGAAGACGTCCCCGTCAACAGCGTCGCCTTCGACATGCTCCTGGCCCAGACCATCGCCGCCACCATC
>JALGTR010000102.1 GCA_029821265.1 Candidatus Zipacnadia bacterium
GACCGGTAACAAGGTCATCTCGCTGGTCAAGGCGGAGCTGCTGATTCTGCCGATCGTCATCATCTGCAGCCTGCTCTACTGGCAGTTCATCTGGCGTCTCGCGCCGGTGCCGTCGGTCAACTATCCCTATGCCCAGAAAATGTGGCATCTGCAGGCGCTGCAACGGGGCCTGTGGCTCACCGCGACCCTCACCGGACGCAGTCTGTTCCACCAGGCCTTCAGGCCGTGGCTTGTGGCTGGCGGATTCGTGTTTGGCATCAGCTCCTACAGTATCCTCGCAGCGCTGCGAATGCCGACGCTGCTGATCTACGGCGTGGTCAGAGGCCTGGGGAGATTGCCACACTTCGTCTTCCCGGAGATGATCGGAGCGCTGATCAGCCAGTACTACATGATCCCGCGCTTCGGGGCCAGGACCTGGAAGCAGTACGCGACGGTGCTCTCAGCCGGCTACGCCTGCGGGATGGGACTCGTTGGTATGGGATCAGTGGCGTTCGCGCTGATAGGACAGGCTGTGTCGCAGATGCCGTACTGAGCGGCCGGCGGAGCGAAAGTGAAGACCACATCGGGGCACCCGGCCTCACGGCGAGGCAGGGCGCTATCGGCAGGACGCCGGAACTTCTGCTGCTGAGAGGTGTCGGTCTCTCAAGGCGTGGGGCAGTGGGCGATGAACTTCGCGTTTATTGCCTCCCGGCCGGAGTGGTATACTACGAGTGCAGACACCGCGCTGCTGAACCGCCGGCAGTGTGAAGTGAGCGTGCGTTCCGGAGCGGGAACGGCTTGGCCCGGAACGGGACGAAAGTGTACAGGAGCGTGGTCTATTTGATTATGCGCAGCCGTCGCAGAGGCTTCACCCTCATCGAGCTTCTGACCGTGATCGGAATCATCGCTGTACTTGCGGCGATTCTCTTCCCCGTCTTCACCCACGCGCGCGCAAAGGCGCGCCAGAGCCGCTGCATGTCCAATATGCAGCAGATCGGTCAGGCGATCGAGATCTACGTGCAGGATAGCGCCGGGTTCCTGCCGACCTGGTCGATCACCCATCCTGGTGTCGCTCCGACCTGGCGTCCGCCGTCTGGCCACGAGAATGAGCCGCATCCGAGCGTGGCCACCTGGGATTCCTCGATCATGTACGCGCTGCGCAACGAGGAAGTGCTCATCTGCCCCGACAACCCGAACTCCAACGGCCGCATCGCGCGCGGTTACGCCATAGCGCAGTACACGCAGCGACCGATGAAGGTCATGTGGGGCGGCTCGGAGATCACCGTGGCGCTCGGAGGATACAAGGACCAGATTCCCGCGCCGTCCAAGACGGTTCTGATTTTCGAGAAGGGTAACAACCCGCCGTTCACGTGGGGTGACGCCCTCGGCCAGAACGTCTATCAGGCGCACGACGATCCGCTGCAGCCCGACAAGATGTGGCACAACGGCGGTAAGAACTTCCTCTATTGCGACTATCACGTTGACTGGTCTGCAAAAGGTCAGGGGCCGTTCGCCCACACGGGGACGCCCGATCACAGTGAGGACTGGGGCAGCAAGGCCGGCGTCTGTGTAGACTGGGGGCCGCCGGATAAGACCAACGCCGCGGGCTTCCGGGGCGACTGGCCGATGCCGTAATGCCGCGTCGCCCCGCGCAGTTCTGAACGACACGGGCCGCCTCTTCGTCATAGCTACGAGGCGGCCCGGCGACGTTTCTCCGGGCCCGCTGATTGTGCTATACTCCTCCACGTACCGACCATCGTCACGCGCGAGGAACATGTTGTGCTGAGGCAGCTTCGATACGCAGATTTCCAGATGCTCGCCATCGTGCTGCTTTTGTGCACGATCGGCGCGCTGGCCATCTACAGCTGCACGAAGAGCGATCTGGCTGCCGCGGGGCGTCCCGCGACCGCGAAGCTGCAGTTGCAGCTTGCGTGGATCGTGATCGGCCTCGGGATGCTCGTGGCCACCGCTCTCGTGGATACTGCGAAGCTCCGGCGGCTGGTCTGGCCACTGTATATCGGCGTCATGGTGCTTCTGGTGCTGGTTCTGGTGCTCCCGGGATCAGTGCGTGAGACGAACCGGTGGATATCGCTTGGCCCGGTCAATCTCCAGCCCTCGGAGCTGGCGAAGCTCGCCGTGATCCTCATGCTTGGGGCCGTCGTCGCACGCGTGGACGAGGAGAAGTGGGACTTCACGTTCCTCGTCAAGACCCTCGGCTACGTCGGCGTCCCATCGCTGCTTATCCTCATGCAGCCCGATCTGGGCACGCCGATCCTTCTTTTTTTCGTCTGGTTGACGATGATGTTCGTGCTCGGCGCCAATCCGGCTCATCTGGGGGCGTTCGCCCTTGCGGCCATAATGCTGTTTGCCGGGGCGTGGGGCTTCGGACTCATCCGGCCGCACCAGAAGGCCCGCCTCGTCTCGTTCATCAACCCTGACGCCGACCCCTATGGCACGGCCTATCACCTGCGCCAGTCCCTGATCGCGATCGGTTCGGGGCACCTATGGGGACAGGGCCTGTTCCAGGGCAAGCAGAGCCAGAGTGCGTTTGTGCCGGATCAGGAGACCGACTTCATCTTCACCGTAATCGCCGAGGAGCTCGGCTTCGTCGGCGCCGCCAGCGTGCTCGTGCTCTACGGCCTTCTGCTGTACCGTGGTCTGGCGGTGTCAGCCGCTGCCGCAACGACCTTCGATCGCGTGGTGGCCGCCGGGATTGTCGCGGTGTTTCTGATCCAGATCTACTCCAACATTGCCATGACCGTCGGTCTGGCCCCGGTGAAGGGCATGGCGCTTCCATTCCTCAGCTACGGCGGCAGCAGCATGGTCACGAGCATGATGGGTATTGGCATACTACAGAGCATCTACATGCGCAGAGAGCAGATCGTTTTCTGAGGCGGGACAGGCATCATGCCGAAATTCAACGTCGATGAGTGGGAGACACGCGGCTGGCAGGGCATTCGGCTCGAGGTCCCGGAGGAGTGGGACATCGCGGCCATCAGCGGCGATCGCAACCAGGGCTACATGCGCCTTGACGACCGCGAGAACATGCCGCGCGTCGAGGTGAAGTGGCAGCAGGCCAGCGGCTTCGTGGACATCAAGGGCGTCGTTGACCAGTACCTCAAGGACCTGAACAAGAAGCGCGGCAAGAACCAGCCCCAGGTCGAGGTCGACCGTGACTGCGCCGTGGTGAGCAAGCGCCGGATGCGGAAGCAGGACCTCAACTGCTTCGCCTGGCGTGGCGAGATCGAGGGGTACGGGGCCGCGTGGTACTGCACCGACTGCGAGCGCGTCATGGTCATACAGGTGATGGCGCGCGACGATGAGGACGGGATAGCGCTCGCCAGGGAGGTCATCGGGAACATGTCCGACCACCCGGAGGATGGGTGGATCACCTGGGCGACGTACGGTTTGCACATGGAGGTGCCCGAGCGCTTCGAGCTGGTGGAACAGAAGCTGATGGCCGGGCTCATCGAGCTGCAGTTCGCCTGCCGCGGCGAGGAGGTCAAGGGGGCGCGCATGGGCATGGCGAACGTCGCCCTGCGTGATCGAACCCTCGAGGAGTGGGTGCGTGCCGAGGTGTCGAAGTATCACAAGGGCGTCAAGCTCTCGTATGAGGAGACGATCTTCCGCGGCCATCCCGCCGTCGCGGTGACCGGGTACTTCTCGAATCCGTTGCGGCATCTGCAGTCATTTGTCATGCACGTGATGGGCAAGCCCTACCCCGAAGCGGTCAGCGGCTGGGCGTGGCACAGCGAGGACGAGAACCGGATCTACTACGCCGGCGCAATGCTCGACGAGGACAACATCGAGGTCGCCGAGGAGATTGCCATGCGGATGCGCTGTCCGGAGGGTGAAGCCGGGGAGACCGAGGGCGAGGAGGAGCCGATCCGATGACCCGGCGAGCAGCGATCGCTCTCGTGGTAGCACTGGCGACGGTCGTGCCAACCTTCGCGCAGGATGACGATCCGCGCGCGCGCGCGGCACAGCTCGTGCGGGAGGCGCAGGCGCTGGCCGATGACGGCAGGCGCGATCAGGCGATGGCCCGCCTGCTTCAGGCTCTTGAACTGGCCCCGGACTACCCGAGCATCTACGCTCATATGGGCTACCTGCACGAGCTTGAGGGCAACACGACGAAGGCGCTCGCAAGCTACGGGCAGCTGCTTGAGCTGCAGCCCGGGGACGAGTACGCGCGCGCCCGGATCACGCATCTGTTTCTGGGGGGGAAGTTCCCGCGGCGGTTGCGGACCTCATTGCTGCGCTTCAGCCCGGTCTCCTTCGTCACCGATGAGTGCCGCATAGAGGCTTCCGTGGGCGTCGACGAACTGCGTCGCGGCATCGCGTACACGTCCGATGTGATCTACCCCGAGGAGATGAAGCGCTGACGTCGCAGCTGCTGTATCCGTCGCCCCTGCTCTCGGAGCACGGGTCGGACTACGGGCCGCTTGCCGAACGTCTGACGCATGTTCTGCTGCGCCTGCGCTGCTATTCCCGGACCTGTTTCGGCCTCCCGCAGGCCGTCGATGATCCGATCGTGCGCCTGTGGCTCTGCGAGGTCGGGCCTACAGGCGCCGAGCAGTATGAGGACGATATCTTCATCTATGACGCGAATCGCGAGCGCACGCCGCTTGAGTGGATGCGGGAGGTCGCGCACGAGTGGGGGCACTACTCGTTGCCACCGATGGGCCGGTTCACCGCGCCGGAGCCGTACGCCTCGGGCCTGCTTGGCGAGGCGCTCTACCTGCAGCTTCTCGCGCAGGAGGCCGGCCTGGTCGCCGGTGAGCGATGGCCATCGGAGGCGGCTATAGCCGCCGTCAACGGCCTGTGGGGCACGGGGGAGGTGCAGCTTGCCGACTACCTCGCCGGGACCCGTCAGGCAACGATGGATCTGTGGCTGCGCGAGGGGCCGAACTCCGAGATGGCCGCCGGTCTGGGCGAGGAATCCTTCCGCTATCTCGTCGGTGCGATGCTGTGGGTGGAAGCTGCCCACGGCCACGGTATGCTCCGATCAACGCTACTGAAGGCGCCCGGCGAATCCCCGGCCGATTTCTACTACGGATACCGGGAGGCGATCCGCGAGGCGGCCGAGGGCGGCCCGATCACGATGGATGCCGGGGCGCTCAATCTCCCCGCCTCCGAGCTCTCGCAGCCGCCGGTCGAGGGCGCTCTTCGCCGGGAGCAGGTGACGCTCGCAGCGGGGGATCGCGCGAGCTGGCCGGTCTATCTGCTTGACGGCCCCGCCTCGGTGCGTGTCGAGCCCGGCCTGCGCGAGGTCGAGCTGGAGCTTTACGTTGACGACGTTGGACCGCTGCCCATCAGCGGCGGCGAGGCCGTGAGCCTCGGCGTCCGGCAGCAGGGCTGGCACAGCATCACGCTTGTTGCGCCGCAGGGCTGTCAGCCGATCGAGCTGCGGTCGCTGGTGATCGACACCGGCGAGCCGGCGCAGCCTGCTCCTCAGCTGTGACGCCGGTCGCCGGCGGTCGATGGAGGGGCGCTCAGCCATTCCCGGACGCGCCGGAGGAGACGCGCCTGCCTCGCCGGTCTACCCGGCGATGCCCAGACCCAGGATGCGGTCGATATTCCGCCACGCCACCTTCTCCCACGCTTCGTCCGAGATCTGACCGCGGAGCGAGCGGAAGTAGTCGGCGTTGGGCGGTTCGTGTTCGGGGTACGCGAAGTCAGTCCCGAACATCAGTCGGTCCTGGAACTGCTCGATGAACTGGTTGCCGAACTCCGGATCCCGGCTGATCGCGTTGTTGCCGCTCCCCGCCGAGAGGTCCCCCCAGAGGTTCTCATACTCCTCGAACAGCCGCACCAGCGGGCCCGGCGTCACCGGGCCGGTCGGGTAGCTGTTGCGGTTCTCGGGTGTGACACCCTCGCCGATCTCAGCCCAGAACGGCTGCGAGTGGCCGAAGATGATCAGATCGGGGAACTCGCGCAGCGTCCTCTCAAGCCGCGGCAGGCCTGGCTCGTCGTAGAGGCCGTAGTAGCCGCCCAGCTCCGGCGCGATGTGGATGGTCACCGGCATCCCGTGGTCGGCGCAGGCGGCGAACAGGTTCCAGCAGAGGGGATCATCGAAAGGCAGGTTGCAGGTCATCTCCCCAACGCCCCGACAGCCCATCTCGCGATAGATACGCAAAAAGCGCCCGAAGTCGCTGTCGGTGCTGTTCTGGCCGCTGCGCGGATCGAGGCTGCAGAAGGGAATCAGCCGGTCGGGGTACTGCTCGTACATCTCGATGACGTCCTCAGGTGGAACGAACCGTGAGCGCTTCTCCGGACTCACGCCGGAAAGCAGCACCTCCCGGTCGATCTCGAGCTCGTCGAGTTTCGCGATCAGCTCCTCGACCAGCGGGTAGTCCGTCCCGCTGTAGCGCGGTACCGCGCGGGAACGCGTCGCATGTGTGTGGCAGTCGATCAGCATGGCAGCCACCTCTTGATATCGGATGAACCGTGCGCGCAGCTTCGCCGCTGGCGACGCAGCCCCCGCGCCGCGGTCGGAAAGGCCGTTGTCGCGTCAGTACGCCCAGAACCGGTAGGTTGGGATTCGCCAGATAGTCCCGATCAGCCCCCAGGCGCTCCCGACGACAAACTCACCCAGCGTCAGTCCCAAGAACAGCGGTAGCAGGTATATGTAGAGCCGGTGGCCGCCGTAGCGCAGCACCGTGCCCTTCACCAGCCACGCCACGAATAGCGGGACCCACAGCAGGCCGATGAACCAGATGCTGGAGGCTGCGAAGCCGGCCGGATGGAATGGCCACCAGATGTACCGCTGGCGTAGCAGCAGCAGGCCGATCGTGAACGCCCCGCCCACCCCGAGGGCGACGGCTCGGCGCAGGTCCGGGCTGGTGGCCGAGCGCACCCACGAGGCGGGCCTGCTCGCCGCGCCCATCGCGAGGTATGGGGCGTCGCTCGAGCGGGTCACGAAGCCGCTCTCATAGCCGAGGTGAATGGCCGCCCAGAATGCCGCCGCCGCGCCGATTACCGTCGCGATACACAGGCCTGTGAGCATCGATCCGCCGCGCACGCCGCGCCGCTCGCCGAGCCCGAGCGACTCGATTCCGTGCGGCATCGGATGGCTGCGCTGAATGCGCTCCAGCCATGCGAGCTGGCCGAGACCGATCAGGTCCTGTCGGCGGAAGGACCCGGAGCCGCCGATCGACACCATCATCAGCATCGGGCCAGTGAACAGATCGTGGACCGGCAGGCCGAACTCCGCCCGCATACGCGTGATCGCCAGGGACATCAGCAGATAGCCGATCAGCCAGATCGCCGTCGCCAGCAGGGACACGCCCAGGGCCTGCGTGATGAAGCCAATGACCACCGCGATCGCGGCCACAAAGCCGCCGAGTAGCAGACGATAGGGCGCCGCCTGCCTCGCCTCGTCGGCGGGTGTCTGGCCTCGGAGCACCTCGCCGATCAGCCGCGAAAAGTAGTGCCGGCCGGTCCACAGCGAGAAGATCGCAAGCCCCGCGTAGGCCCCGAATGTCTGCTCGCTGACGTAGGGAAAGCCGGTCTGGCGGAAACCGAGGGCGGCGGCGCTGACCAGCTCCGCTTTCCAGAACCAGTAGAAAAACCACGCCGAGAACAGGAAGTCCTGAGGCATCAGATAGCCGAGGCCGATTGCGAATGGGTAGACCGAGACCCACGTGTTGCCCATCGCTCGCCATGGCTCAGAGGTGATCTGCTGACCGATGTTGATCGCCGTCAGCGGGATCGTCGGCCAGCCCGGTCGCAGGACGGATATCCCGTTATAGATGTCCAGGCCTCCGGCGATGATGAAGCCGACCCAGAACAGGCGGTTACCCATAAGGTCCTTGCCAAGGATCTCGAAGCCCGGTTCGGTGAGTCTGAAGGGGATCTCGGTCAGCGGGTAGGTGAGCTTCTCCTGGTCCGTCCAGCGCCGCCAGACGAGGGCATCCAGCAAGAGCATCGCCGCCATCAGCCCGAGGACGAAGATGCTCCAGATGCCGATTGAGGGCAGCCATGCAGACAGCTCGTCCCAGCGGTAGAGCCCGACGCCGGTCTCCCAGAAGTTGCGCACCGCGCCGGGATCGGTCACCGTCAGCGGCGAATCCAGGAGTTCGGCGAAGATCTCGTTCCAGTTGTTCTCGGGCGTGGCGAAGTAGGCGTGGGTCGGAAGCTGCAGCGCCAGCACCTGCATGAAGTCGTGCCCACCGACGGCGCTCGCCAGCGTGATCATGCCGTAGACGACGGCCAGCTCGCCGGGGGTGAGGGCGAGCGTGGGCAGCCACCGGCGCAGAGCGAGGTTCAGCATCGCCACGATGACCAGCGCGAAGACCGCGTTGAAGAACAGCGACTGCATCGTCGGCATGCCTGAGCCCCAAACGAGCTCCATGCTATGCAGCCAGAGCATGTTCGGCGGGATCAGGATTGCGCCAAGAACAAAGGCCCGCGCTCGAATTCGGCGGGCCGATTGATCCTCAGTGGTAGCTCCCCGCGACATCTACTCGCCTCAGTCTGTGCTATTCACCCGATCGGGCTGCACGTCGAGCGCGACCAGAAGACGTCGTTGCGCGCGATGGTAGGGTGTTGGCGTGCGCGCGTAATCGTCGATACTGCGGGTGACGAGAGGCAATATGCGCCGCGCGGCTTCGGGATTCCTCTTCGTGAGCATCGCCAGCAGCGTTTGGTCCATGAGTCCGTCGCGGAAGGCGACCATCCGCATCGAGGCGCGCAGGCCGTCGGGCCCCGGGTAGAACAGCCAGTTATCGCCCGGCGGATGGCCCGGATCCTGCGATCCATTCGGCAGCGGTCCGATCGAGGTCGCGTAGGGGTCCGCGCCGCGATACACGTTGGCGCCCCAATAGAGGTAACCGTCCGCCCCCAGCAGATGCGCCATCCAGGGGTAAACCCGTGAGTTTGCCAGCCGTTCATCGAGGTGACGGTTAGGATACGGGGGCGGCGGACTGCAGCAGTGATACAGCCAGTTCGCCTGCCCCGCGATCGCCCTTTGCGCGGCGAGATCGTGCTGGCGGCCGATGATGATCAGGGCGAAGACCGCGATGTCAACCAGCGGCGAGTAACCCTCCGGATCGCTGTTAATCGCGTCGATAGTGCGGACTCCTGGCATATGCTTGCGAGCGAGCTCGGCCAGCGCTGCGTACAGCTCGGTGTCCTTCGGCTCGTCGAGCTGATGCTGGATGTACCTGTCGCGCACGCCCAGCTCGCCCAGGTGAGCGTAGAGGCTGTCGTAGAACATCGGCAGGAACTCGAGCCACTCCGGGTTGCCGCCTCCGCGCTCAAACAGGACTGATCGCTCGCCCGTCTCCCGGTCGGTCACCCACACATTGCCGTAGACCCAGGCCTCCGGCAGCATCGAGATGTGATGGCCGGCGAAGAGGCGGTAGCCCAGACGGTCGAAGAGGTGCACCCAGCGGTCGAAGCGCGTGTACTCGAAGCTCAGGCGTCCGTCCGGCTCGCGGATGACCTCGATCAGCGGGTGCTCGTAGTCGATCAGCGGCGTCAGGATCGTGTCCTGGCCGTAGCGGCGCATCACACGGCCGCTCGCTTCGAGCAGTGCCCAGTGCTCATCACTCCACCACGCCGGCGGGTCGCCCTGCGTCAGGTTCTCCGGCTGCGGGAACATCCAGTTGTGCACGTGGATCGCATGCTGCTCCTCGAGGACCGTCGGATGGACCCGCAGCTCAATCGGAAGCGCGACCGTCTCGCCCGCTGCCTCAAGCGTGATCTCACCGGTGTAGCGGCCCGCGCGACAGCTCCGCGGGGCGGTCACCTCCACCAGGGCCGCCGAGGTTCTCCGCGGCATCAGCGCCAACGTTGCGGCCGGCGCGAGCACCTCGCACACCTCGAATGGCGCCTCGCGCACGAAGGCCTCCATCCACTCATCGGGTGGTCGCACCCCGACGGCGGTCTTTGAGCCCCCGTTGGTGTTGGCCTCCACAGGCACCGGGAGCACCTCGAAGGTCCGGACAGAGGCCTCAAGCGTGCGATTGCCGGCGCTAACCAGCGGCGAGACGCCGATCATCGCCCGGACAGGGGTGTCCGACGTCACCGCGATCTGCACCGCCGCTGTCGCACCGCGCGGGATGGCCAGCGGTTCGTCTCCGCTGCCTTCTGGCCACCGATCGGGGTACACGCGCTCAAGCGTGTCCACACGTACCGCGCGCAGGTTGACGGCCTCGGGCGCCGCATGGAGCACGCCCGCCAGAACCAGAGCGGCGACCGTGCAGATCAGCACATCTGACATCGGGCGCTCACCTCGCGGAGGCGGTCAGTCCACGAACACGAACGATCGGTAGACCGTGCGGCTCCGGCCGTCCTTCTCGGCAGTGATCTCGACCAGCCCATGGCCGGGGAAATGCGGCATCTCGAAGGTCCCGCTGTCGCCAACCGTCAGCTGCTCGGCTCCGTTCACCGAGATCGTCGCCCCGGGATCCGCTGCACCGTAGAGGTTGATCAGGCGTGGCCCGGCCGGGATCTCGGTGTGCTCCGGCGGCGAGGTCTGCACGAACAGCAGCGGCTCAGCCTCCAGCGCCTCGATCTCGTCCGCGATCAGCCTGCGCGCCGCCAGCAACGCCTCCGAATCGCGGTTGTAGCGGTAGAATGACTGCGCCACGCGTCGGCACAGCTCCTCGGGCCGCTGCCGGGGATTGAGCCACCAGCCGTCATCGCCCAGTCGATCCTTGAGCGCCGAGAGCCTCTGCTCCAGCATCCACAGATACTCGAAGTCCTCGATGCCGTCGCGCATCGCCGACCATCGCAGCGAACCCATCGGACCTTCCTCGCCCGGGTACATGATGGCGTGGTCGCCGAGCGGGTGCGGTCCCGAGAGGCCCTCCTCGCTGAACGGGTCATCGGTGGCGTAATGGTTCAGGCCCCAGTGCAGGTATCCGTCGAGATCGTACAGGTAGTTGATCCAGTGCAGCGCCCTGACGGCCGTCAGCGGCTGGTCGAGGAACCGGTTTGGGTAGCGCCCGACCGGGTGGCAGCAGGTGTAGAACCACAGCTCGATCTTGCGCTGCTGCTTCTCCCGTCGGAAGTTCTCCCACCACAGGTTCAGGTGGCTCAGCTTCGGCACCCAGATGTCCAGTTCGTCGCCGAAGCCCTCTGCCTCGATCGCCTCGATAGTCTTCAGACTGGGCGCCGCCTCGTGGACTTTTGCGGCGATCTCGCGGTAGCTCGCAACAGAGGGCTGGAATGGCTCGTCGCAGATGTGGATCATCGCCCGATCCGCCCAGCCTCGCTCTTGCAGATGGCGCTCCAGCTCGCCGAGCACGCCCATGAAGCGCTCCTCGGTGCTCAGCTCGACACCCTCTGGCGTCTCGACGGCGAAGTCCACCATGCGAATGCGCGTCTCGAGGCCGGCGTGATCACCGTCGCGCCATCCGGCCGACCACAGCTCCATGCGGTCCATGCCCGCGTCGAAGAAGATCTGCGCGTAGCGGTCGAAGCGCTCCCAGTCGGCTGAGAAGCCCTCTTCGGGATCGTAGCGGAATGTCGCCCAGCTCAGCCAGTGCCGAAAGCAGTTCTGACGGTGCCGGACCATGATCTGCGCGAACTGCTCCGCCAGCCTCCAGTACTCGTCGGAGCCGATCTCCACGGTGTCGCGCCAGGGGATGCCTGGGAAGGTGAACCAGTTGGTGATCGCCAGGTGTCGCTCGGCGGGGACCTCGAAATCCCGGACGTGCAGGCTGACCGGCATCGTCACCTGCCCGCCCTCCCACGCGATCGTCAGCTCGCCTTCGTAGTGCCCGGCCGGTGTGTCGCGCGGGACCTCGACCTCGATCCACAGCGGCTGCGTGAAATTGGCCGGGATGTCCAGCGCCTCGTCCTCCCAGAACGGGTCCGGGATCCGCGCGGGGGCCTTGAAGTCAAGCGCGTCGTCAGGCAGCCCCCGGCTGTTGTGTGTGATCTCGATGAAACGCTCCCACTGCAGCGTCACATTGTCCCCCGGGATCGTCGAGCCGTCGTCGTGAAGCGCCGCCATCTCCGGCCGCACATCCGTCAGCGCTTCGTCTGAGCGCAATGCCACCTGGGCGCTGACAATCTCGCCCCGGGCTCCCTCGATCTCAAGCGCGCCCGGCTCGCCGGGCTGATGCTCGGGGGTGACCCTGGTGAGGCAGTCCAGCGGCCAGACGGCCACCTGCGCGAGGGCCGCGTTGCATACCAGCATCGCAGCTGCCAGCAGACACGCCGTCTCCCATCCGTTCACTGGTGACCCTCCAAGAAGGACCCTTTCGTTGCCTGCTGTCGGTTTGGCGCCTGTTTCCGGCCCCGCGCGCCGCGCTCCTCCCGCACGGCGAAGGAATTGCCTTCGCTCGCGCGGAACGAGGCCGTGCGGGACAGACGTACGGCACACGGGAGGGTCATCCGATGTCACGCCTCATGTCGATCGCGATCATTGCCAGCTGGATGCTGCTCACGCTGGCCGGCGCAGCCCCGGCCGATGACTGGACGCTGCAGTTCGAGGACGGCTTCGAGCGCGAGGACCTCGGTGATGACTGGTGGTCCTCGGGCCTGACGCGGATTGAGGACGGTCGGCTCGTGGTCGGCCGTGAGGGCGACATGGGCCGAAACATCGTGATGACCACCAGGCAGTTCGAGGGCGCTATTCGTCTGGAGTACGACGCGATGGCGCCTGTGGACAATCCAGGCGACCTGAGCGCGATCATCAACGGCAGCACCGAGGGCGAGAGCAGCGGCTTCTTCTTCGGCTTCGGCTCGCAGCTGAACACCACAGGCCGCTTCCTGCTCCGCGGTCAGGCGATAGACGAGTATGAGGCGATCATCACGCCCGGCGAGTGGCACCACGTGGTCGCGGAGCGCTTCGAGAACCGCTTCCGGCATATCATCGACGGGGAAGTGGTCTTCGAGTACACGCACGAGGACCCCCTGCCCGGTCCGCTCAATAGGCACGTTGGCTTCTATGTGTGGCACAAGGGCATCTTCGACAACGTGAAGGTCTTCACGCGGCCCGAGGACGTCGAGGTGGTCGAGACCATCGCCGGCAAGATCCCACGAGACGAGCTGGAGGTCGCCCCGCGCGTCTATCCGGCGCCCGGGAAGATCGGCGTCTCGATCACCCTCCCGCAGGTGGAGGGCGAGCGGTATCTCGACGTCAGCGCCTCGCTACTGTCGCTGGAGCACCCGGAGCGTCTGCAGAGAATCGACCGCGTAACGGCCCCCGGAATGCGCGAAGAGATCATCTTCGACGCGCAGGACCTGCCCGCCGGTCCGTACGTCACGCACGTTCAGGTCAGCTCGCGGGAAAGCGGCGACACGGAGCAGTTCGCGCAGGAGATCGAATGGCCGGGGCGCGACCCGCGGTTTGCAGACGTAAAGGTGCTCAATAACCTCGTCTGGGAGCTGCTGAAAGTTGATGCCGCAGACGGCGGACTGAACGGCGCGCATTTCTTCGACGTCCCGATCGAGCGGTGGCTTTACATCCGATCGGAGGCGGAAGTGGGGGACGGAAGTGTCTCGCTGAGTCTGGACAGCGACGATCCCTCCGCCGCATTCACGGTCCACGATGGCTCCGAGCCGGTGATGGTGGCGAAGAGGCGTGTACCGGCGGGCCAGCATACGATCCACGTCACGACCGAGGGGGAGGCGCGGCTGCTGAGCCTCGAGGTGCGCGCGATTCCCGACATTCAGCACAGCCGCTACCCGACGCAGCAGTGGCTCAAGAGCAACCCGGCCTACGACTGGGAGTTCGTGACCGAGCACGTGATGCCGGCCGCCACCACGATCATCACCTCCGGGGACCCGGAGGGAATACGCGAACAGGTCGAGGAGTGGATCGATCGCGGCGGTCGCTGGATCGTCTACACCTCGCGCCCGGGGCTGCACGGCAATCGGGAGATCGAGCAGAGCGGCGAGGCGTTGTTCGAGTACTTCTCGAGCAAGCCGGGCTTCGCACATCCGCTGATGGACGGCGTTCTGGTCGACGAATTCTATACCCTCGACGATCCCGCGTATCCGGCATACATCGAGATGGCCCGGATGCTGGCCGAGGAGTACCCCGAGAAGGGCTTCTTCCCCTACGTCGCCGGGCGTTTCGGGATGGATGAGGGCAGCGTGGAGTTCGCCCGCCAGTGCTTCGAGGCCGACGGGATGATCTGCCGCGAGGCCTACCTCGCCGAGTGGCCCACGCTGCTGGAGGCGCTCACGTACATGCGCCAGGCTCCGGAGCGGATGATCCATCCGATCGAGGATGCGCTTGCAGGTGCGATCTTCAACACAGTGTGGGTGCCGGGCACATTCTCTTTCCCGTGGCCTTTCGCCGACGGCTACCCGAGCGTGAACTACAACGCCTACCTCGACATGCAGATGCAGATGGTCGCCACCCACCCGGCATTCTTCGGCCTCGGCGGCCTGCACATCTGGCGGACCGGGTACACCGACGAGGAGCGCGTGCGCTGGATGTGGCGCTTGTTCGAGCACTACGCGATCGAGGGCAACACGGCGCGGCTGTCGACCGACCCGTACCTCCTCCGGCATATCGACAACCCGGACTTCGTTGATGGCCTTGACGGCTGGACGGCACGGCCCGCGGCCGAGGATGGACTGGAGCCTGTCGAGATTGAGGGCTACGGGAAGCTCCAGGGCCGTTACTACCGCGGCAACGACACGGCGCTGCTGATGCGCCGCAGCGCCGACGGACCGAATACGATCACACAGACGATCCGCGGCCTTCGCGTGGGACAGTACTACTCGCTGAAGATGCTCAGCGCCGACTACGGTGAGCTGCAGGCGGGCAAGTCGCAGAAGACGCTGCACCCGCTCTCGGTGACGCTGAGCGACTGCGAACCGGTGGAGGGCGGGAAGTACGACTACCAGGAGGCGTACAACACCCGGCAGCGGGTGGGCGCTTTCACGCGCGAGAACCCGCTGTGGATCAACTACCACTGGCATGTCTTCCGCGCCACGGGGACGACGGCAACGCTTACGATCAGCGACTGGGTCAGCCCCGACGATCCCGGCGGCCCGGCCGGCCAGGAGCTGCTGGTGAACTTCATCGAGGTGAAGCCGTTCCTGATGGACTGACGGCGGATCACCACCGGGCGCCCTGCAGAGGCCCTGACAACCTCTTCTCAGGCGACGGTGCGAGGAGACTCCCGGCAGGCCCGGGCCGGTCTGCGCGATGCTCTTGCGAGCGGGACGCTCCTCAGTCGTCACTGCGGTTCGCGACCATCAGGTCGGTGACGAGGACGGTGCCGCCTCCGGCCTGATGGCACGAATCGATCGCGTCCTGCAGGGCCCGGGTGTCCAGCGTTTCATCGTCACCGGTCCCTCCGAACTCCCGCACTTTACAGACGCCACCCTCCGCATTCGCTCCCATCCGGGTCTGTCCCGCGATCATCATCCCGCGGGGATCGGGACGATGGTGTAGCGCAGCTCGACGGTCTCGCCGGCCCGCATCTGGCGCGGCAGCTCGATCTCCACACGGCCGATCTGCAGTTGCCGCCAGCCGGGGGTCTGCAGCCCCTCAGGCACTAGTCGCAGGTCGCGCTCGCCGTCGAGGATGAACTCGGTTCCGACGCCGCGGTCGTCAACCACCCGGAAGCGATCCGCGCGCACATCGCCCTCGGTCGCGCCAGCGGCCTCCAGCGTCGCTCCGCGCGCCTTCCAGCCGCCGCGAGCGATCGGCACGCACTCGACAAGCCGCTCGAGCGTCACGTCCTCCTCAGCGTTGAGCGTCAGCTCCACCGTCAGTTCAAGGTCCCCGAACCGGTAATGCCGCTGATACGCGATCGGATGGCCCTCGACCCGCCCCGTGATCGTCGCCGTCGCGGCAGCGGGGTCGAGCGCATGCTCGTGTGCGTGGTAGTCCTCCCACCAGCGCAGCCCGTCGGCGTCCGTCGCGATGACCCCATGGTGCGTGGTCGGCGCCCAGTTGGTGGCCATCAGCGAGTGGCCGTAGTCGCCGGTCCAGAACCCGCTCAGCCCGCCCCCAACGAAGGGCGTTATCCTCTTCATACCCGCGAGGTCCGCGCCGGTGCTCTCGCCATCATCTGGATAGGGCTCCCGAAAGTCCACCCGATCGGCAACGTAGTACTCTTCGGCGGGCTTTCCAAGGTAGAGGTAGGTGTAGTAGGTCTCCCGCTTCACGAAGAGCCACTCGTCGTCGTAGACACGCCAGAATGGCTCCTCCTCGCAGGGGAATCTGCCGCTGCGATCCGGCTCCGCCCAGGCGAGATAGCGCCACGTGGTGATCGACGGGTAGCGCGGCATCTGCGGATCAGCGAGGAATGCCTCGATGCGCTCTCTCGCTCGCGCAATGTCCTCCTCCGTCGGGGGCGGATCCGCCCAGATGCCCACCTCCGGTAGGTCGTCGTGCAGGATCCCGCGCGCGCCGCTCCACTGCTCGCCGTAGAAGCCCTCCGCGACGCGATGGTTGAAGTTGAAGCCGCCGAGCATCCGTCCGTCCGGCTCCGGCCCCACCGTGTGGTTGAAAAGCTCATACGATCGCCGCACCGAATCGAGGATCGCCGGATCGCCGCCCATCTCGTAGAAGACCGCCTCGTGCCAGTGCGTCATGCCGATGTAACTCGCATCCGGTCCGATGCGCTCCATGTGGTAGCCGGAGGGATCCTGCCCGTCCATCCACCGGCGGGCATACAGTCGCGTCAGCTCCCGCCACGTGTCGTCACCGGAGCCGTTTGCGAAGGCCTGGAAGACCACGAGGTTGTGCGAACTCTGGTTGCGGCAGGTCACCAGGTCGTCGGCGTAGCTGCGCTCGACCAGCCGTCGTACAGCGTCGGTCCAGACGTCCCGGATCTCCTCGGGCATTTGCGGCGCCACCAGCCCGTAGACCGGCAGTGTCTTCTGGCCAAGCGCGAAGGGCATCATACCCGGGTAGGGGTCGAATGACGCCACCCCCGGCCATATCTCGTCCTCGCCGACCACCATCAGGTCGCGCAGAGCGGCCGCCGCAGCACGATAGAGCAGTTCCTCGCGGCCGTAGTACACGTTTGGCGGGTCGTCCCGCAGTGCGGCCAGCGCCAGGTCTCGCGCGCCCGAGCCGTAATGAGTCGATGCCCCTGCGTAGAGTCCGTCGATGCCGCGAAGCCGGTCCCAGCGGTTCTCCGGCGCAGGGCGGTCGATCCGCTCCCGCCAGCCCTCAAGCGATCCCGACCAGTGGCTCTGCGGATCGAGGTTCTGACTGCGCAGCCAGTGCTCGATCGTTGGCAGGTAGCTCTCCATCAGCACGCTGTTGCGCATCGGATCGGCCAGCCACTGATCGCGTCGTGTGGCCAGCGGCGTGATGAGCGCCTCCGTGTCGCCGGTCCGTGCGATGACCTCTGGCAGCAGCCGCGCGATCCGCCGCTGGAACTCGTGGCAGACGACCGTCCCATCTTCCAGCACGATGACCGATGCCTCGATCGCCTCGGCCGCGCCGGGGGTCGGGCACAGGATCAGCGGGAAGTCCGCTGCATACATGCGCGTGGTGTCCGCGAGCTGAAACCGCCAGACAACCTCCGTCTCCCGCACCGGGACCGTGATGACGCCGCCATCCGCCTCCGCCAGCACCTCGCCGCCGTCGCGCACGGTCACCGGCCCGCCCTTGATGCGAAGCTGTTCGGCGTGTGGCGGGACCCATGCGTACATCTCCCGCGGGCCGCCCTCCCAGGCGCGAAAAGCACCGTTCTGCGCACTCCAGCCCCAGGACATACTGTCCGGCACCTCGACGCTCATCACGAGGCCGTCCGTCCAGCCGACGAGCCGAACCTGGTGCACGCCCGG
>JALGTR010000103.1 GCA_029821265.1 Candidatus Zipacnadia bacterium
TGTCCGCGTTCACAGCTTCGGCCGGAATCGGCCGGCCTCCACATGATAGAGGAGATCGATCATGCGAAAAGAGTCCCTGCAGTTCCTCAAGGACCTCATCGCTGCGCCCTCGCCGTCGGGATTCGAGGTCCCCGCGCAGCGCGTCGTCCGCGCGCGGATGGAGGAGTATGCCGACGAGGTCAGGACTGACGTGCACGGCAATGTCATGTGCATCAAGAACCCCGACCATCCGCTTCGCGTCATGCTCGCCGGTCACTGTGACCAGATCGGCTTTATCGTCCGCTACATCAACGACGATGGCTACATCTACTTCGCGCCGATCGGCGGCGCCGACCCGGCAGTGGTGGTCGGCGCGCGCGTGATCATTCACGGCAGCGACGGCCCGGTCCTCGGTGTGATAGGCCGCAAGCCGATTCACCTGCTCAGTGACTCAGAGCGCAAGAAGCCCACTCTGGAGATGGACAAGTTCTTCATCGACATCGGGGCGGAGGACAAAGAGGCCGCCGAGAAGCTGGTCTCCATCGCCGATCCGATCACCTTCCAGGCCGACTTCCAGGAGCTGGATCGGGACCTGTGTGTCGCCGCGGGCTTCGACGACAAGATCGGCACCTTTGTGTGCATGGAGGCCCTGAGGATCCTCGCCGATCGCACAATCGACTGCGGCCTCTGGGCGGTCTCGACGGTGCAGGAGGAGCTGGGCCTGCGCGGCGCACAGACGAGCTGCTACTGCATCAACCCCACGGCCGGGATCGCGGTCGACGTCACCCATGCCAGCGATTACCCCGGTTGCGAGAAGACCCGGCAGGGCGATGTGAAGATGGGCAAGGGACCGGTTATCGTGCGTGGACCGAACATCAACCCGAAGATCGGCGAGATGCTCATCGAGACTGCGGAGGAGAAAAAGATCGCCTACCAGATCGAGGCGGCGGCCCGTGGCACCGGCACGGACGCGAACGTCATGCAGCTCAGTCGCGAGGGCGTCGCGACCGGGCTTGTAAGCGTGCCGAACCGCTACATGCACACGCCGGTTGAGGTGATCTCGCTGTCTGATCTCGAGAATGCCGCGCGACTGGTCGCCGAGACGGTCGCGAAGATCAGCGAGGACGTGGACTTCACGCCGATGTAGGCGCCCCCGCGCGCTGAGGACGAAGAGCTGGCCGGGCGCTGATGCCCGGCCAGCTGTGATTCGGGTGTGGAAGGTCGGTTGAGATGCTGCACACAACGTGGTGGAGGCGCTCTTCATCCGCGGTGAATGGAAAGTGGAACGGGTGTCGAGGCGCCGGGGAATCGCCGGTGACAGGCGGTGGAACCGAAGAGGATAGGCGGTTAGCCTGCGGTGGGATTGCCGTCCAGAACAACGTTGATGAACGGTTCAGCAACTGTCGATACCTCTGTCGATTACCCTCCTGTTCGTTGTGGATTGGCGGACGATTGCAGGTTGGGCTGGCGCGCTGCCGAGCGAACGCCCTGCAAAGTGTTGACAGTATCGCCGATTTGCCACATGCCCGGATGATCCCGAAGGATGCATTTTCGCACGCAGGGGCGTGTCAGGCCACCGGAGCGTGTCGAGGGTGGCCGGTCAGGTCCGGGGACAACTCCGTGGAAAAGCCGGATTCCTGTGGAAGCGGAAGGGGACGGAAGAGTGATTCTGATGTGGAGAAGCTGTTGACAGTGACCTGAAAGCCCACGCGGTCGGAGGGGCGAGGTCGCAGGTTCCCTTTACGCGATATTCATGGGGAAACGGCCGGCGGCCTCGATTCAGCTCCGGCGCCGCAGCACGCGGCCGTACGCCCCGTCGGTGACATCTCCGTCGCGCACCGCGACCTTCCCTGCCACGATCACATGCGGGATGCCGTCGGGGTAGTGATGCGGGTCCTCGAAGGTCGCCGTATCCCTGATCTCCTCCCACGAGAAGATCGTGATGTCCGCGATCCTGCGCGGCGTCAGCTCGCCCCGATCGTGCAGTCCGTACTTGCGCGCAGGCATTGAGGTGCACTTGCGCACAACCTCCTCGACGGTGAAGAGTCCCTCGTCACGACCGTAGTGGCCGATCCAGCGCGGGAAGGTCCCGTAGTTGCGCGGATGGGAGACGCCTTTGCCGAGCACGCGCAGGTGTCCGTCGGATGCCGCGAACACGGCAGGGTGCTGCATGAACCGCCGGACATTCTCCTCGCGCATGACGAAGAACATGCATGAGACGCTGCCCTGGATCGTCAGCTCCATCGCGGTACGCCACGGCTCCTGGTCGCGTTCCTGTGCAACCTCGTGGAGGTTTTTCCCATCAATCTTTGGCATCGGCTCCAGTGGCGCGAAGACCAGGTTCTGCGGTCCTCCGATCTCGTCGATGAAAGCCTCAGCGCCCTCTCGGACCTCGTCGATCAGGTCATCATCCCGAAGATGCTCCAACCCACCACGCCTGCCGGCCTCGATGCGCAGCCGAGAGGGAATGACGTTCGCCACGCCGCTGAACGACGCGACGTAGGGGTAGCGGTCGGCGGTGATGTCAAGACCCCGCTCTCGCGCCGCCTCGATCATCTCCAGCACATCGTCGACGAGGTCCCACGCGTGCCTGCCCCAGCATTTGATATGGGAGATCTGCACCGGGCAGCCGCTGCGCTCCCCGACAGCGATCGCCTCCTGTAGCGCCTCGAGAATCGGTCCCGCCTCCGAGCGCATATGCGTGGCGTAGAGCCCGCCCGCCTCGGCCGCCGGCTCTGCCACCCGCGCGATCTCGTCGGTGGTCACGAAATCCGGGAAGTACCCTGTGCTGACGCCGAAGGCGCCGGCGTCCATCGCCTCGCGGATCAGGTCCTGCATGCGGGCGATCTGCTCATCGTTGGCCGGCTCGGCGCCGACCTCAGCCTCCGCACGCACCGTGTCCATGCCCACGAGCAGACCGTAGTTCTGGCGGATGGGCAGTTCCGCGACGGCCTCGAGGTGTTCGTCGATCGGCCATGGCGAGCCGCCGCAGTTGCCTGCGATCAGCGTGGTTACCCCCTGGCGCACCTGGTTCTCGACGCCGGGGATATTGAGGATTCCGCCGTCCATCTCGTTGTTCGCGTGGTTGTGCACATCGATGAAGCCCGGAGCGACGATCAGTCCGGTCGCGTCGATGCTGTCGGCCGCCTCGGCGGCGGAGAGATCGCCGATGGCGTGGATACGGTCTCCGACGATCCCGACGTCGGCGACGTAGCCCGCTGCGCCGGTGCCATCAACGATCGTCCCGCCACGAATCAGCAGATCGAATGTCATCTCGGCATCCCCTTGCGGTGCGGCCGGACCGGACACGACCGGTCGCGGCCCCGCGTCATTTCTTCGCGTGCAGCACGCTTCCGGCGCCGGCCTGCGGCGTGCTTGTCGGGCCGTAGCCCTCAGGGAACATCGGCGCCCAGTCGGCGCCCTCCTGGTAGAGAAGTCCGTGGTCGGGGTTCGTGTCCACGGTCGGGCGATCCTCCGGCGGGTAAACACGCCAGCCCTCGGCGTCGAGCACCTCGGTGTAGTTGTCGCGTCGCAGCCAGTCTGTGAGCGTCTCGCGCATCGCGGCGGTATGGCCCACGTACGCCTGGTTGCCGGCGATCGAGCGCTCCTCTGGCTCGCCGGGCCAGCGGCGGAACAGCCACTCCTGGTCGTCGGCGGCCGAGTAGACATACTTCAGTTCGTCCGTGACCAGCCCGTAGAGCCCGCTTTCGCGCTGAGAGTACTGCACGAGCACGCCCGGACGTCCGGGATCATCACCACGCGCGAGGCCGGCGAGGTCCACGCCTTCGTGCTGGTCGATGGTGTTGAGCCCGGCGGCCTCGAGCAGCGTCGGGGCGACATCCACATTGCTGCAGGGAGTGGTGCACACGGCGCCGGCCTCGAAGCGCTCGGGGTAGCGCACGATCATGGGGATCCGCGCCGCGGCATCGAAGATCGAGCGCTTCCCGAAGCAGCCGAAGTCCCCGAGCATCTCCCCGTGGTCGGAGGTCCAGAGAACGATCGTGTTCTCGAGCTGTCCGGTCTCCTCGAGGTAGCTGAGGATTCGGCCGGCGTGGTAGTCCACGTGGGAGACGCAGGCGTTGTAGGCGGCTCGCATCGTGCGCAGCAGGTTCCAGTCGAAGCCCTGGTCGCGGTACTTATAGCGGTTCTGGCGGCGGTTCCAGTAGGTCTGCAGGGCCTCGTAGTCGGCGGGCATGTGAGGCAGAGGCATGTCGATCGGCTTGTAAAGCCGATGCCAGGGTGTCGGGGTCTCGAAAGGCGGATGGGGTTTGATGAAGCTCGACCACAGAAGAAACGGGCGATCGGTGTCGCGGCTGCGCAGGAAGTCGAGGGAGCGATCGGCCACCCAGGTGGTGTTGTGCAGGCGCGGCGGGAGCATCGACGGCTGCGGGATGTAGTAGTACTCGCTGCGCGTGCCCATCATCTCCCGCACATGGTCGTAGCCGTTGTCGTGGACGAAGCGGCAGTAATCATCATCTGCGCGGAAGCCGCCTTCCTCGGAGTAGTCGCGCGCGTCGAAGCCCCAGAGCGTGCGACTGTCGGGCGCGAAGTGCATCTTCCCGACGCCCCGTGTCTGGTAGCCGGCGTCCTGGAAGATCTCCATGAACGAGGTGCGCTCCTGCGGCATCGCGCTGTTGGTCGTGCAGCCGGTCTGGTGCGCCCACTGGCTCAGGATCATCGAGCAGCGGGACGCAATGCAGACCGGGGTCGCGCAGTAGGCACTCGAGAAGCTGGTGCCCTCGTGTGCCAGGCGATCCATGGTGGGCGTCTGTATGTGGGGGTTGCCATGCGCGCGCACCGTGTCGGCGCGCTGCTGGTCGGTGAACAGGATGAGGACATTCGGACGCTCAGGCATGGGAATGATCTCCCTCCGAACAGGCGGTTGCTGGAGGTCGCGCAGGCTCCTGAGGCCTCACGGCTGGCGGTTGTTGTGCCTGATGCGGAAGCTGAGTGTGCGTTTCTGGCCGGGCTCAAGACTCAGATGAAACTCCAGCACCTCTGCGGCCTCGCTCAGGTCGGGAAGCGTGCTCTCCTCGAGCTCCCAGGCGCCGGCGTGGTGCTCGCGGACGGTCATCTCGACGGGCGTTTCGCGCAGATTGTGCAGCGTCAACTCCCAGGTTTCGACGAGGTCGTAGAGCGCCAGCTTGTCGTTGGCGTCGTAGCGTCTGTCAACTTCCTTCGCCGAGGCACGCCTGCGGCTGACGGAGACGCCCGGCGCCGGGCCCAGATTGAGCTCCAGCGTCTGGCCGCGCGGCACACAGGGGATAGAGGTCTCGAAGAGCAACTCCCCGCCGGCCTCCGGCGCGGCGTAGACGCGGACTGTGCCGGCCGGCAGCATCTCAACTGGCTCCGCTGATGGAGGGGTATCCCGCGCGCCCGGCTCGAGCGCAGCATGGACGAGGGCGGATGTGGGCACACTTAGCAGATCGATCGGGGCGTCGCCCCAGGTCACACTGTCGAAGACCACCGAGCGGGTGATCTGATCAGGGCTCGCGGTTCCGCTGATATTCGGCTGGTCGAGGGTCACAGTTCGACCGTTCTCGAGGCTTATGGTCGTCTCGACGCCGTTGCCGCGGAGTGTCGCGTCCTGAAGATCGCGCCCCGTGGTGTTGGTCACGCGCAGGGCGCCGTCGAGCGCCAGCGTTCCGTCTTCATGAACAACTGCCTCGTACTCAACCGCCCAGGTCAGCCCCTTCATCGGGTAGGTGAGCCAGGCGGTGGCTTCCGTCTCACGATCAGCCTGCAGACGCCAGACGGCCTGCCCGGGCGTGTCCGGCCCGGAGTGCATATCGACGATACGTGCGGCCTCCGCCGGGGTCAGCTCCAGCCACGCATCCGCGGCCGCGATGCCCAACTCGCCGACCGGCAGCGCCAGCAGGCTCTCACCCTCGGGCAGTCGCACGGGGGCCGAGCGCGTCACATGCAGCGTCTCGGCGGACTCAAGCCGAACCAGCGGCGGGCCCAACTCCACCGCCGTGGTGATCTGTTGGGCGGGCGCCGAGGCGGCGATCAGCGCGAGGACGACGATTGCGGTGGCGACGTTCCTGGCGATCATCCAAAGTCCCCCAGTACCCTTCGGCCTGCGCACGACCCGCAATTCTGCACACCGGGGGTGTGTCCCTTCACGAATCGCAAGGATGTCGCGATCTGTCAGGCGCTTGAGATCTCGGCCATGATCTCGCCGACGGCCTCTGTTGCCGCGTCGATCTCACCTTCGGTGTTGTAGAAATGCGGCGACAGCCGGACTACGCCGAGCCTGCTCGCTGCGGAGATACCGCGCTCGGCCAGGCGCGTTGCGACCTCATCGCTCGAGGCGCGGCCGCAGCGAAAGCACACGATCCCGGAGCGACACTGCGGATCGGTGGGGCTGGCGATCTCACAACCGAGATCACGCAGGCGGGCGATCAGCCGCTCCGTCAGCGAGAGAACGCGCTCCTCGACCTGCGCGGGACCGGCCTCGAGGAGCAGCCCCGCCGATGCGTCCATCGCGGCGATACCGGCGAGGTTCGGTGAGCCCTCCTCGAAGCGTCGGGCGTCATCCAGCGCCGGCTGGTCGTAGCGGAGGAAGTCCGTGGGCTCAGGCACGGCAGTCCAGCCGCGCCAGAATGGCTCGAGGTCGCCGATCACCCCCTGCGACACGTAGAGCAGTCCGCAGCCCTCGACGCTCAGCAGCCACTTATGGCCATCTGCTGCGAGGAAGTCGATGCCCAGTTTCGAAACGTCTATCTGCAGCGCGCCGAGGCCCTGAATGGCGTCGACGACGAAGAAGGCGCCGACGTCGTCGGCGAGCTGCGAGAGCGCCGCGAGGTCCGTGCGCTGACCAGACGAGAACTGGACCCAACTCGAGGTGATTACGCGCGTGGAATCGTCGCAGGCCGCTGCGTAGTCATCGACCGTGGGAAAGCTGCCGCGCGCCTGAACGAAGCGCGTCGTGACGCCACGACGTCGGAGGTTCAGCCACGGGTAGACGTTCGCGGGGAACTCGATGTCGGCCACGACCACGTTCTCGCCGTCGCGCCATGGAATGCTCTCGGCGGCCAGCATCAGGCCGGCGGTCGTGTTCTTGACGAACGCGATCTCGCACTGATCCGCCCCCGTGAGCTCTGCGAGGCGGCCGCGTCCGCGCGCCACCATGGCGCTCCAGCGCTCATAATGCGTCGAGCCCCAGTCGCGGTAGTCCGCGGCCACCTCAGCGACAGCCGCCGCCGTGCGCGCGGGCAGCGGACAGACCGCGGCATGGTTGAGGTAGATGATGTTCTTGCGGACCGGAAACTCCTCTGCCCAGCACTCCGGATCGATCATGGCGTCTGATCTCCCTCTGCCGTCACCGCCTCCTCCGGCGTATGGTCTCGCGCGGCTCTCCCGGAGAGGACGACAAGTGTGGCCCCCAGCATCACCAGGAGCATGCCCTCGATCGCGCTGGCCGTCACCGGCTGGCCGAGCAGGAAGTGATCGCCGAGGACTGCGGCCGGCAGCGCCACCAGCGCCAGGATTCGCACCGCCCACATGGGCACGCGCTTCATAGCATAGTAATAGAGGAAGAGGTTGCCGCCGATGCACAGCGCCCCGCCAGCCACGAGTGCGAGGATCTGCGGGTCGTGCAGCGCGGTGAGGACGCCCTCAACATCCCCCGTCAGGGGCACGATCGTCGAGAACACGACCGTTTGCACCGTGGCGCTGGCGAGAATCACCATCTCGTTTGGCACCTGGTTGAAGTGCAGCTTGATGATCACTGCGTTCAGAGCGATGAAGACCGCTGCGACGACCAGTGCCAGCACCCCGGCCAGTTCAAAGGTCATCTGCCCCGAGCCAATGCCGATCGTCCGCAGCGCCCCTGCCAGCAGTACCAGCGAGCCGATCCAGCCCAGCCCCGAGACGGCCTGCCGCAGCACAAGATACGAGAGGACGAAGACGAAGACGGTCTCGATGCGGCTGACGATCGCCGCGGTCGTTGCGCCGCAGATATCCACGCCGACATTACGGAAGTAGAAGATCGAGGCGGCGAACAGCGCGAAGAGTCCGAGCCAGCGGTAGGGCATGTCGCGAGGAAACAGGTTCTCGCGGTTGCGCACCAGGTAGACCGGCCAGACGATCGCCGTCAGCGCGATCATATTCAGCCAGTTGACCTCCGCAGGCCCGAGGTCGGGTGAGTTCAGCTCCAGCTTGAAGACCACCCATGACAGGCCCATCACCACGCCCGCAAGCACAGCGGCGGCGTAGCCGAAGGGGCGGAACCAGCGTCTCTGGTGGTCAAGGCGCATCATCTGTCTCCTGGCTTCAGCTCGAGATCCTCTCGAGACGCGTCTCCCGCCGCTCGTGGTTGGCGCTGAGGATGACCATCGCAGCACCGGCGATGGCGGCCACAAGGCCCTCAGCGTGCGCCCACGTTACGGGCGCGCGCAACACCAGCACATCCGCGAGCGTGGCAATCGGCAGGCCGCTGAGTGTGAGCATCCGTACCGCCCACATGGGCGCCCGCTTCATCGCGAAGTAGTAAAGTAGCAGGCGCGCCCCCCAGATGACCGAGCCAAGCGCCACCAGCGCGAGCAGCGACGGCATCGTAAACAGCTCCCGAACAGCCGGGAGCGCACCGGATGCGGGCACCGCGATCGAGTAGACAACGAGCTGCACGGTCATGCTCCCGAGGATGATCAGCTCGTTGGGGATGCCTGCGAACTTCGTCTTGATCAGCAGCGCGTTGATGGCGATCGTGAGGCCCACGACCACGAGCGCGGCGACGCCGATCGGCTCGAAGTCCAGCGCGGTTGAGCCGACCAGAGCGACGCGGGTGGTTCCGTAGAGCACCAGCGCTGTCCCCACCCACCCAATCCATCGCACCCGCGTGTGAAGCACCAGGTACGAGAGGATGAAGACGAAGACGACCTCCGAGCGCTCGACCACGGCCGCCGTTGTGGCGCTGGTCGCCAGCAGGCCGAACTTGCGGCAGTAGTGCATCACACAGGCCACACCGCCGAACAGCAGTAGCCACCACGGCGAGAAGCCGTCCCACCGCAGCCGCCCGCGGTAGCGCAGCAGGTACGCCGGCGCCGTCAGCGCGAACAGCCCCGCCACGTTCAGCCAGTGCAGGGCCCCCGGCCCGATGACCTCATGCGCAAGGATGTACTTCTGCAGCGGCCACGATATGCCCATGACCGCACCGGCGGCGGGGGCCGCCAGGTAGCCGGCGGCCCCCGTCCTCGGTCGGGTTCGGTCATCCTCCATCGCCATCGCCAGGGGCGGGCCCTGCGGCATCAGGCGCCGCCGGCCTCGGCGCTCCCGGACTCCATCTCCTCCAGCAACAGCTTCACGGCGTCCCTCACCTGGTCGGCCGACGGCCCGGGTCCGAGCTCGTAGCGCAGCCTGCCATCGGGGCCGATAACGCGCGCGGCCGGGATCGTGCGCTTCGGGAGGTATTCGTCGAGCATCTCGTCGGTCCCGAGCGCTATCGGCAGGGTCAGTTCGGGATGTCCGGTCAACCAGGCCTCAATCGTGCCTATATCCGAATCAAGCGAGACCCCAATATAGTCCACTTTCTCGTGGTCCCACTGCTCGTACATCTCCTGGTACTCCGGCAGCTCCTCGACACAGGCGCCGCACCACGTGGCCCAGAAATCGAGCACGAGGATCCTGCCCTCGTAGTCGGAGAGGCTGACTTCGCCGCCACCGACCTTCTTGAGGGTGAAATCCGGGGCCATCGCGCCCGAATCGGACGCTTCCGTGGTGACGCCTGCATCGGCGTCCAGCTCCGACACAGTGTCGGGCTCCGGAACCACCATCTCCTCGTTCGTCGCCGGGTTCTCTCCGCAGCCACTCAGCAGCGCCCCGAAGAGAACTGCGAGGATTATCGCGATCGCCGTGTATCGTATCATCTGCCTCCTTCCACCCCACTTGTTCCCATGCTCTCCGCTCACTGTCGTCCCGTGTGCCCGAAGCCGCCCTCGCCCCGCTCCGTGTCCGGAAGCTCCTCGACCGGTTCCAGCCGGGCGCGCACGACCGGCGCGATGACCATCTGGGCCACGCGCTCTCCGCGCTGGAGCACGAATGGCGCGTGTCCGAGGTTCGCCACGATCACCGAGACGGTTCCCCGGTAGTCGCTGTCGATCGTCCCCGGCGCGTTCAGCAGCGTGATGCCATGCCGCACCGCCAGCCCACTGCGCGGGCGCACCTGCGCCTCATAGCCCTCCGGGAGCGCCATGCGAAAGCCGCAGCTTACGAGATAGCGCTCGCCGGGCGCGATCGTGATCTCGTCCTCGATCGCCGCGCGCAGGTCCATGCCGGCAGAGCCCTCGGTTGCGTAGGCCGGCAGCTCCAGCCCCTGGCCCTCCGGCTCAACCATGATCTCGATGCGCAGTGGCTCGCGGTCGGTCATCGTTTTCACCTCAGCGCATTGAGCGTCTTGAGGCGGGATTATACCACCCGTAAGCGACTGCGGCAAAGGCTACAGCGGTGGCGGGGGCAGGAACCGTCGCGCCGCCCCGCTGAGGCTTACGGGGGGATGATGTGGATCACGAACGCGCGTGGGGGCGAGAGCCATGGTCTGGTGGTTCATTGGCTGGATTGTGATCGGCGGGATCGCCGGGTGGATTGCGTCGGCGTTGATGGGCACGCGGCAGGGCTGCATCATGGACGTGATCGTGGGCATCTTCGGTGCGTTCATCGGCGGGGCGCTCTTCAACTGGCTGACCGGTGTGGGCTTCACCGGCTTCAGCATCTGGGGGCTCTTCGTCGCGGTCGTCGGCGCGGTGATCATTCTCGCAATCGTACGTGCTCTTCGCGGTGGCACGGCAGCGTAGTAGGGCTCTCGGTGGAGCCGAAAGCTCCGTCGCGGCTCCGGGGGCGGGTGCATGGCCGCGGTGAAGGACTCTCCCGCAGGTGCGGCCAAGATGAGGGGGTGCCGATTTCATGTCGGGAGGCGATCCGATGTCCCAGCCCCGCGAGCCGATCATCCCGTCGATTCAGAAGGGCGTTGCGCAGAGATGGCAGTCGATCGAGGACGGAACGCGCGAATGGTGGCGCGGATATCGCAGCTGGCTCAACGCCGAGCGCAATCAGGCCACCGCGACGCTCTCGCCCGCATCAGTTGAAGCGGGCTCCCGGCAGCGCCTGACGCTGACGGTGCGCGTCGGCGAGGGCGGTATCGACCCCTACGGCCATGTGGCCGTTGAGCCGCCGTTGCGGCCACTGATTCCGACCTCGCCCGCCGCGCCAAGGCCCGCCCCTCGCTTCTCGGTGACGTGCTCCAATCCTGCGCCGGAGCTTCAGGTCGAGGTATCCGACGGGATCATCGACGTGCTCATCAAGGAGTATCCGCTGGTCGAGGGCGATGAGATTGTCTTCCACTTCGGCGAGCCGTTGGGCAATCCGGCGGTGATGCCCGCGTCTGCGCGGCAACATCCATTCCCGGTCGCGATTGCACGTGAGAACTCGCCGGTCTACCAGCTTATCGAGAGGATTCCGGAGCTTACGGTCACCGGGGGCGAAGCGGTCAGGCTGCAGGTCGTTGCGCGGCCCTCAGTCACTCTCGGCGAGCCCTTCGATCTGCACATCATGGCCGCCGACGGCGTCCACGCGAACCCCGATCCGCGTTACGCCGGCGTGATCCGGCTGGCGTGCACCGACCCGGACGCGACAATTCCCGAAGCGGTCGAGCTGACGCCCGACGACGCGGGCATCGTAGTGATCGAGGGCTGTCGGCTCGGATCTGACGGCGTGCACTACGTCACGGCCGTGGACAACGACCGGGGCATCTCGGGCCGCTCGAACCCGTTAACCCGCGAGGACTGGTTCGGCGGGCGAAAGGTCTTCTTCGGCGACATCCACGTGCATACGTGGCACTGCGACGGCCGCGCAACGCCCGAGGAGGCCTACCACTGGTCGCGCAACGTCCGCGCGATGGACTTCGGCGCCCTGACCAACCACGTGGAGGGAGCCAAGCGCTACGAGGTCGATGACTTCTGGCCGATCATCCAGCATCTGGCGCGCGAGCGGAATGTACCGGGGGAGTACGTGGCGTTCCTCGCCTACGAGTGGGGTGGCTGGGACCTGTTCGGCGACAAGTGCGTCTACTTCCTCGACGATGACCAGCCCTGCTTCGCGGCCAACGATCCGCGCAGCAACACGCCTGATCGCCTGTGGGCCGTCCTGCCCGAGGGGCGGGCGATCACGATCCCGCATCACGTGAAGTTCGGGGGCCAGACCGACTGGGATTACTTCGACCCGAAGATGCAGCCGCTGGCCGAGATCTACTCCCAGTGGGGCTTCGGCGAGCAGCCCGGACCGCTATGCGTGCAGAAGGCGCTCGAGCGCGGCTATCGCTTCGGTTTCATAGCCTCGTCCGACGACCACAACGGCGAGCCGGGAGAGCCCGAGAAGGGGATCACGGGCGTACTCAGTGGCGAATTGTCTCGCGAGGCGCTGTTCTCGTCGATGCAATCGCGCGCGACCTACGCGACGACCGGCCGGCGGATCCTGCTGTCGCTGCGGGTCGCTGGCGCGCAGATGGGCGAGGAGATCTCCGTGGTCGCCAATGAGCCCCGTTCGGTGACGATACACGCCGCCGGCACGGGGGACCTCGCCGCAGTGGAGCTTCTGCGCAACAACGAGGTCATCGAGGCCGAGCACGGCTGTGTGCGGGAGATGCACCTCGAGTTCGAGGACGACGAGCCGCTGGCTGGCCCCACGTGGTACTACGCGCGCTGCGCGCAACGTGACGGCGCCATGGCCTGGACGAGTCCGATCTGGGTGGATCCCGCGTAGCCGGGCGATGCCGTCGATCTGAGCACTGCTGGGAGGTTGCACCTGTGATTCGCCTGCTGGTGAGCGTGGTCATCGCATCGTTGTGCATGACGGGAGCGAGCGGGGAGCCAATGGTCCTCGAGGTGTCCGGCCGTCACGTGGAGGGCGGCCCCGGATACGATGGTGGAGGCGCAGTGCGGCTGATCGACGCCGAAGTCGCCGCCCAGGTTGTGCACTACGATGGCTCCGAGGAGTTTCGCCTGCCCCTGGCGATCGAGTACGAGGTGGTCGAGACCGCACCGATCGTGCTCAACTCCCGGTTGGGCACCGAGCACTATGAGCTGTATCACTTCGGAAACGCGAGGACGGTCCCGCTTTATGTGCGCGAGCAGATCGACCTGTCGAGGCCGGGTCGTCGTATTGCCATACCGCGCAACGGTCGCGCATGGTTTGACGCAGACCGCGACGCGTTGCCTGGACGCGGCATCGTGAGCATTCGCGGACATCGCTACTTCCTCATCGATCCCGCCGAAGGTGGCGACTGGCTGGACATCACCGATCCACCGGGCTTCTTCCTCCAGCGCGAGGTGGACCGCGAGCTGACCTTTACACTCGCGGATCTCTCCGGCGAGTACAGTGTGCGGCTGAGCGACTTTCAGTCAACGTGGGAGCCCGGCGGCCCCGTACGCGTGAGCGTGACCGTCACGGACTCGCGCG
The DNA here is from genome assembly GCA_029821265.1 of Candidatus Zipacnadia bacterium. Taxonomy (GTDB): domain Bacteria; phylum Armatimonadota; class Zipacnadia; order Zipacnadales; family UBA5352; genus JALGTR01. Next base: position 13,432 of record JALGTR010000103.1, read on the forward strand.
GTGACACCTTCCCGGTGGTCAACGCCCCGCTGACGATGACCGCGGGCGGAGAGGCGGGCAAGCTGGCGCCGCAGT